>JAQSWN010000241.1 GCA_029266615.1 Polyangiaceae bacterium
GCCGAGACGCGCGCGCCTTGGCTCGGCGCCGCGCCGCTGCTGGAGCTCGAGCTGGACAGCGGCGCGCGTCTCCTCATAAGGCCCAGCGGAACGGAGCCCAAGCTGAAGTTTTAAGGACACGTGCGACGTGTCGTCACTCGGCGGAGTGAGTACGCGGCCGCGCTGGCCGAGGCGCGCCTTTTTGCCTCGCAGCTCTTGCAGGGCCTCGAAGCTGCGCTGCAACTGTGACGCGAAAATCAGGCATTTCGACGAAATTCGCCTGAGTCCGGCTGCTACTCGAGGCGAGCCTGAGCGGTGTATTCGAGAAAGAAGCGCGCTAAGGTCGGGCCCCACGAGCCCTCACTTAGAAGGAGAAAACATGAAGCAACTCGTCTCGGCTCTGGGTCTGTCGATTGGGCTACTCACGCCGGCGCTCGCCAGCGCGCAGGAATTCGATCAGAAGGGGAACGCCATCTTCTCGGTCGATCGTCTGATGGGCGTGACCGGCACCAAGCGCGACGAAGAGTTCGTGCCCACGACCCGGGACTACACGTCGATAAGCTTCGGATGGCGCGGCAACCTGCAGGCCCCGTTCGACATCCCGCGCCTCAGCTTCGACTATCTGCCCATCGACCACTTGAGCATCGGCGGCTCGCTCGGCTACGTTTCGGTCGACAGCGACGGCGGCGACTACGAGGCCTTCCTCATCGCGCCTCGCGTGGGTTACGCGTACTCTTTTGGCCGCGTCGTTGGCATCTGGCCGAGAGGCGGCTTCACGTACCACACGCAGAGCCCGGGTAACGTCACCGAGAAGGGCTTCGCGCTCTCGCTCGAGTGTCCCTTCACGTTCTCCCCCGCGAGCCACTTCGCCTTTCACGTCGGGCCGACGTTCGATATCGACATGTTCGGCAGCGTCAAACCCCCGGCGCCGATCGACAAGCACGACCTCACGTACCGCAGCTTTGGCGTGAACGCCGGTCTGCTCGGCTGGTTCTGAGCGTCAGTCCGAAGCCGGACCGAGCCCGCCATAGCGGCGCGAGCAGACCGAATCGTAGCGACGAGCCGTAGTGGAGACGGCGAAGGAGCAACGAAGGGATGCTAGGCGATCTGCAGGCGTGCGACGGGAGGGATTTAGGACGGGCTCTGAGCTACCGTAGCGCGCGATGGCGCTGTTCAGCCCGACGGGCGGGCTCGTGTACCACCTGCGCGCTCGCCGCCATCGGGAGCGACTATGGCTCCCGTTCCGGCGTGCCGTCGCGGCGTGGCTCGCGGAGGCATTGCCCCCTGGCGAAGAACTGATTCTGGTCGGGCCAAGCGCGGGGCACTGCCTGCCGAGCGAGCACTTGGCGCGCTTCGAGCGCTTGCTGCTGCTCGAGCCGGACGCCGTCGCGCGCTTTCTGTTCCGGCGTCGGCTGGGCTCGATCCCGATTTCGCACATGACCGACGACCTGCTCGTCAGCCCCTTGCTCAGCGGAGCTCCGGGGCTGGACGCGCTGCTGCAGGCGCGACCTACGGCTCGGGTTCTGTTCTGTAACCTGCTCGGCCAGCTGCAGCTCGACTCTTCGGACGAGCAGCACACGGGGTGGCGCGACGCGTTTCAACGACGCATTCTGCCGGAGCTCCGCGGTCGGCGCTGGGCGAGCTTTCACGATCGATGGTCACTCGATCGAGCCGCGAGCGAGCCGCCGCTGCCGCTCGAGCTGCGCTTCGCGCGAGCGCCGTCGGACGACGAGCTAGGCGCGTCGCTCTTCGGCGCCGCGGGGCCGCCCGTCGCGGTGTTGGATCACGGTACGGCGAGCCTCTTTCCAGAAGCCGCCCCCCACCGCTACTTCACTTGGCAGCTGACGGCCGACGCGCTGCACGTCGTCGAGGCCGTCAGCGGTTGAAATCAGCTCGGCTCTGCGTCGAACGGTACGACTTCGCTGGAGGCCAAGCTCGGGATCGCGGCCTTCACCGGCTCGATGATCTGCGCGGCGGTCCCTACCACCGTCACCAGCAAGTCCTCCTCCGACAGTCTCTTTTGGACCGAGGCGTTGGCTTGCTCGAGCGTCACCGTCTTGATGCGCTCGATGTACTCTTCGTAGTAACCGGCGGGCAAGCCGTAGAGCGCGCTGTCCAGAAGTAGGCCGACGCGTTTGCTCGCGGTGTCCAGCGCGAACGCGTGCGACCGCACGAGGTACTTTTTGGCCCAGGCAAGCTCCTTCTTGGTGATGCCCTTCTCGCGCAAGTCGTGCAGCATCGAAAGCTGGAGCTCGATGCAGGGCGCGGCGTCCTCGGCTTTGGGAAACGTCCACATGCTGAACGCTTGCCGGCGCCGGTCGATGGGCAGGCTCGAATAAGCGCCGTACGACCAGCCGCGCTTGGCGCGCACCTCTTGAGTCATGCGCGCCGTGAACGTCCCACCGAACACGGTGTTGGCGACGTGCAGCGCGAGATGGTCTTCGTCGTGCGCGTGCGTACCGAGCCCGCCGATCAGGATCTGAGTCTGCGTGCGGTCGGGCTTGTCTACGAACGTGAGCCGCCGCCCGGGGATGACGGAGGGATCGGGGCAGTCTTCGGTCGGTGCGGGGCCGGACGGCAACTGCGCGCAGATCTGAGCTGCCAGCTCCTCCGCCCGCGCCCGATCGATATCGCCCGAAAAGGCGAAAATCAGGTTCTCCGGCCGCACGATGCGCGCGTAGAGCGCCTTCAAATCCGCTTGTTGAATGCGCCCCACGGTCGACGCCGTACCGGTCACGGACCGGGCATACGGGTGCTCACCGAAGACTTTTTGCCGGAACCAGCGTCGCGACAAGCCGCGATCGTCGTCCAGCGACTCGGTCAGCTCGGCGAAAGTTTCGCGACGCAGCCGCTCGAGCTCCGCCTCCGCGAAACCGGGCCGCGCCAGTACGTCGCCCGTGATGCGGATCAAGCCGTCCAGCGAGCGCGTGATGACGGTGCCTTGGAAGGTGAGGGTGCTCGGCGAGACATCCGCCCCGAAGGCACCGCCGAGCGCGTCGATCTCGGCGTCGATGACGTGCGAGTCGCGGCCGCCCGCGGTGCGACGCATCCAGCGAGTGAGCATGCGAGTCGCGCCACTCAAGCCTTGTGGATCCAGGAGCGAGCCCGTCTTGAGCGCGATGCTGAAGGAGACGAGCGGAAGGGCTCGGCTCGTCTCGACCAAGACTTGAGGACCGCCGCCGATAGCCTGCGCTGCGCTCATTCGGCCGCCTCCGCTTCCTCGCCGGCGGCGGGCTTGCTCAGGTCGGGCCGGACCAGGATCACACTGCGTTGCCGCGGATCCAGGTAACGACGCGCGGCGCGCAAGAGGTCGCTCTGGGTGAGGCGTCGCGTGGCTTCCAGCCGCTCGAACGCCGCCGCCGGGCGTCCCAGCACGGCCTCGTAAAATCCGATCGTCGACGCCTTACCGTCGGCCGTCTCCAGCCCGCCGAGCAGCCCGAGCTCGAAGCGTGCCGAGGCGCGGGCCATTTCTTCCAACGTCACGGGCGCTTCCACGACCTTCTTCAGCTCCTCATCCAGCGCGGCCAGCAGCTCTTCGGCGGTGTGGCCTTCACGCGCGGCCAGGTACAGCTCGAACAAGCCTGGATCGTGGAAGGGACCTACGAAGGCGCGCACCTCGCTCGCCAGCTCCAGCTCGCGCACCAAGCGCTGGTGCATACGGCTGGCGCGCCCGCCGAACAGCACTTCCGACAAGAGCGAGATGGCCGGGTGATCGAAGTCGCCGAGCGCCGGCGCGTGGTACCCGACGACGACCTTCTCGGTGGTGGTCGGCTTCTTCACCTCGACGCGGCGTTCGCTCGTCTGGGGGGGCTCGGGCTGCGCGTCTTCCAGCGGGAGCTCCGAGGCGGGGAGTTGCCCGTAGTGCTTGGAGACGCGGCTCAGCACCTCCGCGAGCTTGAAGTCACCGCTGATGATGAGGGTTGCGTTGTTGGGCGCATAAAAAGCGCGGTAAAACGCCTCGCAGTCCTCGGTGGTGAAGCCTTCGATGTCTTTCATCCAGCCGATCGTCGGCCACTTGTAGGCGTGCTTGGTGAACGCGGTGGCCCAAAGCAGCTCGCTCACTGCGCCTTCCACGTCGTCGTCGACGCGGTAGCGCCGCTCGTTGGCTACGACTTCTTTTTCGCTCGTCACCTGCGGCTCGCGCAGTACGAGCTTGCTCATCCGCTCTGCTTCCAGCTCGAGGACCAGCCCAAGCTGCTCCCTCGGGATCGCGATGTTGTATTGCGTCCAGTCCAGCCACGTGGACGCGTTGCTCTCCGCGCCGGCTTCTTCCAGCTTGCGGTCGAAGAAGCCGGCGCCGCGGCCTTCGATCTCGTTGAACATGAGGTGCTCGAACAAGTGCGCGAGGCCGGTCTTGCCCTCTTGCTCGTGGCGAGAGCCGACGCGAAACCAGGTGTGCACGCTGACCACGGGCGCGCTCCTGTCCTCGCAGAGGAGGATGCCGAGGCCGTTCTGCATCTGGAACCGGTCGACGGTGAGCGACGCCCCGAACGGCACCGTCTCCACGAACGAGAGGCGGCCGTGCTCCGGCGCTTTCGAGTTGACGTCGGACAAAACCTTCTCCATCGCCGCGAGCTTTCGCGCGCTGGTGCCTTGCATCATTAGTCCTCCAGTTTGAGCACGGCCAAGAAGGCCTCTTGCGGCAATTCGACGCTACCGACCGACTTCATGCGCCGTTTGCCCTCTTTCTGCTTCTCGAGCAGCTTGCGCTTGCGGGAAATGTCGCCGCCGTAGCACTTCGCCGTCACGTCTTTACGGAGCGCGCGCACCGTTTCGCGGCTGATGATCTTGGAGCCGATCGCGGCCTGAATCGCGACCTCGTACTGCTGCTGCGGCACCAGCTCTTTGAGCTTGGCCGCGAGAGCGCGCGCGCGCACGTACGCGCCTTCGCGGTGAACGATGACGCTGAGCGCGTCGAGCGGCTCGCCGTTGAGCAGCATGTCCAGCTTCACGAGGTCGTCCGCGCGGTACCCCGTGACCTCGTAGTCCATGCTGGCGTAGCCGCGGCTGACGCTCTTCAGCTTGTCGTGAAAGTCCAAAATGACTTCCGCCAGCGGCATCTCGTACGTCACGACGACGTGGTCTTTCGTGGCGTAGTTGATGCCCAACTGGCGGCCGCGACGCGCCTCGCACAGCGCCACGACCGCGCCTACGTACTCGGACGGCACGTGGACGGTGAGCTTGAGGATTGGCTCTTCCACTCGTTCGATGGCGCCCACGCTGGGCATCTTCGAAGGGTTGTCGACCCTGACGATGTCGCCGGTCTTGGTGTACGCGTTGTACACGACGCTCGGGGCGGTGGTGATGAGGTCCAGGTCGTACTCACGCTCGAGCCGCTCCTGAATGATCTCCATGTGAAGTAGGCCGAGGAAGCCGCAGCGAAAGCCGAAGCCGAGCGCGTCCGAAGTGTCCGGCTCGAACTGGAACGACGAGTCGTTCAAGTGCAGCTTGGACAGCGCGTCGCGCATGTTCTCGTACTCGGCGGCGTCGGTCGGGAAGAAGCCGGCGAACACCATCGGCTTTACCTCACGGAAGCCGGGCAGCGGCTCCGTCGCGGCGCCGTGGAAGGTCGTGATCGTATCGCCGATCTTCGTGTCTTCCGTAGTCTTGATGTTGGCGGCGACGAAGCCAACCTCGCCGGGTCCAAGCTCGTTGATGGCCACCGCGTGCGGCGCAAAGCAGCCGATCTCGGTCACGTCGTACGTGCGACCGGTGGCCATGAACTTCATGCGGTCGCCCTTCTTGAGCGTCCCCTCCATCACGCGGAGCTGAATGACTGCGCCCCGGTAGCTGTCGTACCAGCTGTCGAACAAGAGCGCCCGGAGCGGGGCCTTGGGATCGCCCTTGGGTGGCGGAACGCGCGCCACCACCGCCTCCAGCACCTCGCGCACGCCGACGCCCGTCTTGCCGCTGGCGAAGAGGGCGCCGCTGCAGTCGATACCTATCACTTCCTCGATCTGCTCGGCGGAGTGGTCCACGTTCGCGGACGGCAGGTCCACCTTGTTCAGGACCGGGATGATCTCGAGATTGTTCTCGATCGCGAGGTAAGCGTTGGCCACGGTTTGGGCCTGGACGCCTTGCGTCGCGTCGACGACGAGCAGCGCGCCCTCGCAGGCGCGAAGGCTGCTGGAGACTTCGTAGTTGAAGTCTACGTGCCCGGGCGTGTCGATGAGCTGGAGCTGGTATTCGTTGCCGTCTTGCGAGCGGAACTTGAGCCGCACGGACTGCGCCTTGATGGTGATGCCGCGCTCCCGCTCCAGCTCCAGCTTGTCCAGAAACTGGTCGACCTGCTCGCGCGCCGTGATGGCGCCCGTGACGTCCAAGATGCGATCCGCCAGCGTGCTCTTCCCGTGATCGACGTGGGCGATGATGGAAAAGTTTCTGATCTTGCTGGGGTCGGTCGGCATGGAGGGGCAGGACGGTACGGTGGAGCCCCGAGACGGAAGCAGCACCGGGAAAGCTCGCGGCGTAGCGAGCGCGGCTGTCTAGCGCCAAGTAGGGGGCGCGACCAGCCTAGACTAACGGCGCGGCGCACCCGCGGGGCGAACGGCCGAACGCTTACTTCTTCGCAGCTTTGGGCGGCGAGTCTGTCAGGCTCATTTGGCCGGGAAGCGCGTGCTCGTACCGCTTGAGCACGAGGTCGATACCTTCGCGGATGTACACGGCGACCGGCACTTTCGTGCGCTCATGCAACAGCCGCAGCGACTCGCTCTGCTCCTGCGTGATGTAGACGGTCGTGGAGATCTTGTTACGTGACATGCCGGACGAGTTACCAGCCGTTACAATAGATGCCCCTACACGTGTTGTCAATGCTGGACGCGAGCGCGGCTGAAATGTTTGCTCAATGATTCTCGCCAATTACAGACGAGCGACGAGAAAGCTTGGCGCTTGGAACGCAGCTTGCCCGAGCGCGCCACGGGAGCTCGACGTCATTGGCCCTGCTGAAGCACTTCCATAAATTGACTTAGCGGCGTTACGGGGGCTCGCGCTGTACGGCTGGCAGCGGGCGGAGTAGAACGCGAAACCTAGCAACGCGGGCCGCTGGGCGCCGCTTCGGGAACTAGGCTTGGGAACTAGCGCATGAAAAACACTGAGGTCTCGAGGAGTTGGGCACGACTGTCGCCGGCGGCAGCGCTGGGGTGCTTGGTCTGTCTCCTGGCCGCAACGGCGTGCTCGGGCTCCGCCGGCGCGGGCAGCCGAGCCGCGACCGGCGGCGTCACGCGACGTGACACCGCCATCAAGCACGAAGAGTGCGACACCGCGGGAGCCACGGAGAAGATCGACGCGAACAACGACGGTCGCCCCGACATCTTCATCGTGCGCAGTGGCTCCGCCGAAGCGTGCCGCGCGGTGGACCTCAACTTCGACGGGGTGATCGACGCCTTCTCCTACAATGACGCTTCGGGCCGCTTGCGCCGGCGCGAATACGACTACGACAAGGACGGCCAGATCGACGAGATTGCCAGCTATCAGGCGGGCGTGCTGACGGAGAAAGATCAGGCCACGAGCATGGCTCGTAAGCTTGATACCTGGGACTTCTACAAGGCCGGCGCCCTAGCGCGCACGGAGCGCGACTCCAATGGTGACGGCGTCATCGACCAATGGTGGGAGTACACGCAGCCGGGGTGCCCGATGATTCACTCCGACGTCAACAACGACGGCAAGCCGGACCCAGGCGCGACCGTGGATTACTGCAAAGAGACCGGTTACGTGCCGCCAGAGCGGCAAGCGCCCGCCGCCGCGCAGAGCCCGGACTTCAACAAGGCCACGTCTGCGCCGACGGAGGTCGACAGCAAGCCAGCTGACGAAGCGAAGCCGACTGAAGCTCAACCCGCCGGGAAAGGGTCCACCAAATGAGCGCGCAGGCAGCTTGGAAGCTATTCGTTCTGGCGACATTGACGACCGCCTGCGGCGGAGGCGCCGCCGCGACGACGCAGCCGAAAATCTCCGACAAGCAGGTGTCCGGAGTGGCGGCGGACGACGCCTCACGTTGCGACTACAAGGGCCGCGCGGACCGCGAAGTGAACGAGGTCCGTGGGCCGGGCGCGCAGCAGCCGAACATTCGCCGCGTCTACTCCATCATCGGAGAAGGGGAGGACCGAAAGAAGGTCCTCCTGTGTCGCGAGGTGGATACGAACTTGGACGGCGCAAAGGACGTCATGCGCACGTACACGGACAAGGGCGAGCCGCTGAACGAGCTGGCCGACACGAACTTCGACGGCAAGGTGGATACGTGGATCACCTTCGCGCGCGGCCGTATCGCCAAGGTGCAGCTGGACAAAGCGGGGCGAGGCCAGCCGGACGAGGTGAAGTTCTACGTCGGTGGCAAGCTCGCTCGCGCCCAGCGCGACACCAACAAAGACGGCAAGCCCGACCAGTGGGAGATCTACGACGAAGGCCGGCTGCAACGACTCGGCGTCGATTTGGACTTCGACGGCCGCGTCGACCGCTGGGATCGCGACGAGCTCGCGCTTCGCGATATCGAAGCGCGAGAGAAGGCCGAGGAGCAGAAGGCTCGCGAAGCCGAAGAGGCCAAGAAGAAGCAAGAGGAGGCCGCCGGCAAGCCCGTCGATGGTCACGTGTCACCGCGCGAGCGCTAACGCGCTCGCGTGGTTTTTGTTTGTGTCTTCGCATGGGGCGCCTCGCGTCGGTCTCGGTTGAAGCGAGATCGGCGCCGGCCTCGCCGGTTGGTCCCAAGCGGTCTCTCTAGGGGCGATCGTGATCTGATCGTGCCAAGGTCGGGCGAGGGCGATCCAGCTCGCGCGCGTTCGCGCGCTCGCGGATCCAACTCGATAGGTCGTGGATCCGCGCTGGCGCCCGCGACGGGGGAGCGCGCCCCACGCTAGCCGCAGGCGAGGCGGTGCGAGCCGCAGGCGAGGCGCACTCCAAATCTTCGGATCTTTCGACCTTCCTGTGGGAAAGTCTCGTCTCGCTCGAGGCGTGCGGCGTAGTTTGCCCGGCAATTTTCGGGTTTCGCACGGGGTGAGGCGGGGCGTGCTACGCACGGCGCCAGTATGGAACGGCTTCAGAAGGTTTTGGCCCAGGCAGGGCTCGCGTCGCGTCGCGCTGCGGAGCAGATCATTTTGGCGGGGCGGGTGCGGGTGGACGGCAAAATCGTTCGCGAGCTGGGCACGCAGGTCGACCCGCGCAAGAGCAAGGTCGAGGTCGACGGCAACACGATCGTCGCCGAGAAGCTCGTTTACATCGTGCTGCACAAGCCGCGCGGCGTCGTCTGCACGTTGAGCGATCCCGAAGGACGTCCGACGATTCGAGAGCTGCTGAAGGGCGCGGGCGGGCGCGTCGTACCGGTGGGCCGCTTGGACTTTCACACCAGCGGCGCGCTGCTCTGCACCAACGATGGCGAATTCGCTCAGGAGCTCGCCCACCCCAAGCGCGAGGTGCCGAAGGTGTACGTCGCCAAGGTGAAGGGCACGGTGGACGACGACGCGCTCCCGAAGTTCAGCGAGCGAATCGAGATCGACGGTCGCGAGACACGTCCGGCGCAAGTGCGTCGTCTGCGCTTCGAAGGCGACAAGACCTGGCTCGAGATCACGCTGCGCGAAGGGCGCAATCGCCAGGTGCGCCGCCTGGGCGAGGCGACCGGATTTCCTGTGATGCGCCTCGCGCGCATCTCCCACGCGGGCGTGACAAGTGAGGATTTGCGGCCCGGTCAGTGGCGGCCCCTCACCGTCGACGAGCTCGTGGACTTGAAGAAGGTTTACGGCGTGCCCAAGAAGGTGCACGCGCCGCACCTCGCACCGCTGTCCAAGACGGCCAAAACGCACGGGCGGCCGCTCGCGCGGCCTGACATTCGTGGCGAAGCGTTCGTCAAGCCAACGCGAGAGACTCGCGGTCGCGGCGAACGAACGCCCTCGGACGGCGGCGAGCGTGCCTCAGAGCAAGCGCGCGGTGGCGCGAAGTCGTTCGGCGAGCGCGAGGGTCGCGCGGCGCCACGCGGAGTGAAGTCGTTCGGCGAGCGCGAAGGTCGCGCGGCGCCACGCGGAGTGAAGTCGTTCGGCGAGCGCGAAGGTCGCGCGGCGCCACGCGGAGTGAAGTCGTTTGGCGAGCGCGAAGGAGGTCGCGCGGCGGCGCCACGCGGAGTGAAGTCGTTCGGCGAGCGCGAAGGTCGCGCGGCGCCACGCGGAGCGAAGCCGTTCGGCGAGCGCGAGGGTCGCGCGGCGCCACGCGGAGTGAAGTCGTTCGGCGAGCGCGA
>JAQSWN010000038.1 GCA_029266615.1 Polyangiaceae bacterium
TCGTTCAACGCGACCAGGCTCTGGCCGTCGTCCAGCCGCACTTGGACCATCGTACGCTCTTCCAGCCTCGCATCATCCGCGACCACCGCGCGCAGCAGTTGGCACCCGCGTGCGGGTGAATGGCGCACCAGCACGCCATCGAAGAGCTGCGGCGTCGGGTTGACGCCGAGCACCGCTTGCCCCGTCAGGTACTTGGCGACGTTGGCAACCAGGCCGTCCTGCCCGACGACCACGATGGTGTCGTCGGGCTCGAACAAGAACCTGTCGAGCTGGTGGCGGAGCACCAGGTTACGCCGAAACGTGAGCGGGATAGCGGCTTGCACAGTTATCACCGCGCTCTGCACCTGATGGTGCACCGCCTCGACCTCCGAGAGGGTCTGACCGCGCTGCTGGAGAAAAAACTCGGCCTGACTGCGGGTGGCGTGGCGCGCGAGCAGCTCTTCGTAAGCCGTGTGACGTGTCACCATCACCACGCGCGGGACGCGGGTCACTTGCCGCCCCCCCCCTCCAACTTCGCGACGCTGAGCCGCGCCACCTTTTCCAGCAAGCCTCCGAGCATGTCGGGCGTGACGGTGAGGTTCTGGATTTTGAGCTGCCCGGCCAGTTCCTGCGCCGCGAGCGCCCACACCGCCTGCGGCGGCAGGTCCCGGTACGCGTCCATCCTCTTCTGCTCACCGAGCGCTCGCGCTTCCCCCACGGCGCGCAGCTTCTCGGCTTCAGCCAAGCCCTGCAGCCGCGTTCGCTCCGCAACTGCGCCGCCGACGAGGCGCTCGGTTTCGGCTTGGGCACCAGCCTCCTGCTTGCGTCGCTCGGCTGCGGCCGCGGCTTCGAAGCGGGTCTTGTCGGCTTCCGCCTCGGCTTGTTGTCGCAGCTCGTCGCCGGCGGCCACGCTGAGCACGCGCTTGCGCATGGCTTCCGCTTCCGTTTCGAGCTGAGCGCGCTCGACGGTCGCGCGCGTCTCGATGCGCTTGTCCTCCGCTACCGCGACGATCCCGAGCCGGCGCGCTTCGGCCTCGCGCTCCACGCGCTGGCGGGCGTTTTGGCCGTTCTGCGCGATGAGCGACTCTTCGCGCTTGGCCAGCTCCACCTTCGTTTGCAGCTCGTTTTCGGCGATAGCGCGCTCCTTCTCCACGGCCAGAGCGCGGCGCTTGAAGACGGATTCGTCCGCGAGCTGTTGTAGCGTTTCACGCGTGGGCGTTTGAAGGGCCCGCTCCAACTCGGGCGTTGGCTTGAGCTCGTCGATACGCACCGTCTGCACCGCCAGGCCCAAGGCCGCGAGCGCCTCGTTGCCGTGGAGGGCGCGGGCCAGCTCCTCCCCCAACTTACCGAACCCGCTGACCATGAGATCCGCGATTTCACTCCGAGCGATGACGGTCAGCCCCGCCTGCTGAGCGATGCCGGTCAAAAGCACGGCGATCTGCTCCAGCGGCTGCTTCTTGTGCGTTCCCCGCTCCAGGTCGATGGCGAAGTCCACGCGATCGGCGAGGCGCCGCGCGTCCATCACGCGGTAAGTGATGACGCCTTGCACGACCATTTCCTGGTAGTCGCGGGTGCGACCTTTGAAGAGGTAGTTGAGATCGCGGTCGTCGACCGGGATCTCTGCCACCGCCGCGGCCATGGGGAAGAACCAAAATGCCAGGCCTCGCCCTTCTCGAAGGAGCTCCCCGCGCCGGTAGTGCAGCACGTAGCTCGTGGCCTCCGCCCGCAAGTGCCGCATCCAGAAGAAACTCCTGATTTCTGCCATGTGGTCCGCTCCTTTTGATAGTGTTGTTTATACACTATCCTAAGTGTTCGCGCCACACTTAGGCCAGTAAGGAGTGATTTTCCAACCGAGGGCGAAAACGACTTAGAGTTCCCGGCACATGGCGCAGGACTATTCGCAGCAGCACCGGGGCGACGGCGACGCGTACCAACGTTACCTCGCGGGCATGGACCGCAGCATGCGCCAGAAGGTGGCGCTCACGGCAGCTCACCTGCTCGGGGAAGGCACCGTGGCGGACATGGGCATGGGGTCCGGCAGCGGCACGCAGGCGCTCGCCTCGCTCTACCCCCGCATGCGCGTGATCGGTGTGGACGTGAACCCGGAAATGGTCGACCGCGCCCGCGCGAAGCTGTCCCTGCCGAACCTGGAGTTCGTCGCGGGCGACATCGCGCAGCCGGTGTTTCCCCCGAACAGCCTGGACGCCGTGTTCGACTCCTCCGTGCTGCATCATGTCACGTCCTTCAACGGCTACGACCATGAAGCGGCGGCGCGCGCGCTCGGCGCGCAGGTGGAGCAACTGTCGATCGGCGGGAGTCTGATCGTTAGGGACTTCGTCGCGCCGGACGAAGGAGAGATCCTGCTCGAGCTACCCACGACGGACGGCGACGAGACCGACGCCGCGGAGACTTGCTCGAGCGCGCGCCTTTTCGAACGCTTTGCTCGAGAATTCCGGCCGCTCTCGTCGGCGCCGGGCTTCGTTTTCGAAAAGGTTTTGCCGCGCGAGGCGGGTTGGGAGCGTTACCGAGTCCAGCGGCGGTGGGCGGTGGAGTTTCTGCTTCGCAAGGACTACCGCTCGGATTGGGCCTCGGAGGTGCTGGAGGAGTACACCTATTTCACCCAACCGCGCTTCGAGGCCGAATACCGTAGGCTCGGGCTGCGCTTGCTCGCGTCGTTCCCGATCCACAATCCGTGGATCGTTCAGCACCGATTCGTGGGTAAGGCGCGGCTCTGGTCCCTAGAGGACGAGCCGCTGGAGTTTCCCGCGACCAATGTGCTCATCGTCGGGGAGAAGGTCTCGCCGAACGAAGGCGTACGCTTCCATTCAGGCGAGCTGGCGCCGCCAAACGGCTTCCTCCTCACGCATTGCTTCAGTCACCGCGAGTCCGGCGGGCGGCGGGACCTCGTGCGCCGGCCGGGCACGGCCGTGGACGTGGTGCCCTGGTTCGAAGAGCACGGGAGGGTATTCGTGCTCGCCCGTAAAGGGCACCCACGCCCCGTTTTGCAGGCTAACGACGCCGATCCGGCGATAGATGAAGGCAGCGCGGTCGGGTACGTGACCGAGCCGATCCTAACGATTCAGACCGACAAGCCGCTCGCGCTCACGGTGGAGGACGCGCTGCAGCACGCCGCGGGCATCCTCCCCCACCAGATCGAGACCTTGATGGAAGCGACCAGCTACTACCCCTCGCCGGGCGGCTTGGTCGAGCAGGTCCGGGCCGTTCACGTGCGGGTGCCTCCCACCTACTTGAACCGGGATGCTCACAACACGAGCGGCTTCAGCACCGGCGGCAGCGTGCGCGCCATCGACGCGCAGCAGCTGCTGCGCGCCGCGCAGGTCGGCGCTTTGCCGGACGCCCGCTTGGAGCTCAACGTTTACGAGATCTTGCTACGGCAACGGCTGGATCCGGGACCATGGATCGGCGCCGAGCTCTTGCTCGCCGAGCAACCGCCAGACCAGGAGCCGCCGCTGACGACCTTCGATCTCCCGCCGCGCCGCGCGTTCGTTCCCGACTCCGCGCCGTCGTCGACCGGCTTTTTGCGGCACCTCTGCCGCTATTTTTCCGAACACGGGCCCTCCGGGGACGAGCTCGGCCGCCACGCGCGGGAGTACGTCGTTCCAGGGCCGCTGAGCACCAACACCGTCGCTTGTGCGGTGCTACGTCGCGTCCGGGACGCCGTTCTGCTCGGCTTGGACGAAGACGATTTGCCCGCCGTGCAGATCTTCGGGGGTTCGAGCGCGATTTGGGTGACGCCCGCATGGCGCTTGCCACGCTCGGTCCGGGCGCGCTCCGAAGCGGAGGCGTGGACGCGCCGGCAGTTGGAGAGCGGTTACGGCGTGGAGGTCGCGCGGTTTCACGAGCTGGGAGGCCGCTATCACCCGTCGGCCGGCGTCACGCCCGAGATCGTATTTCCCTACGCGGTGGAGGCTCGCCCCGTACGAGCCGCCGAGCGCCGGCTGAGCTGGGCGCCGCTCGCCGAGGTCATCGCGCAGCTGCCGAGCTTTAGGGAGGGGCACTTGCGCGTAGTCGCGCTCCGCGCTGCGCACGCGCTCGGGCTATTGTCCGCGCCCCAGAGCTGAGCATGTCGCACACGTACGAGTTTCCTCGCCCCGCGCTCGCCGTAGATTGCGTGGTTTTCGCAATCGACGAGGGCGCTCTGAAGGTGCTCTTGGTGCAGCGCGGGGCGGAGCCATTTGCGAGCGATTGGGCGTTGCCGGGCGGCTTCGTCCGATTGGAAGAGACGACGGACCAAGCCGCCCTGCGGGAGCTCCGTGAAGAGACCGGCCTTTCGCAGGTTTTTTTGGAGCAGCTCTACACGTTCAGCTCGCTCGAGCGTGATCCACGCGAGCGCGTCGTCTCCGTCGCGCATTACGCGCTCGTCCGGCCCGCGGCGGTGCAGGGAGGGACGGACGCGAGCCAGGCGCGCTGGTTCGCCTTGTCCGAGGTGCCCCCCCTCGCCTTCGATCACGACGGGATCTTGACGATGGCGCTCGAGCGCCTACGCGGCAAAGTTCGCTACCAACCGCTCGGCTTCGAGCTTTTGCCGCCCAAGTTCACGCTCGGCCAGCTGCAACGGCTCTACGAGGCGATCCTCGGACGCGAGCTCGACAAGCGGAACTTTCGCCGCGCGTTTTTGCGCATGGGCATCCTGGAGGAGCTGGACGAAATGCAGGACAACGTGAGCCACCGCCCGTCGCGCCTCTATCGGTTCCACCGCGCCGAGTACAAGCGCCTCGTGAAGCGCGGCTTCAACTTCGAGATTTAGCGGGCAAGCTGGGTCAGGATATCCAAACGATCATGCCGAGCGATTCGTCTCGCGCGCGCTGAGTGAGGCGCTGCAAGCCGCGAAAAGGACCAAAGTAGTAGCCGAGATCGTAGTCGCTCTTCAGGTTCAGCTGCTCCCAGCGCCCCGGATAGACGCCCAGCGCTTCGAGCTTTTTCGCGTCGAATCGCTCGAGAAGAGAGCTCTCCGTTACCGCTGCGAGCGCGGACGCAATGACCGCCACCTCCGCGGCGAGGAAGACGCGCGCGGGACCCGCGCCGCCCAAGTCCTCCTCCCCGACGGGGGTGCCCCCGGCGAGCAGGAACGCGAGCGGGCCTTCGCCGGCCTGAGCGCTGCCACTCAGCAGGTAGTGCAAGCAGTGCCACGCCTTGTCCAGATCCACGAACCCTTGCTCCGGCGCGTTGTACGCGCCGTCGATGACTCCGAAGATGTCCCCCGGGTTCTGGAGCAGAGCTTCGACCTTCGCTTCGGGAAGCAAATAGGCGTGTCCGATCAGGCTCATGGCGAGCCCAGCGTAGCACTCACGGCGTCAGCGCAAGCCTTCGCCGCCCACGTACTCGTCTTCCCAATCCTCGCCTTCGAACGGCCAGAACTCTTCGTCGTCTTGCAGAAATCGCTGCGCGTCGAGCGAGTCCACGATGGTTTGCGGTAAAAGGCCCTGCGACAGCGCCTGAATCTCCACCTCGAGCGCGCGCTTCTTGCCGAGCACGGTCTCGATGCGACCAAGCCGCGCGCGTCGGAGCAACCGAGAGAGCCGCAGGTCCAACCGCTGTAGCGCGTCTCCAGCGAGCTCGAGCTGCTGCTGCTCGGCTTCCAGGCGCAGCGCCGCAGACTTTTGGTAAAGCTCCGTCGCTAGCTGCTGGTCGCCCGCGATGAGTCCGGCCAAATCCACACCCTTGGCGCCCGGGCCGCCGGGACTGCTCGTGAGGGACGCGCGCGCGGCTTTCGCCTGAAGCGCCAGCGCCACGACCTCCTTCCCGAGCAGCTCTAGATCCGGGCCCTTCTTGCCGGTGCGGTCGGCTTCACGCAGCAGCCGCTTGAGCTCACGGATTTGCGACTCGATGCGCGTCACCTTGTCCACCGGCGACGCGCTCAGCCCCGCCTCGGACTGGGCCTTCGTCTCCTTTTGGGCGGAGAGCTTGCTGGACGCTTCGGTGAGCTCACTCATCGAGCGCCGGAGGCCGCTCAGCTGGTGATCCAACAGCGAGAGCCGCCGCGCGGCGCGGCCGTAGCCGGCGTCGATGCGCAGCAACGAGCCCAGTGCCCGCGCGGTCTCGTCTGGCACCCCCACCCCAGCGCTGGCTGGATCCGCCCCCTCGCGCACGGTGTCTACCAACGCCTTCATCGCGGCGCCGTCCTTCGAGATGCGGCGGGCAGCGTCGCGCACCGGCTCGTAACGCTTGATGAACGCGGCAAGCTTGTTGTCCGCTTGTGGAAAGCGGCACGTCGCGAGGTCCACGTACGAATCTAGAATGTACGACTCGTCTTCGTAGACGTGGTTGACCTGCAGGCGCTTGAGGTCGTCCAGCGCTTGGCGAGCGCCGTCGTAGTCCTTCGCCTCGTAACGCGTCGTCGCGGTCTCGTAGAGCGCCTCGGTGATGTTCTCCGAGTCGTTCGGGACGAGGTAGTAGTAATACCGCGCGTCGTCGAAGCGGTACTGCTCGTGGGCGACGCGTCCGAGGCCGAGGCGCGCCAGATCGCGAACGCGAAAGAACTCCGACCCTCCGAATAGCGCCGCGCGCTTGGGCGTCTGCTTCTTGTCCGCGACCTTACAGAACAGCTGCTCGCCGCGCTTGTAGTCGCGCTTCTCGACCGCAATGACGCCCGAAAGGTACGTCGCTTGCGCCCAAAAGCGCGATTTTTCGCCGACCTTGGCGTAGGCCGCGAGCGCGTCGTCCGATTTTTTCCCTAGCTCGGCGGCGCGCCCACGCAAGTACATGACGTCGCCCGTGAGCTCCTCCGGCGCGCTCGGCGGCACCGCTTCCAAGTCTTTCAGGATCACTTCCGGGCGGTCACTCGCGAGCCCCGCGTCCACCAAGCTGCGCACCGCGCGCCGGTAGTACGTGTCGCCCGGATCCCCCTTGAGCAGACGGGTTAGATAGCCCCGTGCGGGCTGAAGGGCGCCCGCGCTCGCTAGCGCGTCCCCGAGCGAGAAGAGCGCGGCGCGTCCTTCCGCGGAGCTCGCGAACGGCTCGAAGCGCGGAGACTCGATCAGGTACACGAGGTCCCCGATCGCCTCGTCGCGCCGCCCCGTAGCGAGCTTCTCCTCGATGACGGGCAGCTCGTCGCGCAAGCGCGCGATACTGAGGGGAATGGTCGCGGCGAGCTGCTTCGCGCCCAGCGCCTTTTGATAGGCGCGCATCGCTTCTCCGCGGGTGTCGGCGGCGTCGTCGTAGGATTGGGGGGCCTGCCCGGCGGGTGCCTCCGTGATGGGCTCTTCCACCGTCGTAGGCGGCGTACTTTGGGCCCAAGCGCTGCCTGGGAGCAGGGCCGCGCAAAGCCACCAGGAGGCGACTCTCACTCGACCACCCGCGCGCGTAGCTTCACGCGCAAGTCGTATTGCCCATCCGCGTCGTCAGGGAAATCCTCGGCCATGTCCGAGTCGTCGACGATCGTCAGGTGGGTGTCCACGAGCTTGCTTTCAGGGATGACCACGCTGAAGCGCGAGCTCTGCCAGGTCCGAAACTCTTTGTTGCGCGCGTCGTAACGCTCAATCTCGACGCCGACCACGTGATGGCCGGGAGCGACCGCGTGCTCGTAAACGGTGCGCTCGTCCTCGGCCGAGAAGCGCGCTGGTGCGGCGAAGACCACGCCGTCGTCCAGCGTGACGGTGAAGCTCGCGAGCCGCGCGTCCTCACCTTTGGTCTCGACGACGACACGTAGCTTGCTCGCGAACAAGGTTGTCGTCAGCGCGGCCACGCGGCTGCGAAGCGCTGCGATGTCCCCGAGCAGCTTGTCGTATTCGAAGGGGGGCGGCTTGGCGGCACCGCTGGGGAATTCTGGAGGCGAAGGCGTCAGCGGCGACGGCTTCTGCTCCGGCTTCTGCTCCGCAACGCTCTTCGGCGGCGGCGCACCCAAGTCGTCCGTGCCACTGGGCGCGGGCGCTTCAGGGCTCGGTGCGGCCTTCTCCGTGGTGGCGGCGTCCGCCTTGGCCTTCGCGGCGTCCGCCTTGGCTCGGTCCTCTTCTTTGCTCACCGCTGCCTTCTTGCCGGGCTGCGCATACGCGGCGAAGCCGAACGAGGTGGCCAAGGCGAGCGAGAAGAGGACCAGCCGTTGGCGCATTACTTACCTTTGGTTTGGTTGGCGACGGCCTTGGCGGCGGCTTCGGCCGCGGCCGCGTCGCCCAAGTAGTAGCGGGGCTTGATCGGCTTGAGGTCGTCGTCCAGCTCGTAGACCAGCGGGATGCCGGTCGGAATGTTGAGCTCGACGATGTCCTCGTCGCTCACGTTGTCCAGGTGCTTGACCAGCGCGCGGAGGCTGTTGCCGTGCGCGGCGATGATCACGCGCTCACCGCGTTTGATGGCGGGAGCGATCTCGCTCTCCCAAAACGGGAGAAAGCGCTCGACGGTGTCCTTCAGGCACTCCGTCTTTGGGATGTCGCTGGGCGCGAGGTTGGCGTAACGCGGGTCTTTGCCCGGCCAGAACTCGTGCGTCTCGTCCAATGGGGGCGGCGGCGTGTCGTAGCTGCGGCGCCAGACCAGCACCTGCTTGTCGCCGTGCTTCTTCACCGTCTCCGCCTTGTCGAGGCCTTGCAGAGCGCCGTACATGCGCTCGTTCACGCGCCACGTCTGCGTGACGGGGATCCACATTTGATCGAGCTCTTCCAGCGCGATGAAGAGCGTTTTGATGGCGCGCTTCAACACCGAGGTGTACGCGCGATCGAACACGAAGCCTTCAGCGCGCAGCAGCTTACCGGCGGCGCGTGCTTCCGCTTCACCTTGCTCGCTGAGGGGCACGTCGACCCAGCCGGTGAAGCGATTTTCGCTATTCCACTGGCTGAGGCCGTGACGGAGGAGGACCAGTTTCTTCATGATTCAGCAATCTTTCCAGACGCCGCGCCCGGGGGTGGGGCCGGCGCACCATCTCACTGCCATCGTGAGCCGATTGCAAGCGTAAGGAGCGCGGCCCGAAGCCTACCCGCGGCCGCGAATGTCGGGAAAAAGGCGCGCGTTTCCAGGAAGCGCGTCAGAGGCGTCCACCCTGAGCGCGATGGCGGTCGTCAGTCGGAGACGCCGGGCACGTAGTCACTCCGCGGCGGCCCTCGTTTGATGCGGCGACAGCCGGCGGCCGCGACGTAGCCGTAGACGGCCGAGCCCGCGAAGGCGGCCGCGAACGCGGCGCCGACGGCCATGTCGGCTTGCTTGCTGATCGGATAGTTGCGAAAGCGTGACTCGTCCAGCGTCGAGACGTAGGCGACGCCGGCTGCTTCGTAGGCGAAGAGCGCCGTATCCACGATGGGCCAGAGGTAGCTGGTCGTGCAGTCGACTTGCGGACGCGAAACGCCGGGCCGAACCGCGGGCGGAGGCGTCACGAACGTAAGAGAGCAGCCGCTCGAAAGGGCCGCGAGCACGAAGCCGCTAATTCGTGAACGGAAGGAAGACACTGAGCCCGCCGGTGGCCGTGATGTCGTTCACGATTTTTTCGACGCCGAGAGCGGCGCGCTTCTGCTCGTGGACGAGATCCCGCACGTCCAGCCGCATCGCCAACCACTGCGTGAAGTAGAACTTCATACCGAATCCGCCCGAGCCGGTCAGGCCAACGTCGCCCGGCTGCACGGTGGCGCCGCCGCCGAGGGAGAGGAAGAAGTCGTAGCGGCCGATCGCGCCGCCCATCCAGCGCACCTTGCCGTAGGCGAGTGACCAGACGACGTTACCGGTGAAGAACTGAATCGGGTTACTGTCAGCGCGGAGGAGCGCGACCTGGGGAGCACTGTTGGAGAGCGCTTCCAAAAGCTCGTAGTGCTCGCGCGAGCGCAGGTAGCCGGCTTCGAGCCCCAAGTCTTCGGTGAAGTGAAAAGTGTAGGCGCCGCCGTAGATGGGCGCTCCGTCCGACAAATCCCCCGCAAACCAGCCGCCCAGCGCCGATACTTCGTGCCGCAAGGCCTTCTGGAACAGTCGCGGGACGACGCCGCGGTAGGCGCGCTCGCCGACGAGCTGCTGCTTGAGCGCTTCGTCCACGCATTGGGCGCGGGCCTCGCGCGGGGTCAGCACCGCGCCCAGCACGGTGAGCGAGAGCACCACGAGCCAGAAGGAGCGGGAGTACCGGCGCGCGCCGGCGGCGAGGTGAAGGGGCGCGAACAAACCGTGTACCGAACTATCATAACCGTCGTCCTTTTCGGGGGCGCATCTGTATGGGTCGTTACTGGGAGACCGGCCGGCAGCGAACTTCCGATAAAAAACACGCAAATTCGCAGGACCATGGGGCGGAGACCCGGGGCGCTCGCCCAAAGGCAGGGCAAGATAGGCCCGCGCATGCCGCCTCTCCGTTCGTCGCTCGCCCGCGCCCTACTCCTCGCCGCTTCCTGCTCGCTCGTCGAGACGGCGGCGGCACAAGAGGCGCGGCCCCCGACGGGCTGTCGCCCTACTCAAGGCTCGCTCGGGCTGGTCGGCTGCCGCCTCGCCGAGCAGCTGGGCAACGCGGCGCGCGGCGCCAGCGTCACCGTGCTGGAGGTCAAGAGCGATCGCGCGCTTCCGAGTCAGGATGCGCTGCGCGAGCGGCTGCGGAGCGTGACCGCCGACGCGCTGGGCCCCAGCGCCCAGATCCGCAAGCTACGCGTCGAGCTCACGGTGGAGAAGGTCGGGGGCGTGCTGCGCGTCAGCGCAGAGCTGCGTCGCGCGCTCGGCTTGTGGCAGCGCTTGCGCCGCGACAAGCCCAAGAGCGAGGGGCACGCGTTCGTCGAGGTACCGCTCGACGCCGAGCTACGCGCCCTAATACCTCCCCCCCCACTAGTCGTCGGGGAGACGCTGAAGGTGAAGTCCCCGGAGCGCGGCGTCGTGGCGCTGGCGTGCGGCCCGTTCGGCCCCGATGGAGGCCAGGAGCTGGTGTTGGTGTCGCGCAGTTTCATTCGCGTCGGTCGCGTGCAGGGCCGGGCGTTCGTCGAGCGAGCCCGCGCGGCGTGGTCAACGCTGTCACCGATCGCGCCGAGCCCGCTCCGCGAGCCCTTGGGCAGCGCGGAGATCACCGCCGCTGGGAAGTTGCGCGTCGGGCTGAGCGACCGCCGCGACGCGCTGACTCTGGACCTTGATTTGCACGTATCCGAGCGCCACGAGGGCGTGTTGCCATTACCGGGCAGCACCTGTGCGATCCGTAACGGTCTCGGGTTGGCGCCGGAGCCCGGGCCGTGTGCGTCGCGCGCGCTTGCGACGACGGGAGCATCCACGACGACCCTGGACGCCGTCGCGGGGGCGAACGGCGCCTGGCTCGGCCGAGCGTTGGAGACGGGCACGCTCGTGGCGGGGACACGGGGGCTCACACTTCCCAAAGAGCGAGTCGGGGCGCAGCTCGCGCTCGGGGACGCGGACAGCGATGGCACCTTCGAGCTCTTGTTCAGCACCGACACGCTGCAGTCCGAAAAGGACCGGCTCACCTTGGTTACCCTCGGGCAGAGCAAGACCGCCTTCCGCTTCGACCTTTCGGCCCCGGGCATCTCCGCGCTCACCATCTGCCAGCGCCGCGAGGGGCCAGGGATGGCGGCGCTGGTTGCGGCCGTGAACGACGAGCTGTGGCTACTCCGATGACGCGCGGAGCTGTGATTTCGCGCCGCGCGCTGCTGGCCGCAGCGGCGATCGCCGGACGCGCCGCCGGACTGGGTCGCGTTCCGTACGGCGGAAGGCTGCGGCTCTCCGTCCCCTATCCCATCGAAAGCCTCGACCCCTCCGCCTTGAACGACGCGTTCTCGGCGCTGTTTTCCGGCGCGGTGTTCGAGCCCCTCTTTGCGCTCGACGCCTCCGGCACTCCTTACCCCGCGCTGGCGCAGGCTCTTCCCCTCAAGCAGACGACGGGCTGTCGCTTCCAGCTTCGGCCCGGGCTCAAGACCGGGTCGGGGCTGAGCCTCACGGCAGCAGACGTAGCCGCGACGCTCGCGCGGGCGCGTACGCGAGGTGGCGTCGGCTTGCTGGGAGAGCTCGAGCCGCCGGTCGTCAGCGCGAAGGAGCCAATGGTGGTGGAATTCCCGCGCGCGACGCCCGAAGCCGTAGCGCGTACGCTGTCGAGCCCGCTGCTCGCGCTGGTGCCACGGCGCTTCTCACCGCTCACCCCCGACGGCTGCGGTGCGTTTCGAGTCGAGGTCGCGCGTGGCCGAGCGCTCTTCACCCGCAACCTGAACGCAGCGCGCGGTCCCGCGTTTTTGGACGCCATGGAGGTGGGCTCCGTCTCGGATTTGGCCGAGCTGCTGCGCGGCTTCGAGGCGGGTCAAACCGACGTCGGCTGGTTCGGCAGCGGGCTGTACCGGGCGGTGAAGGACGCGGTCGCGTTCGAAGCGCCACGGTATGGCTTCGCGGTGCTCATGGCGGGGAAGACGGCGGGGGCGTGGGGCGCCGCGGGAACGTTGCAATCGCTGCTCGACGCCATCCCGGCGGCACGCCTCCTTCACCTCGGGCTGCGCGGCTTGCCCCTCCAGACGCAGGGCTCGGCCGCGTGGGGCGGCCCCGCCACGACCATCGCCGTGCATGGCGCGGCGCCGCAGCTGGTCGCAGTGGCTCGCGCCTTGGCTGCGGCCATGGGCGTGCCCGGTCACGAGCTGACCGTCGCGGAAAAAAGCGCCGAGGACCTTGGAGCATTGAAATCCAGCCGTCAATTCGGGCTACTCGTCGACTGCGTGCGCGCTCCGAGCACGCAACCACGCGATCTCGAGATGGCGCTTCGCACTGCCGCGAGCCCCGAAACCGCCAAGCGCACGCCGCGGACGACGAGCCCGCCCCCGCGTGAGCTCGGCCGCCAGCTCCCGCTCGGGGTCGTGGGCGAGCTGTCCGTTTGGGGTGCGCGACGCGCCGCGTTCGACGCGCTGGACGGATGGAACCTGGGCGCGGTGTCCTTTCGGAGCGGGGCTTAGCCCTGCGCGCCCGGCAAGACCGGCCTTGCCGCGGTGTAGACTTGGCCCGACCAAGCCTCGTCAGGGCAGCTTCTTCGGCTCCGGCAAACTGCCACCGCCCCGGACGAAGGCGATCACGCTCTTGGTGAGCGCTTCGTCCGCCTTCACGCACTTCAGGCTCACCTCGCCGCTGGTCGCGCCCTTGCACTCTTTGCGGCGCTCTTGCCACGCTTTGTTGATCTTTTCCTCTTTGCGCAGCGCCTCTTGCGTGTCGTCGTCCAAATAGCGAAAGTCGATCGGAGGGTATTTCGGGGAGGGGGCCTTGGACATCGTCACTTCCTCGCTTTGAAGCGTGACGCACGAGCCGTCCCAACGCAGGGCGTCGAAGCTGCCTCCGGCTCCGCTCACCTGCATTCCGCCCGCGTCGGCCACTCGCGCGTACAAGATCAGCACCTCTTCGTCGAACTCCACCCAGCCGCTATCCGAAGCGCCTCCGGACGCGTTCCACGCCTTAGTGCGGCGCGTGAGGTAGCCGCGCGTCCACTTGGGATTCGAGAACAGGTACAAGCCCACCGACGGAAACTTTCCGTTACACAGCCTCTTGACGAATTGCGGATCCGGCGAGCACATCGCGCCCTGTTTGAAACACTCCGTCGGGACGCCCGTCGCGCTCCTGGCGCTGTCCGCGCTCGCGGGCGGCGTCGCTTCCTCTGCCGCGGGCGCGCTCGGGGCGGGCGCGTCTTCGGGCTGATTCTCGGCCCGGGGAGCCTCTGCTGGCTTCGTGCCACCGCAAGCGGCAGCGAGCGCGAGCGAGATCCAGAGCGATAGACGAGGGACGGCCGGACGCATCCTGCGGTCATATCAGGAAACACGATCGCGGCGCAAAAGCGTGCAACGGCGCGCGAGAGCCGGGCTTAGGTCGCTCCGGGCCCCGAAAAGACCGATCTTTTCTGCACCATCGCGGCCTAGCGCACCGGCCGCGGAGCTTGTGATAAGCATCGGCGGGAGACGCCCCCGATGCTCGACCTCAAGCAGATCCGCGAAAACCCCGACCTCGTGAAGCGCGCCATCGCCGACAAGCGCGTGAGCCTGGACTTGGACGCGCTCCTCGCCGCGGACCAGCACGCGCTGGGGCTTTCCCGCACGCTCCAGGAGCTGCAGGAGAAGCGCAACGGCAACGCGAAGGCCATCCCCAAAGCCAGCGCGACGGAGCGTCCCGCGCTCATCGCCGAAGGCCGCCGCATCGGCGACGAGATCGCCGCCCTCAAGCCGAGCATCGACGCCGCGGACGCCGCGCTTCGCGAGCTACTCTTGCTGGTGCCGAACATCCCCGCGGAAAGCGCGCCGCGCGGCGTTTCAGAGGCGGACAACGTCGTCGTCAAGACCGTAGGCGAGCCGACGCGCTTCGACTTCGCGCCGCTCGATCATGTCGCGCTCTTGGAGAAGCATGGCTGGGCCGATCTCGCTCGCGTCGCAAAAGTAGCCGGCTCGCGCTCCTACGCGCTCAAGGGCGACGGCGTCTTGCTGGAGCAAAGCCTGCTCCGCTTCGCGCTGGACCGCCTGGTGGAGCGCGGCTTCACGCCCATGAGCGTGCCCGCCTTCGCGAACGAAGCCGCGTTCATCGGCACCGGTCATTTCCCGTCCGGCCGCGAACAGGTCTATCACCTGGAGGCGGACGACAAGTACCTCACCGGTACCTCCGAGGTCACGCTGAACGCTCTGCACAGCGGCGAAATTCTGAACGAAGCAGATCTACCCGTGCGCTACGCCGGCATCTCCAGCTGTTTCCGCCGGGAAGCAGGCAGCGCTGGAAAGGACGTGCGCGGTCTCATCCGCGTGCACCAATTCAACAAGGTCGAACAGTACGTCATGTGCAAAAACGATCCGGAAGAATCCGAGAAGTGGCACCGCACGCTGCTCGAGATCTCCGAGAGCATCCTGGTCGACTTGGATATCCCCTACCGAGTCGTCGAGTGCTGCACGGGTGACATGGGACTCGGCAAGTACAAGATGTTCGATGTCGAGTCGTGGGTGCCGAGCGAGAAGCTCTATCGCGAGACCCACAGCTGCTCGAACCTCCACGATTGGCAGGCCCGCCGCAGCGACCTCCGCTACCGCGACGCGCAAGGGAAAGTGCGCTACTGCCACACGCTCAACAACACCGCCCTCGCCACTCCGCGTTTCCTTGTCCCTCTGCTGGAGAATCACCAACAAGCCGACGGCAGCGTGCGCCTGCCCGCCAAGCTCCGCCCGTATCTAGGCGACCGCGAGCGCCTCGGCGCGCCGTAACCCGCGGGCTATCGGGGCCCGAGCAGCGCAGGGCAGCGCTCCGCTCACGGCCGAGGCAACAAGCCGCGCCTGACGCCGTTCAAGGCGCGGCGGCACCATCGAACGAGTCGGCGCCGAGCGTTCGGTAGAGAGTTACCAGCGTCTGGACCCGCACTAGCTCGGTCTCTACCAAAGACTGGCGTGCGGAGAAAAGCGTGCGCTGCGCTTCCAGCGTGGCCAGGAAGCTCTCCACGCCCCCGCGGTAGCGCGCTTCCGCCAAACGATAGCTGTCGTCAGCAGCTCGAACGACTTGCCGTTCGGCCGCCAGCTGCTCGTCGATGGTGCCGCGACGAGCCAGCGCATCGGCTACCTCTCGGAAGGCGCTCTGGATGGTTCGCTCGTACTGCGCCAGGTACAGACGGCGCTGCGACCATGTGTAGTCCAGGTTCGCAGCGTTCGCGCCGCCGTTGAAGAGGTTCAAGCTCGCGCCGGGTCGCACGCTCCAGCCGAATGCGCCCGACGAGAACAAGCTCCCGAGGGAGGAGCTCGCAAAGCCGAGCACGCCGGTCAAGCTGATGGTGGGGAAGAACGCGGCCCTGGCCGCGCCGATGCGAGCGTTGGCGGAGCGCAGCAGAAATTCGGCTTGCATGACGTCCGGCCGCCGCAGCATCACCTCCGAGCTGAGGCCTGGCGGCAGCTCGACTACGAGCCCGGCAACGTCATCGAGCGAGCGTGGCAAGAGGGCGCGATCGACGGGAGCGCCCGCCAGTGAGTCCAACGCGTTCAGATCCTGCTCCACGGCGCTGCGGCGCTGCGCAATGCTCGCGCGAGCTTGCGCCAAGATGGTCTCGGCTTGACGGACGTCCAACAGCTGGGCGATTCCGCCACTCAGCCGGGCGCGCGCGAGCTCCGCCGACGCGGTGGCGTTGCGCATCGTCTCCTCGGCGATCAGGAGTTGGCTGCGATCGGCCGCGAGGGTGAGGTACTGTAGCGCCAGCTGGCTCACCAAGCTGAGGCGCGTGGCCTGAGCGCCGGCGCGCGTCGCGAAGTAGGCCTCGCGCGCCGAGTTGCTGAGGCTGCGCACGCGGCCGAACAAGTCCAGCTCGAAGCTGGTGAGGGCGAGGTTGGCGGAGTAAATGCTGTAGACATCGCCCGCTCCGCCGCTGGCTGGACCCAGCGCGGTGCCGGACGAAGACGCGCCGCCGCCGAACGTCGCGCCGGCGTTGGCGTCGATTCGCGGGAAGAATCCGGCGCGGGCGATGCGGTACTGGGCGTGCGCCGAAAACACGTTCTCCGCGGCGATGCGCAGATCCCTGCTACTGCGCAGCCCGGCGGCGATGATTGCTCGTAGCTGCGGATCCCGCAGCACGTCTTGGTAGCGCAGCGCGGCGGTCGTGCTCGCCGGACGGGGCCCGTACGCGCCGCCGGACGGCCACTCCTTCGGAATGGGCGCCGCAGGCCGTTGGTAGCGGGGCGCCATGCTGCACCCGAGCGTGAGGCTGCCCAGGACGAGCAACGCCCCGAGCCGCCTCACGCTGGCGCCTTCGCGCGGAAGACTCGCCGCAAGGCCACGAAGAACAGCGGCACGAAGTAAATGGCCAGCACGGTCGCGGCGACGATGCCTCCCAGCACGGTGGTGCCGATGGCGATACGGCTCATCGCGCCCGCTCCCGACGAGATGGCGAGCGGGAACACGCCGAACATGAAGGCGAAGGACGTCATCAAAATGGGCCGGAGCCGGAGCCGCGCGGCTTCCAGCGCCGCGTCGGTCGCGCTTTTGCCTTGGCGCTCGGCGTGCTCCGCGAACTCGACGATCAGGATCGCGTTCTTGGCGGTCAGGCCCATCGTCGTCAACAGTCCTACTTGAAAGAAAACGTCGTTTTGTAGGCCGCGGAGCATGACGCCCAGCACCGCGCCCAGCACCCCCAGCGGGATGACGAGCAGCACCGAGAGCGGGACGGACCAGCTCTCGTAAAGCGCGGCCAGACACAAGAACACCACCAAGAGCGAGAGGCCATAGAGCAGCGGCGCCTGCCCGCCCGACAATCGCTCTTGGTACGAGAGCCCGCTCCACGCGATGGACGTGCCCTCGAGCTTGCCGGCCAGCTCGGCGATACGCGCCATCGCTTCTCCGGAGCTTTGACCGGGCGGCGCCTGTCCTTGCAGCTCGAACGAAGGCAAGCCGTTGAAGCGCGCGCGCAAGGCGGGGGAGTTCTCCCAAGACGTTTGCGCGAAGGCGGAGAGAGGCGCCATGCTTCCGCTCCTGGAACGCACGAACCAACTTCCAAGGTCGGCCGGTTCCGAGCGATAAGGCGCGTCCCCCTGCAAGTAGACGCGCTTGACGCGCCCGCGGTCGACGAAGTCGTTGACGTAGGTGCTCCCCCACGCAAACGAAAGCGTCGCGTACACGTCGTCTTGGGAGATGCCGAGCGCGCCGACCTTGGCTTCGTCGATCGTTACCCGCAAGGATGGGGCGTCAGGCAACTCGCTGGGTCGCACTGCTGCTAGCCGGGGATCTGCGATGGCCTCGCCGAGCAGCTGGTTGCGGCGTGCCAGAAACGTGTCGCGCGGCAAGGCCGACGAGTTCAACAGCTCCAACGTAAAGCCGCTGGACTGGCCGAGCCCGCGCACCGGTGGGGGTGTGAGCGCAATGATCTGCGCGTCCCGCTCGCCGCTCAGCTGCGAGGTGGCGCGTCGCGCGATGGCGGCCGAGGAGCGGCCTGCACCCGGGCGCTCGTCCCACGGCGTGAGCGACAAGAACCCCATGCCGGTGTTTTGTCCGGAGCCGCTGAACCCGAAGCCGCTGATGCTGAAAAGCGCCGCGACGTTGTGCTTCTCCGGGCCCAAGAAATACGCTTCCACCGCGTCCCCCACCTTGGAGGCGCGGCCCTGCGTAGCGCCAGCCGGAAGCGTGTACTGCACCATCGCCGTGCCGTCGTCTTCCGTCGGCAAGAAGCCGGTAGGCAGCCGTAGAAACAGGAACGCGAGCAGCGCCGATAGCGCCAGATAGCCGAGCAAGAACCAGCCTTGGTGCGCGAGCACGCGCTTGACGCCGCGCACGTAGCCGTCGGTGATGCGCTCAAACGCCCTCTCGAAGCCGCTGCTCAAACGCCCGAGCCAGCGCCGCTTGCCCGGCTCGGGCGCATCTGCCGGACGGCGAGGCTTGAGCAGACCGGCGGTGAGCGCGGGCGTGAGCACCAGCGCCACCACGACGGACAGCACCATCGCCGCGACGATGGTGACCGAAAACTGGCGATAAATGACCCCGGTAGAGCCGCCGAAGAAGGCCATGGGCAAGAACACGGCCGAGAGCACCAAGGCGATGGCGATGAGCGCGGTTTGGATTTCGCCCATGGAAACGATGGTCGCCTCCCGAGCGCTGATGCCGGGTTGCTCGGCCATCACCCGCTCCACGTTCTCCACCACGACGATCGCGTCGTCCACGAGGAGTCCGATGGCGAGCACCAGTCCGAACAAGGTCAGCGTGTTGATGGAAAATCCGAACGCCTGCAGCACCCCGAAGGTGCCGAGCAGCACCACTGGCACCGCGATGGCCGGGATCAGAGTGGCTCGCCAGTTTTGCAAGAACACGAACATGACGACTACGACCAAGACGATGGCCTCGAGCAGGGTCTTGACGACCTCCTCGATCGAGAGCCGAATGAACGCCGTGCTGTCGCGGGGGAAGGCGTACTCGTAACCACTGGGGAAGCCGGGCGAACGGCGCACCACCTCGGCCTTGACGGTCTCCGCCGTCTCCAGCGCGTCCGCTCCGGGCGCCAGCATGATGGCCATCCCCGACCCCGGATGCCCGTTGACCCGGGTCAGCGTGCTGTAATCCTCGCTACCCATCTCGACGCGCGCCACGTCACCCAGCAGCACCTGCGCGCCGGTCGGCGCAGTTTTGAGGATGATGTTGCGAAACTGGTCGGGGGTCTGTAGTCGGGCTTTCGCGATCACGGTCGCGTTCAGCATTTGCTCGCGCGGGCCGGGTTGCGCGCCGAGCTGGCCGGCAGCAACCTGCGTATTCTGCGTTAAAATTGCGGCTCGAACGTCGGAGGGCATCAGCCCGTTGGCAGCCAAGCGCGCCGGGTCGAGCCACACGCGCATGGCATATTGCGAGCCGAACACGCGCAGGTCCCCTACCCCGGGCACGCGCCCAATCGCCTCCTGCATGGTGGAGACCAGGAAGTCCGAGACGTCACCGCTGGTGCTGCGATCCGTCGAATCATAGACCGCGATGATCAAGAGAAAGTCTGGGTTGCTCTTGGTGACCGTCACCCCCAGCTGTTGAACGATCTGCGGCAGCCGGGAGAGGGCCTGCTGGATCTTGTTCTGAACCTGCACCTGGGCGATGTCCGGGTCGGTGCCCTTCGCGAAGGTGGCGGTAATCGACGCGGATCCCTGCGAGCTGGAGCTGGAGGCGAAGTAGAGCAACCCGACCAGCCCCGTGAGCTGCTGCTCCAAGACCTGCGTCACGCTCGTCTCCAACGTGTCGGCGGACGCACCTGGATACGTCGCTCGAATGTTGACCGTCGGCGGCGCAATATCCGGATACTGCTCGATGGGCAGAAGCAAGATGGAGCCGACGCCGGCCAGCATGATCGCGATCGAGATGACCCAGGCGAAGATCGGCCGATCGATGAAAATGCGCGAAATCATCGTTCGCCGGCGCCCTCGGCGCGACTGCTCGTCGAGGCGCTCGGCGGGCTCGCTGCGGTCGCCGCGGCCGGCACCGGCCTCACGCGTTGCCCCGGCTTCACCTTGCTAGTCCCCTCCACGATCAGGCGGTCGCCGGGGCCGAGGCCCGCCTCGATCAGCCACATCTCACGCACGACACGCGAGGTGCGAACCTGCCGCAGCTCGACCTTATCGTCCGCTCCCACCACGAGACCGGTAGCGTTGCCCTTCGGGTCGCGCGTCACACCGGCTTGGGGCGCCAAGATCGCCGCTTGCCGCTGCGCTTGCTCGACGAGCGCGCGCACGTACATGCCCGGTAGTAGGACGGCGTCCGGATTGTCGAAGCGGGCGCGCAGGGTCACCGCGCTCGTGGTCGGGTCGACGGTCGCCTCCGCGAATTGCAAGGTACCCTTACGGCCGTAGTCGCTCCCTTCCGGCAACTTGAGCGTGACGCCTGCCTCCCCCGTGAGCGCCCCCCCTTCCGAGAGCGAGCGCCGTAGCGCGATGAGCTCGCTCGAAGACTGCTGCATGTCCACGTAGATCGGGTCGAGCCGCTGAATCGTCGCCAGCGGCTCGGTCTGACTGGCCGTCACGAGCGCCCCCGTCGTTACCAGGGAGCGACCGATGCGCCCACCTATCGGAGCCGCTACCGCGGTGTATTGCAGATTGATGCTGGCAGTCTGCAGGGCTGCGCGTGCTTGCTCTACGGCTGCTACCGCCTGCTCGGCGCTCGCGCGCGCGTCGGCGTAGTCCTGCTCACTCACGGCTTGGATCTTGACCAACGCTCCGTAGCGCTCGGCCCTAGCGCGCGAGGCGTCGATCGCTGCCTGCGCGAGGGTCAGGTTTGCGCGCGCTTGCGCCTCGCTGGCCTGGTACAGGCGCGCGTCGATCCGATAAAGAATCTGACCCTGCTTGACGACCTGTCCCTCCGCGAAGGCGCGTTCCCGAATGAGGCCCGACACTTGCGGTCGCACCTCCGAGGTTTCGTAGGCTGAAGTCCGACCGGGCAGCTCCGTGGTGAGCAGGATGGGCTGCGCTTGCAACACCACGATCCCCACCTCCAACGGTGGAGGTGCAGGCGCCGCCGGCTTTTCGGCTCCGCAGGCGCAGCTTAATAGCGCCACGACCGACGAAAGCACCAGCGCGGCCGATTGGGCGCCGCACCGGGCGTTCGCGCGAAGGTCGATCACGACGCCGGCGTTGCAAGCGGCACACCAGCTTCGAGACCGCGGCGGTGCGTTGGCGCCCCCGCGGCGTTTCGAAGGTTCCGTCTAACTTATGGTCCGCGGTGTCCGGGTAAGCCCGGTCACAACACTGCGCGGCTGAGACAATCGGCTCCGGCAGGGCTGTCGCTGCTCAGTGCCTCGAATGGCTCAGCCAGCCGCTCCGGTGCGCGACGTATCCCGGCCGGCTTCGTCGCTGCTAGGTGACAACGCAGTACGACGCGCTAGGCCTTCTTGCTGGTTAGGCGCTCGTAGAGGCGGGCGGTTTGGCGCGCGATGCTGGACCAGGCGAAGTGGTCTTCCACCCGTTTGCGCCCGGCCGCGCCCAGTTGATGAGCGAGCGCTGGATCCTCGCACAGCTCGTTGATGCGCGTGGCGAGCGCGCGCGCGAAGGCGTCGCGATCTTTGGGGGCCCCCATGGGCGTGCCGTCCGGCTCGAAGGAGACGAGGTAGCCGGTCTTGCCGTCTTCTACGACCTCCGGGATGCCGCCGACGGCGGAGGCGACGACGGGCGCACCGCAGGCCATGGCCTCCAGGTTGACGATGCCGAACGGCTCGTAGATGGAGGGGCAAACGAAGACGCGCGCGTGCGACAGCACTTGGATGAGCTCCGGGCGCGGCATCATTTTCTGGATCCAAACGAGGCCGCCACGCTCCGCCTCGAGCTGCGCGACCAACGCCTCGACCTCCGCTTTGAGGTCCGGCGTGTCTGCTTCGCCGGCGCACAGCACGATGCGGACGCGCTTGTCGATGTGGCGCGCAGCCTCGAGCAGGTGGACGATGCCTTTTTGGCGCGTCACGCGGCCCACGAACACGGCATACGGCTGGCTCGGGTCGATGCCCTCACGCTCCAACACGGAGGTCCGCTCGTCGCGCTGGTACTCGTGCAGATCGATACCGTTGTAGATGATGTGCACACGTGACGGATCGACCGCCGGATACGCCTTGAGGATGTCTCGCTTCATGCCGCTGGAGACGGCGATGACCGCGTCCGCGGCTTCTATCGCAGTACGCTCACAGAAGCTGGAGATCGCGTAGCCGCCCGCGAGCTGCTCGGCCTTCCACGGACGGAGCGGCTCCAGGCTGTGCGAGGTCATCACGTGCGGGATGCCGTACATGAGCTTCGCGAGGTGCCCGCCGAAGTTGGCGTACCACGTGTGCGTGTGCACGAGCTCCGAGCCCGCGACGTCCTTGGCCATGGCCAAGTCGATTGACAACGTACGAAGCGCGGCCAGCTCCGGCGCGCTTCCGTCCAACTGCGACCAGGACTTGTAGGAGCCCAGCACCTCGGACGTTTTGCGATCTTGGCCGAAGCAGTAGACGCCCAAGTCCACTTGGCGCGTCAGCTCGCGCGCCAAGTACTCTACGTGGACTCCGGCCCCGCCGTACACCTCCGGCGGGTACTCACGCGATAACAGTGCAACCTTCACGCGCTCAACCCTGGCTCGGCGGGGGGATGACGTCACCCTTCCCGAGCACGACGACGCCGTTCTCGCTAACGGTGAAGCCGCGCGCGCGGTCCTCTTCCAAGTCCACCCCGATACGCGCCCCCGGGGGCACTTGCACGTTCTTGTCCAAAATCGCGCGGCGCACGATGGCGTGACGTCCGATGTTCACGCCGTTCATGAGCACGGAGTCTTCTACCTCTGCGTAGGAGTGAACGTTCACCCCCGGCGAGAGGATGGAGCGCCGAACGGTACCACCGGAGACGATGGCGCCCGCGCTCACCATCGAGTCGATCGCCGAGCCGCGCCGGCCGTCTTGATCGAAGACGAACTTCGCGGGAGGGAGCGAGCCCATCGAGGTGTGGATGGGCCACTGAAAGTTGTACAGGTTGAACACCGGGTGAACGCTGATGAGATCCATCTGCGCGTCGTAGTAGCTGTCCAGGGTTCCGACGTCGCGCCAGTAGCCGGCGTCTCGCTCGGTGGAGCCGGGCACGTGATTCTTCGAGAAATCGTAGACGGCGGCTTGGCCGGTGTTGACCAGGTCCGTGATGATGTTGCCGCCCATGTCGTGAGCGCTGTCCTTGTTCTCGGCGTCCGCGCGCACGGCCTCCACGAGCGTCTTCGTGTTGAAGACGTAGTTGCCCATGGATGCGTAGACTTGATTCGGATTGTCCGGCAGGCCCTCGGCGTTGGTCGGCTTTTCCTCGAACTTCGCGATGCGGTCGTTCCTACCGGGCACGATGACGCCGAAGCGCGACGCTTCGTCGCGCGGTACACGGATGGCCGCGACGGTGACGCCAGCACCCGACTGCATGTGCGCGTCGACCATTTGCTCGGGATCCATGCGGTAGATGTGATCCGCTCCGAACACGCAAATGTAGTCCGGCGCTTCGTCCCCGATGAGATTGAGGTTCTGGTAGATGGCGTCGGCCGAGCCTTCGAACCAGCGCCGACCGAGGCGCATCTGCGCGGGCACGGTCATGACGTAGTTGTTGAAGAGCGGAGACATCCGCCACGTCTGGGCGATGTGCCGGTCCAGCGAATGGCTCTTGTACTGCGTTAGGACCGCGACGCGCAGGTACCGTCCGTTGACGAGATTGCTGATCGCAAAGTCGATCAGCCGGTAGTTCGCCCCGAACGGTACGGCCGGCTTCGCGCGGTCACGCGTGAGCGGCGAGAGCCGTTTTCCCTCGCCACCTGCGAGGACAACACCGAATACATGCGGACGTTTGGCCATTCGAAAGCAAGGAGCCTGCCTTAGCTTGGACGCCCTTGGAAGCCCCGAAAGTAAGGGGAGGCTGACGTAGCGCGCAAGCTACGGGGCGGGCGCTCGCAACTCGCCGCCAGGGGCGTCGCGAAGCGCCCGCGGGGCCGCCTCAGTAGGGGTTGTCGGCCGGCTTCGGCTTCGCCGCGGGCTCTGCTACCGGCGGCGGAGCGGCGACCGGAGGAACGACGACGGGCGCAGGCTTTGCGATCGCGGTCGGCGCAGGCGCGACAACGACGGGCGTCGGCGGTGGCGCGACGGGTTTGGAGACCTTGGGCCGAGCCGCAGACGCCACACTAGGGACGGCGGGCGGCTCGCTGGGCGTCGGCTCGGCTTCCGCGCGCACGGCCTCCAGGGGGGGCAGCGCGCTCGGCGCGGCGGCGGCGCTCGGCGCATCGGTCGGTGCGCTCGGCGTTGGGTCCGTCGACTGCAGCGCGGAGGCGTTGGACGTCGGGGCCGGCTCTGGACGAGCCTCCGTCAGCGCTTGGTCTCGCTGACGGCTGAGGAAATAGGCGCCTGCAAGCAGCGCGAGCGCAATGCCCGCGACCCACACCCATGGCGGCACTCCCGCGGACGCAGCCGCAGGGGCCGACGGGGCGTCGCTCGACCGAGCCTCGCCCCGCGTGCTGCTGCGGGGCTCAGGGGTCGCGGCACGGACCCGAAGCGGCTCTTGTCGCCGTTCGGGTAGTCCCCGCTCGCGAGCACGCTCCACGCGCTCCTTTCCGGCTCTGCGCCCGCTACGCGAGCTCTTGGAGCCGGTACGCTTGACCATGCTCAGTCCTTCAGCGCTTCGGCGCCGCCGATGATCTCCATCAGCTCCGTCGTGATCGCCGCCTGACGCGCGCGGTTGTAAACGAGGGTGAGCTTGCCGATTACCTCGGACGCGTTCTTGGTCGCCGAATCCATCGCCGTCATGCGCGCGCCGAGCTCGGACGCCATCGACTCGTACAGCGCGCGAAGGAGGGAAATCTCCACGTACATCGGCACGAGACGCTCGAGCAGGGCTTCCTTGCTCGGCTCGAACAGGAACTCGTCCGGATTGACGAGCGCGGTGGGCTCCTCGCCCTTGCTCTCGACCGGCTTGGTGGGCGAAAGCGGGAACAACGCCTCCACCACGACCTTCTGGGTCATGGCGCTCTTGAACTCGTTGTAAACCACCTGCACGGAGTCGACCTCGCCCTTCAGGAAGGGGCCGAGCACCTTGCGCGCGACGACCCGCGCCGTCTCTGCTTCGAGCTTCTCCCAGATGCCAGAGAAGACGTGAAAGAGCGGTATTTTGCGGCGCTGGTAGAAGTCGCGGCCCTTACGACCGATGACGGCGAGGTGCACGGTTTGACCCTGCCCCTCACGCTCGCGGCGCTCCCGCTCGGCCGCGCGCAGGATGTTCGTGTTGAAAGCGCCGCACTGGCCGCGGTCGCTCGTGATGACCAAGAGCAGCACGCTCTTGACCGGACGGCGCGTGAGGAGCGGATGCTCGGACTCGGTGCCCGACTCTTCCGCCTCGGCCTCACCTGCGGCCGTGACCTCGGCCAGCACCTTCGCGGTTTGCACGGCGAACGGGCGGAGCGCCACGATGCGCTGCTGAGCGCGCGTGAGCCGAGCACCCGCGACCATCTTCATGGCGCGGGTGATCTTCTGCGTGCTCTTCACGCTCGAGATGCGCTTGCGAATCTGCTTGAGGTTCGCCAAAGGCTCACTCTTCCTCGGAAGCCACGAACTTCTTGCCGAACGACTTCAGCGCCTTGTCGAGCGTCTTCTTGATGTCGTCCGTGATCTCGCGCTTGGTCTTGATGTCGGTCCAGAGGTCGGGGTGCTTCTCGTCGATGTAGCGGTAAAGGTCCTGCTCGTATTGCTTCAACGAGTCGACGGGCAGCTTGTCCGTGTAGCCCGCGGTGCCGGCGTACACGATGACGACCTGCTTCTCGACCGGGAGCGGCACGTACTGACCCTGCTTGAGCAGCTCCACCAGGCGCTTGCCGCGCTCCAGCTGAGCGCGCGTCGCGGCGTCCAAGTCGCTCGCGAACTGCGCGAACGCGGCCATTTCACGGTACTGCGCGAGGTCCAGGCGCAAGGTGCCGGACACCTTCTTCATCGCCTTGATCTGGGCGCTTCCACCGACGCGGCTCACCGAGATGCCGACGTTGATGGCGGGGCGGACGCCGGAGAAGAACAAGTCGGACTCGAGGAAGATCTGGCCGTCCGTGATCGAGATGACGTTGGTCGGGATGTACGCGGAGACGTCGCCGGCCTGCGTCTCGATGATCGGGAGCGCGGTCAGCGAGCCGCCCGAGTGCGGATCTTTCTGCACCTCGAGCTCGCTCGCGTTGGCCTGCTCCTTGAGCGACGCATCGGCGGTGTGCTTCGCCTCTTCACCCACGTGCATCTTGCCGTCCACGCCGCGGAAGGTGAGATCGCCGGCCGGAACCGTCGTACCCTTCTTCACCACGTGGTAGCGCTCGCCCATCTTGGCGGCGCGCTCCAGGAGGCGGGAGTGAACGTAAAACACGTCACCCGGGTACGCCTCGCGGCCCGGGGGGCGGCGGAGGAGCAGCGACATCTGGCGATAAGCGACGGCTTGCTTCGACAAGTCGTCGTAGATGCAGAGGGCGTGGCGGCCGGTGTCGCGGAAGAACTCGCCGATGGTGACGCCAGTATACGGCGCCAGGTACTGCAGCGGGGCCGACTCGGTCGCGGTCGCCACGACGACGATCGTGTAGTCCATCGCGCCGTGCTGCTTCAGCTTCTCCACCACCTGAGCGACGGTCGACGCCTTCTGACCGATGGCGACGTAGATGCAGACGACGCCGTTGCCCTTTTGGTTGATGATGGTGTCGATGGCGATCGTCGTCTTGCCCGTCTGGCGGTCGCCGATGATGAGCTCGCGCTGACCGCGGCCAATGGGGATCATGGCGTCGATGGCCTTGAGGCCCGTTTGCATCGGCTCCTTCACCGGCTGGCGGCCGATGATGCCCGGCGCCTTGATCTCGATGCGGCGGCGGTGCGGCGTGTCGATCGTGCCCTTGCCATCGATCGGCTGGCCGAGGGCGTTGACGATGCGGCCGATGACGGCGTCGCCCACCGGAACGTCCGCGATGCGGCCCGTGCGCTTGACGACGTCGCCCTCTTTCACACCGCTGGCCTCACCGAGCACGGCCACGCCAACGTTGTCCTGCTCGAGGTTCAGGGTCAGCCCGAACAAGTTGCCCGGGAACTCGACGAGCTCACCGGCCATCACGCCTTCGAGGCCGTAGACGCGCGCGATGCCGTCGCCGGTGGCCAGCACCGTGCCGGTCTCGCTGACCATCGCGGCCCGGTCGAAGTTCTGGATCTGCTTCTTGATGATCGATGAAATTTCGTCGGCGCTAAGCTGCATGGCGTGGTCTCTGAATCTGCTGAGGTTGAGGGGTCGGAAGTCTGCGGTGGAGGTGGGGCGGCGGCGTTAGCCCACCAATTGGCGTTCGATCGTGTTGTCACCGATGCGCGTGACGAAGCCGGCGATGAGGGACGGATCCTCTTTGCGCTCGAGCACGATCTTGCGCGAGGTGGCGCTCTCCAGCTCTGCCACCAGCTTTTGATAGAAGCTGTCCGGCATCGGCCTCGCGCTCGTCACGGTGGCGCGAACGACGCCCGCCTTTTCGTCGCTGAAACGGTCTAGACGCCGCGCGATGTCCGGCACGACGCGCAGCTTCTTGCGCGAGGAGAGCAGCCTGATCAGGTTCAAGGCGTTGCCAGCGAGGCCGAGGCGCGCCGCGACGTCCGCGAGCACGGCTTCGCGCTTTTCGGCCTCGATGATCGGATTGTCCAGCACGGCGCGGAGCTCCGCGCTGCCCGAGTAAACCTGGGCGAAGCGACGGACCTGCTCGGTGATCGACGCGAGTTGGTTGGTCTCCACGCCCAGCTCGAAGATAGCGCGGGCGTAGCGGTCGGCGACGGGGGCTTGGCTCATAGTCTTCCTCGCAGGGCGGCACCGGAGGCCTTGATGGAGGCCAGGTACTCGTCACCCAGACGGACCTGATCGCTTTCGCCAATCTTGGCGGCGATGCTGACCTCGGCGGACCGGACGGCGGCACGCACCGTCTCGCGCAGCAGCTCCTCGCGCGCGGCCTTGAGCTCCTGCTCGATTAACGTGCGGGCGTCGCGCTCCAGGCGGGTGCGACGCTCTTTGGCCTCGCTCACGATGCGCGCGCCCTCGGCCTCGCTCTGCTCTTTGGCCTCGCGCTTGATGCGCGCGACCTCTTCGTCGATCTCGTCCAGCTGCTTCTGGTACTTGGCGAGCGAAGCCTCTGCCTCTGCCTTCATCTTGGCCGCGTCCTCCATGCCCTTCATGATGCCGACCTGGCGCGCCTTGAGCGCGTCCGCGATCGGCTTCCTTCCGAACTTGAAGATGAGCCAGTAGAGGATGCCGGCGTTGAGGAGGAGCGCACCGAAGGGCACGGGCATGCCCTTGGGACGCCACAGCAGGCCAGGCTCCACGCCTTCCTTCTCGCCCAAAAAGCCGTAGCCCCAGTTGATGTCGTCGAAGGTCGGTGCGTGATCACCGTGACCCTCCGCGTGAGCTTCGCCGTGACCCTCCGCGTGGCCTTCGGCCGGGACGTGCGCGCCAGCGGCCGGCGCGTGCTCGCCGTGATCGTGCTGGCTGGCGGCGGCGGCGGGCAGCGCGAGCGCGGCTCCGAACGAGACGAGAGCGGCGATGCGAGAAAGGTGCTTCATCAGTTGGTCTCCCGCCCGAGGACGCGCGTGGCGATGTCGCCCGCGAGCCGCTCCGCCTGCTTACCGAGCTCGAAGCGAATCCCGTTCACCTCGGTTTCGATGCGGCGGCGGCCGTCTTCCACGATTCTGGCGGCGGCGGTGCGCGCCTCGTTCAAGATCTCCGCTTCGAGCTTGGTGGTCTCCGCGCGGAGGCGGTCGCGTTCTTGAGCGGCGGCTTGATGCACACGCGACAGCTCGGTCTCGTAGCGCTGCAAGAGCTCGCCCGCTTGCTCTTCCAGCTCTCGCGCGGTGGCGCGAGCGCCTTCCGTGCGCTCTTCGCGTAGCGCGAAGACCTTGAGCATGGGGTCGAACAAGAGCGGCTTGAGCACCGCGATCAAGAAGACGAAGATGACGACCTGGAACACAACGACGTTGTTGAAATCCAGGTCGATGGGGCTGGTGCTCATCGCGAGCGAACGCGGGGCAGGCAGCAAGTGAGTAAGGGCGCCAAATCCGGTCATCGGCGCGCGCGCTCGTACCACCTCGACATGTATCTGTCTACCGAACCCGGCGGAGTATTACGGCCCAAGTGCGAACCTATTCCGCTCTGCCTGCACGCCAGCCGTCGTTCGTTTCGAGACGCCGCACGCCAGCCGCTCCGAGCGCTCGAAAGAAGTCGGCATAGGACCGCCCTGACCCCGGCTCGTAGGCGAGAGGCGCCACGTCCAAGAGAGGCGCGAGCGCAAAGGCGCGACGGGACAGCTCCGGGTGCGGAAGCGTCAGGCCCGGCTCTGCGAGCTCCAGGCCCGGGCTGAACAATAGATCCAGGTCCAGCGTGCGCGGCCCCCACCTTTCCCGTCGTTCGCGCCCGTGCTGGCGTTCGATGGCCAGCAGGGCTTGGAGGAGGGGCTGGGGGTCGAGGCAGGAATCCAGCAGCACGGCCGCGTTCAGGTAGTCGGGTTGGGGGGGGCCCACCGCAGCGGTCTCATACAAAGGAGAGACGCCTCTCACCTCTCCGAGCGCCGCCAGGGCGGCGAGAGCCGATCGGAGCGTTCCGACGCGGTCGCCGAGGTTGGCTCCCAGGCCAATCACGTACTGGCGGCGTGCCTCGAGCATGGGCGGTGCTTACACCCCTCGCTCCGTGCCGCCAATTGCGTTAGACGCCTACGATGCTCGGTCTCTCGTCTGGGGAGCTCACCCTCTTCGGGTTGCTCGTCTTCGCCGTCCTCTCGGCGCGATTCTGGCCGGCCGCCGGGGCGAGGCTCGCGGAAAGGCTTGGCGGAGCCGGTCCTGCCCCGAAGTCGGAGCGGACGAACGACGGGGACTCGACTTAGACTGAGATTCTAAGTGGTGCCCGATCCTCCGGCCGGAAGCGAAGCGGGGAGCTCGACTGGCAGCTCCTCTGGGAGCGCGTCCGAAGTCGGAGCCCTGATTTTCGTGAGCGACGCTTCAGCAGAAGCCGATCGCTTCATCTCGGCGCTACGCGCTCGAGGCTATCAAGTGGTGGACGTTCCGCTCGGGCTGCTCGTCAACCGCGTCTCCGTGCAGCGCCCTGCGCTCATCCTTTGCGATGCCGATGCACCTGGCGCTGTAGAGAGCGTCGAGCGCATTCACCGCGACGTGCCGGGCGGGCATCGTGTGGACGTCGTCTTCATTCGCGAGCGCGGCGCTCATAGCGCGCCCGAGCTCACGGGCATCATCGAGCGCGAGGGCAGCGGCTCTTTCGACCGCCCGGTGGACGACGCGGCGCTGACGCGTAAGGTCGAGGCGCTGATCGGACCGCCAACGCGTCACGAGCCGCGGCCCCGCTTGGCGCCAGGTGGTCGCGCACCGATCCTCGTGGCCGCGACGCGGCGTCCATTTCGATACGAACAGAAGTCGAGCCCCTCGGCGGCGCCCGAGCGTCCTCCGAGTCAGCCGCCGAAGAGCGCTACCTGGGTCGCGCCCGCGCCGTCCTCACCGCCAAGCGCACCCGGGAGCTCTCCGGTCAGCGCTCCCGACGCGGTCGTCCCGCCCCCCGCGAGCCTCCGCCGAGAAGACGCACCTCCGCCGCTGTCGATGGCGCCGAACGCGCAGCAGCTCCCGCAAGCGCGGCTCAGCCCCGAGCTCGAAATGCTGCTAGGCAGAGCAGAGCAGCGAGTCACTCAGGGCCGCACCTCCGTTGCGCCGCCTTCGGATCGACTCTCGCCGGAAGCAGAGCTGGAAGCGATTCTTCCGAACGACGTGCTCGCCGCGTTGGACGAACCGCTCGATCTCGACGACGGCGACGAGAGCGACGCCGGCCCGAGCACGCACGGTGGAGACGAGCGCGGTAGCACGCGCGGCACAGCTGGAACCGGCACCAAGACCAACAGCGGCAGCAAAGCACCAGGCCCCGAAAAGAGCGCGGCCGGGCACCCGAGCGCCGAGGTGCAGCCTAGCGAGCCGGGCAAGACCGAGCCTCCGCCCAGCCGCGAAACGGAGCCGCCCAAGACGCCACCGAACATGCCGCTCCGCGCGCCCGTGGAGAGCCTCGGTTCCGATCCCGCGCCCGCACCACCAAGCGATGGCGAGCAGCGCGGCACCGCGGCGGGCGTTCCTTCGGAGCTCCCGCCCCCGAGCGTCGCGCAGGGCGCAGCGCCGGAGCCCAGCCCCGATCATCCGCAGCAGATTTCGACCAAGCCGCCGCGCGCCACCGCCAACACGCCGCCGGAGCCCTTACACATCGCGCCCGCGCCCGCGCCGCCCGCGGTCCTCGCCGCCCCCTTGCCGCTCCAGCTCCCAACGACGCTGCGCGCCGGTGAGGCAATCCAATGCCTCGCGGTCGCGGTGCGCTCGCGTTACACGGGCGCGGTCGCCTTCGAAGCCCCGGACGGAATTCGTCGCATCGTGTTCCGCGACGGAGACTTCGTCACCGCCGCGACGAGCGTGGACGCGGAGTCGCTCGTCGCATGCCTCATCGAGCGCGGCACCCTGCCGGCGGACGCAAGCGCCAAGCTGGGCCGCAAGCTGCCCCTGTTCGGTCGACACGCGGGCGCGGCTCTCATCGCTCATGGCTACTTGCAGCAAGACGAGCTTTGGCCGGTGCTCCGCACCCACGCGGAGTGGCTGATCGGTCGCATCGCGCGGCTCGAACGCGGCGAGACGGGTGTCGAGCCAGAAGTGCCGCCGCGCCTCGCAACGGAGCCCGCCGTGTTCGGCGGCGCGACGGGCGCGGAGGTGCTGGTCGACCTCGTGCGCCGAGTGTCGCCACCGGACATGTCGATCGCGCGTCTCGGCGGCGCGGGCGTACGGCTACGCGGTGGCCCGAGCCTGAGCTTGCTCGGCGAGTGCGCATTGGAAGCGGACGAAGTGGAGCTCGTGCGCTCGCTCGACGGTGAGACTTTGGGCGACGTGATCGCCCGCGCACGCTCGCGCGATTTCGGCAGCGCGATCCTCGCCCTGGTCGCGCTCGGAGTCTTGGAAAAGTCGGGCGCGCTCCCCGAGCCGCGTCGCCCTGCGCCTGGAATCGCGGAGCGCCCTGAGCTCGACCGGCTCGATCACGAAGCGCTCCGGAAACGTATCGCTGCTCGACGCGCGCTCGTCGATGAAGGTGACTACTTCGCGCTCCTCGGGGTCGGCCGGGGCGCGACTGGTTACGATGTGCGACGCGCTTACACGCAGCTACGTGAGGAGCTCGACCCCACACGAATCCTCACCGCGACGACCGCGGACTTACGCGACGACGTCGACGCGATCCTTTCGTTGCTGGACGAAGCGTACGAGATCCTGTCCGACGATTTGCGACGCGAGCGTTACCGTCGCGCGCTCGAAGCCTCACCAGCCTGAAGGGTGGCGGCGCAGCTTTCGAAATCGCGACCATCCAAAGCGCCCCACCGAGGCGGTTCGCTACCGACGGATTCGGATCCGGGACTGGCAAACGGCGGTTTGGCGCTGGCGCGGAAGTTGCCAATGAGTTGGCGATGTCCGCCGCCCCTCAATCCAGCGAAACCAGCGCCGAGGGCATTGTGATCGCCCGGAAGTACCGGCTCGAGAGCCTGCTGGGCGAAGGCGGGATGGGGGCGGTGTGGCGCGCCTTCAACCTCCAGCTGGAGGTGCCGGTCGCGATCAAGCTGCTCCGCTCCGACCTCGCCGCCACGGACCTGGGCGAGCGCTTGCGCGTCGAGGCGCGCGCCGCCGCCAAGCTCGTGCACCCGAGCATCGTCCGCATCTTCGACATCGGAGAGTCGGACAGCGGCGAGCCGTTCATCGTCATGGAGCTGCTGAGCGGCGAGAGCCTGAGCCAGCTGCTGCTGCGCGGTGCTCTGCCAGCCGTGAATGCCGTACAGTTGCTGCTCCCCATCGCGGAAGCGCTCTCGCTGGCGCACTCGCGCGGCGTCGTGCACCGCGATTTGAAACCAGACAACATTTTCCTTTCGCGCGAAGGGAGCGTGCTGCAGCCCAAGCTGCTGGACTTCGGCATCGCCAAGGTGACGAGCGGCGCCATCGCGGGCGGCCCCACGCTCACACAGACCGGAACGCTGCTCGGTAGCCCGGACTACATGTCGCCGGAGCAAGCCTACGCGCAGCCGGACGTGGACGAGCGCTCGGACGTCTGGGCCTTCTCGGTCGTCCTGTACGAGGCGCTGGCCGGCCACACGCCATTCCGCGGAGAAAGCGTGGCGTCGATCCTCCGCAGCGTGGTGCAAGACGAGCCCCCGCCGCTGGAGCAAGTGGGCCACGTGGACCCGGCGCTGGCGGCGATCGTGCGGCGCGGAATGACGAAAGATCGCGACGCGCGCCCCGCCTCCATTTTCGAGCTGGGGCGAGAGCTGGCCCTCTGGCTGTTCTCGCAGGGCGTGTTGGAAGACATCACGGGCGCCTCGCTCGAAGCGAAGTGGCTGGGTCGAAGCGCGGAGAACGATTCGTTCGCGTCGGCCGCGACTCCGCGCGCGCACCACGAGCACGCGACCCTGGTCTCGGTGGTGCACCCCTCCCCGCGCATCAGCGAGCAACCACTCGCGCTGCCGCTCAAGTCACGGCGCCCCTGGCTGCCAGTCGCGATCGCGGTCGGTATGGCCGCGGCGGCGGCGGTGCTACTCACCCTGGTGCCGTTCAAGGACGGCTCGGTTGCAACGGCGGCGACACTGCCCGACGCCCCTCCAGTGGCGGAGCTGGCCGCGCCCCGCGCCGAATCTCCCGCCCCCGCGGCCCCCGCGCCGGCGCCGGTGGACGTGAGTGACATCCCCCCATTACCCGCGCCGGCGACGGTCGTGACGGCGCAGGCGATCGTCAAACCCGCTCCGGCGCGTAACCAGTGGGCGTCGCGGCCTGCGGCGCCGCGCAGCCTGCCCCGCGCCCTCCCGCCGGAGCCCGCCCCCGCGCGCGAAAAGCGCGCCGATCTCCTCAACCCGTATTGAAGCGAGCGATGTTCGTCCGGTCCTGCGCCGCTCTGCTCTCACTATCGCTCTCATTTGCTCACCCTGCGTTCGCGGACGCCCCCAGCAGCGAAGCCGCGGTCGAGTCGCGGCGCAGCGCCGCCAAGGTGAAGTTTCAGCGCGGCTCCGAGCTTTACGAAGCCGGGCAGTACGAAAAGGCCGTTCAAGCGTTCATGGAGGCGGATGCGCTCGCGCCGAGCGCCCCTTTGTCATTCAACATCGCGCGCGCCTACGAGCGCCTGGAGGACTCGAGCGGGGCCCTACGCTGGTACCGCGACTACCTTCGCCGTAGCCCGCGCGCGCCGAACGCGACCGAAGTGCGAGCGAGAGTCGCGGCGCTCTCAGCGAAGCTCGCGCAAACAGGGGTGCAGCAGCTTACGGTCGTTTCCATGCCCGTCGGCGCCTCCGTAATCGTGGACGGACGCTCGGTGGGCGTAACGCCGTTCACGGGAGATCTCGCGTTGGGCAAACACCGCGTGAGCCTCGACCTGCCGGGCTACCGAAACCAGACCCAAGAAATCACGCTCGCTCCGAATGCGCCGACGGATCTCAGCTCCAACCTGGAGCCGGAGGCGGAACCGAAGCCCACCTCCGTGCCGGCCGCGTCCACGGATGCCGTCCCGGATCGAGGCGGAGGGCGTCGATTCGGCATCGCGCCGTGGATTGTCGCCGGAGGTGGCCTCGCAACCCTGGGCAGTGCGCTCGGTTTCGAGCTGGCGCGACGCTCGCACGAGACCGACGCCGAGAACGCGGCCGACCAGCCCACCTTTCAGGCCGAGACCGACGCCATGCAGCGTGATAAAACGACGGCGCGGGTGCTGGCCTCCGTCGGCGGCGCGCTCTTCATTACCGGAACCGTCATGCTTATCATCAACGACAAGGATCCCGCTCGCTCGGCCCCGCGCGTCGGTGTGGGCTGCACCTTCTCCGGCTGCACCGCCTCAGCGCGAGGCACGTTCTGATGTCGTGGCTCACGCGCTGCCTCCTCGCGTTCGGTCTCATCCAGCTCCTCATCGGCTGCGAGTCGAACCTGTCGATGAGCTTGGAAGGCAAAGCCTGCGCTGCGGGCGGCGTGTGCCTGAGCGGCTACGTGTGCGACGCCTCGCGCAACGTGTGCGTCAAGGAGGGGAGCCCCGGGGACCCAGGGGCCGGCAGTACCAGCGGCGCCTGCACCGCCGAAGAGGTCACGTGCGACGGCGCCTGCAGCGACCCGACTCGGGACCCGAAGAACTGCGGCGGCTGCGGCGCGCAGTGCGGCGCGCCCGCGAACGGGACCTCCGTATGCGTCGCAGGCGACTGCAACTTCGTCTGCAACAAGCCCTACTCCGCCTGCGGTAACAGCTGCACGGACCTCGCGAAGGACCCGCGCAACTGCGGCGCGTGCGGTCGCGTGTGCGAAGGCGCAGCCGGCGCCGCCGCTGCGTGCGAGGACGGCACCTGCACCTTCGCCTGCCAAGCGCCCTTCGAGGCATGTGACGGCACGTGCGTAGACACTTCGAGCGACCCCAAGAGCTGCGGCAGCTGCGGCAACGCTTGCGCAGCCGGCAAAGTGTGCGACGCCGGGGCCTGCGCCGACAGCTGCCAGGGCGGCAAGCTCAACTGCGGGGGCGCATGCATCGACTCGGCCGTTTCTCCCGAACATTGCGGGGCGTGCGGCAACCGCTGCTCGGCGCCGAGCGGCGCGATCGCGACCTGCAGCGCGAGCGGCTGCGACTTCACTTGCGCGGAGGGCCGCACTCCTTGCGGAGGCTCGTGCGCGGATGTGCAGGCCGACGCGCGCAACTGCGGTGCTTGCGGCAAAGTCTGCGATGCTCCCGCGAACGGAAGCGCCACCTGCGCGAGCGGCGAGTGCCAGGTGCTGTGCGACGCCGGCTTCGCGGCCTGCGGAGGCGCCTGCATCAAGACCTCGAGCGACCCGGCCAACTGCGGAGCTTGCGGTAAAGCATGCGCCACCGGTGAGGTGTGCAGCGCCGGGAAGTGCACCCGCGTGTGTGCGGATGGCACGCAAGACTGCTCGATGGCGTGCGTGAGCACGGCCACCGATCCCGCGAACTGCGGCGCGTGCGACAAGATGTGCGAGGGCACCGCCCACGGCAAGGCGGCGTGCGCCGCCGGCAAGTGCGGGCTCACGTGCGACGCCGGTTATGCGTTGTGCGGCAACGCTTGCTTGAGCTTGGACGCAGACCCGAACAACTGCGGAGCCTGCGGGAAGGTGTGTCCCAGCACGCCCGGTGGAGCGCCCGCGTGCAGCGCCGGTAAATGCGGTATCAAGTGCAACCCGGGGCTGACGAGCTGCGGCGGGCAGTGCGTGGACCTCACGTCCAGCTCGAGCAACTGCGGCACTTGCGGCAAAACCTGCCCGACCGGCGAGTTCTGCCAATCCGGGACGTGCGACGACGGCTGCGGGACCAAGACCTCTTGCGGCGGCTCGTGCGTGGACGTCAAAACTGACGCCGCCAACTGCGGCGAGTGCGACAAAGCATGCAGCGCCCCGCCGTCCGGCATTCCCACGTGCGCCGCGGGTACTTGCGGGTTCCAGTGCGCGCCGGGCATGGCCAAGTGCGGCGACGCCTGCATCAATACTACTTCGGATCCGAACAATTGTGGAATGTGCGGGAAGAAGTGCGAACCCGTGACGGGCGGGACCGTCACTTGCGAGCAGGGTGTTTGCGAGGTGTCGTCGTGCAGCGCCGGGCTATCGCTCTGTGGAGACAAGTGCGTCAACACGCGCACCGACAAAAACCACTGCCGGGTCTGCGACAACAGGTGCCCGGGCAAGCAGAAATGCTTGCTCGGAATCTGCCTCTGAGCCTGAGCCTCGCCGTCACTCAGCGGCGGGAGCACGCCGCTCCAGCACGTCGATGAGGAGCTCGCCGCGCTCCGTGTTCACCAAGAGCACGCCGCCGCGCGGCAGCTCGCCCCGCAAGATGCGCTCGGCCAGCGGCGCCTCGAGCAGCCGCGCGATGGTGCGCTTCATCGGGCGTGCGCCGAGCGTCGGCTCGAACCCGCCCGCGTCCATCAAGTACTCGAGCAGTTCCGGCGAATACTCGAGCTCCACGCCGCGCTGAGCGAGCAGGGACTGCCGCACGCCGTCCAGCAAGCGCCGGGCGATTTCGCGCACGTCGTCCCGGCTCAAAGGCGCGAAGACGAGAACTTCGTCGATGCGGTTGTAGAGCTCGGGCGCCAGCGCCGCCCGCGCCGCCGCGACAATCTTGGAGGACACGTCATCCACCGACGCCGGCTCTCCGCCGCCGAAACCAACGCGCCGCTTGCTGGCCTGCCCCAGCACTTCGGCGCCGAGGTTCGACGTCATCAAGATCACGGTATTGGTGAAGTCGACCAAGCGACCGCGACCGTCGGTCAGGCGCCCCTCATCGAACACGCCCAGGAACGTCGTCAGCACGTCCGGGTGCGCCTTCTCCAGCTCGTCGAGCAAGATGACTTGGTAGGGCCGCCGACGCACCGCCTCCGTGAGCTGCCCGCCCGCTTCGTGCCCGACATATCCGGGCGGCGCGCCGATCAGCCGCGCCACCGAGTGCGCCTCGCTGAACTCGGACAGATCCAAGCGGGTCATGGCGCTCTCGCAGTGGAACAGCACCTCCGCGATTGCCTTGGCGGTCTCGGTCTTGCCCACGCCGGTCGGGCCGAGCAAAAGAAAGGTGCCGATCGGTCGACGAGAGCCGAGCCCCGCCGCGTTGCGCCGCAGGATGCGCGCAATCCGCCCGATTTGCGAGCCATGGCCCACCACGCGGTCGGCCAGGATTTCTTCCAGCCGGAGCATGCGGTCACCGTCCGACTCCAAAAGTCGTTCGACCGGCATGTCGGAAAGCTCGGCTACGACTTCCGCGACCGCCTCCGCCCCCACCTCGCTCTTGCCGCGGCGACGCGTGCGCGCGCCGGCTAAGTCGAGGATCGAGACCGCCTTGTCCGGCAGAGCCCGGCCCGGCAAGTAGCGAATCGACCAAGCGACGCCGGCCGCGAGCGCTTCCTTGTCGTAGCTCACGCGGTGATGCTGCTCGAGGCGCGGCCGCAGGGCGTCCAAGATGAGGAACGCGTCCTCTCGCGAAGGCTCTTCCACCTCTACGAGCCCGAACCGTCGCGCCAGCGCGGCGTCGTGGCCAATGGCTTTTTGAAACTCCTCGAAGGTGGTCGCGCCGATGCACGGCAGCTCCCCGCGCGAGAGCGACAGCTTCAGCTCCGAAGAGATTTCCTCCGCGGCCTCACCCAGAAATAGCTGGTGAATCTCGTCGAAGAACAGGACCACGCGCCCCCGCGCCAGAAGGACCTCTTTGCGAATCTGAGCGATGCGTCCCGCCAGCGCCCCGCGCACCGCCGTACCCGCGATAAGCTCGCCGATCGGGATCTGAATGACTAGGCGATCGTCGAGCGCCTGCACGTCGCGCCCTTCCGCGATGCGCTGAGCCAGCCCCCGCACCACGCTCGTCTTGCCCACGCCGGACACGCCGACCAAGCAAGGGTTGTTGCCCTCGCGCTTGGCGAGCACGTCCAACGTTTGCTCGATGACGTCGTCGCGACCCACGACCGGGTCGAGCTCACCGCGCGCAGCCGCGAGGGTGAGGTTCCGACCTAGCTCGCAAAGGAGCGGGAAGCGCTGCGGATCCAGCTGGAAGCGCTGCTCCGGGGGGGGCGCTCCCGGGGCGGCCGGAGCGGCGTTAGCGGACGGGATGGTAAGGCGCGTGATGGTGAGCCCGAGCTTGGGCTCGGGCGGCGGCTGTGACGGCGACGCGGCGGGCTCGCGCGACTGCATGAGCGGAACCGTCTCCGCCGTCGCGACGCGCTTGGGCGGGGGGAAGAGCGGCACCTTCACCGCGCCGGTCTTGCGCGGCGCGGGCGTCGCTTCGGTCGTCTCGGCCACCGGGACCGAGACGCTCAGCGCTTGCTGGGCTTGCGGCCTTCGGCGTCCGACCAGGCCGAGCCCAACCTGCATGGCCTGCGCGCGCAAGCGGCTGGCGTCGACTCCGAGCGTCTCGAGCGTCCGACGAGCGACCGCGCGCGGCTCGCCGAGGAGCGCGAGCAGCAAGTGCGGCGCAGACGGCACGTTGGTCCCCATGCGCGCGCCGATCTCTTTGGCGCGCGTGAGCGCGGAGACGATCGGCTCGGCGAGCTCGTCCCCGGCGAGGCCGCGCGCGGTGCGCAGCACGTCATCCGGCGTCACGCGGCGTTCACGCAGCAGCTCGGAGGTGCTGCTCGGTTGCATCACCAGCGCGGCTAGTAAGTGCGCGGTCGACGCCCGCTCCTTCAAGCGACGCGCGAGGTCTTCGGCTAGCTTGCGCAGCTCACGCAGCTCGGGCTCGCTTGCAGAGGCTGACATTCGCCCCCACTAGTGCCTGGAAGCGCTGCGCTCGGCCAAGTTTGTGACGACGGCCGCACCCGAACGTAACTACCTGATAGGTATAGACAAAGTAGCGACAGCAGACTCGTCATAAATCGTCAGGCGATCGGGCCCGCCGACCGCGACCCGAGCGGACCGCGGCGCAACCGCCAGCTCTTGATTGCGGGTTACGACCCGAACCCAGTCGCGCTCACCGGTCGGAGGCTCGCCCGGCAAGCGAGCTCGGGCGAGCTCACGGAGGTCGGCGTCGAACAAGGAGAGCTCGAAGCGTGGCCCTGCGCCCGTCACGGTGATGAGCGCGAGCAGCCTCCCCTCATACCCGGCTCCAGCGGCGTAAGTTGACCCCGGATAGCTCACCGTGCCGAGAGGCTTGAAGACGGGGCTGACCAGCGCCCGGGTCAGCTTGCCCGCCTCGTCCACCCAGACGCTCTGATCCACGCGACGCGTCGGTAGCGACCAGCTCGGTACCGGGGCGGGTCCCCCCACGAGCGGGGTAAGCTGGAGGCCGGACGGGGCGAGTCGCTCGACCCGATGGGGGCTGAGGTAGAGCCAGACGCCTTCGCGAGTGACCCCCAAGGTGCCTCCGCGGGGACTCTCGAGGTCGATGGCTTGCTCGGGCACGAGAACGCCGCCGACCGAGCTGGCGCCGAGCCGATAGCTCCGGAGGTTCGGAGGCGAGCTCTCGGCGTCGAAGACCCAAAGCAGGTCCGGGCTCCGCGCGTCCGGGTACAGCTCGGCGCCGGGGAACAGCACGGGGCGAGGGCCCGGGGCCGCGACGCGCTTGCCCCGCTCGAAGCGCACGAGGCCACCGTCCCCCACCGCCACGAGCGCGCCGTCCGCCATGCCCACCACCGCGCGTGGCCGTTCGAGCGGGACGACGGCCAGCTCGTCCAAGCTCCGGTCGTCCAGCACTTGCACGTCGCCATCGCGCAGACGCGCCAGCGTGCCAGCGCCGAACGCTAGCTGCGGCAGGTGACGACGGCGCGGCGGCAGCGTGAGCCGCGTCGTTTGCAGGCTCCTCTCCACGGCCGTGATGGCAGCGCGACTTAGGGGCAGCGCGGTCGAGCCGCTCGCGCTGGGGACGGGCTCCGTGGCGTCGGCTCGGTGAAGGGGCACCGGTTTTGCTCGGCACCCGGCCACGGCCAAGCCGAACGAGCAAGCGCAAGCGAGGACGCCGATGAGCGAGCGACGCATCCGCGGCCAACATAGCAGCGCTGCGTGGTAACGTCCCCGGCGCATGTCTCGCTCCGGGTCCTTGCTCGCCTTGGCCGTCGTCGTCCTGACCACGAGCGGCTGCTCGAGGGTGCGCGAGATCCGCGCGTGCCGGGCGATCGTGCGGGAGGTCAACGGCGCGTTGGCCGAGGTGCAACAGCTTAGCGAAGCGAAGCCGGTGGATGAGCCGCGCATCGCCCGGCGCTACGGGGACTTGGCCAAGGCGCTCGTGCCGTACGCCCAGGGCGAGTCATCACTGGCGATCGCCATGCGCGATTACATCGCGGTCGTGCAGAGCACCGAGGTCGCGGTCCGAGCGCACGCCAACGCCGTGAGCACCCAGGGTCGTGTCTCCGAGGCCCGCCGAGAGCTGGACAAGCTAACGAAGCGCGAGCGCGCCGCCGCGAGCCGCATCGAGAACGAGTGCGCCCACTGAGGCGCCGTTAGCTGCCCGGCACCTGGGGCAACGGGTGGCCCTCTCGCGCCGCGAAGAAGACGAGGCGGCCTTCGCCCTCGTCCTGGTAGAAGCCACCGTTGTTCAGCGGCGGCAGCCCGATCTTCAACTTGAACGCCTCGCGTCCCCCGTCGTCCGCGAAGCGCACTCGTAGCCGGCACATGCTGGAGCGACACGAAACCGACTCGAGCGCCGCGCCATCGCCCGCTTCTTCCCGCACGAAGGCGCCGATGCTGCGCTCCTCCTCCCTCGCCCACGCTGGGTCCCAAGGCTCGGACTCGATCACTTCATCGAAGTGAGCGCGGGCGGCCTCGGGCGTGACCGGGGTCGGCGGGGAAGGAGGCGGGAGCGCCGCGGGCGGGGCCGGGTCGACCGGGGTCGCCGTGCTCGACCGCGGCTGGGCCTTCAAGGCGGCGACCTCGGCGCGGAGCACGGCTAGCTCCCGGCTCATCTCGGTTGGGATGGTTGCCGGAGGGGCGTCCTGCGCGCGCGGGGCGGGCGCGCGGCTTGGCTCTCGCAGCGCGAACACGAGCCCCAAAGCGCCGAGGGCCAGCGCCGCGAACCCGAGCCCATAGTACGGCGACGGCATATCACTCCTCGGTGATGGAGTACGAAACCACCGCCGAGCCATCCGCTCCACCCGCCGGCGGCATCGTGCAATGGATGATTTTCGCCCCGTGCGCGACGAAGCCGGTCGTGCCGACGCCGGTCAGCCGCTTCGTGCCGCCAAAGGCGACGCCGCTCGAGACGCTCGGCGAAACGAAGGCGGAGCTCGTGAACTCGGCCGTCGCCCGTGCGCTACACACGACCTCTCCGACCGGAGTCGTGTCACGCACCGAGACGCTCCACTCCGTGATGGCTCCTCCCTGTTGAACGCCGTTGCAGATGAAGAACTTACTCGCGCCCGATTGGTTGCGCGTGATGGTGCCCTCGTAATAGATCGTCGCGCTGCTCAGGTTCGTCATCACTTGCACGCAGGAGGTGCCCGGGTATCCGGTGGTACTTCCCGCCCGCGCGCTCGATCCGACGAAAGCGGTGGCAAGCCCACAACCGAGCAGCGATATGACGCGACGCAATTTCATCCGATCGTCCTTTTTTGCGGCCGCTTTCGAGTCCCCCGTCGAAAGCAACTGGACGATACTGCGCGACGGCGCTGCAAACCATGGTCAAATTGACCGCCAGGCAAGCGTCAGCGCTTCTTCTTGAGCTTGTCGCCCTTACTCTTTCGCGGCTTGTCGACATGCCGCTCGAGCGGCCCGACGCTGATCTGTCCCCATGAATAGCCGATCCAGCGCTTGAAAGGGCCGGGGTCATCTCCGCCCAGGAGCCACACCTCACGCGCGTTCTGCTCGATGTGCAGCGAGCCGGGGACGAAGCCGCTCTCGACCCACGTTAGTAGCTCGGGAACGCCGATGCCCAGTCGAACGAAGAGCAAGCCGCACGAGGGTTGCTTCCCGAGACCCGCGCAGATCCGCGCGACGTGCAGCTCTTCGTTGGGAATGGGGCGCCAAATCCAGAACATCTCCACGCGCGGCTCGCCGAACCGGCGCAGCTTGGTTTCGGCCTCCTTCGGCAACGTGGCCATGAAGGTGCGCGCCAGGCTCTTCTCCACGATCCCTTTCGCTTCGAGCTTCGGACCGCGGCGCAGATCCAAGACGACCTCGGTCGTATTGGCGGGCCCCGCGCAGCACCGAAACCCGAGGCTAGGGGCGCGGGCATCCGGCGCTCGAGGCTCGGCGTTAGCGCAACGGCCGGTCAGCTCGCCACTCGGGCTGTTGCCGCCGCGGATCGCGAAGTAACCAGCCTCCGTGCCACGCCCCCAGGGACTTGCCGTCCACTCGAAGGCCCCGCCGTGCAGATCGCGCACGCCGAACTCGCTCCGGCAGGCGACGCGCAGCCCGCTCGGCCGCAGCGACGGCTCGTTGCCGGTCCCACAGCGATCAGCGTGGTAGCCGTTGCCGTACTCGAAGGTCGTGTTGCTCGGTCCCTTGCACGCGCGCTCCCACTCGAGCTCGCCGCACAGCCGCTTGTCCTGCTCCGCGCACAGCTTGGCGGCGGCGTCGCGGGTCACGTTGGTGAGCGGAATAGCGCCTTCTTCGTTGGGATACGGGTAAACGTCGATGTAGTAACCCTTGAGTATTACTTGCTCGCCCGGCATCTCCTGATCAGCGAGGCGCGGCAGCTGTCCGGGCGGGGTGCCGGCGACGAGCGGCCCGGGCTCGATCCAAATCATGCCGCGTCGCGGCTGAGGGGGCGGCGTCGGGGCCGCGATCGATGAGCTGAAGGAGCTGCTCGGCTGAGCCGCGACCGCGGAGGCGCTGGGCGCGCCCGAAGGGCTCTGACTTCGACGCTCGCAGCCTCCCCCCGCGAGGAGAAGCGAGAGGGACGACGACGCGAGCGTCGCCGAACGCCACGGCCAGCGCGTCACGAGCTCAAACCTCGCCGCGGTCGCCCGGCTCGCGCAGGCCGAGCTCTTTCATCTTCAGCTGCAAGCCCTTGCGCGAAATCTTCAAGAGGCGGGCGGCGTGAGTCACGTTTCCGCTCGTCTGCTCGAGCGCCCGCACGATGAGCTCTCGCTCCAGCCGGCTCATGGCGGCTTTGACTTGCTCCTTCAAGCCGTCCGAAGGTGAAGAGGAGCTCGCCTCGGCGGAGGGCGGCGGAAAGGGCGTACTCGACAGCGCGCTCTCGGAGAAGCCGAGCGGGAAAGCGGGCGGAGCGGCGCCGCGCACCTCCGCCGGCAAATCCGAGAGGTGAAGCTCGTCTCCATCGCAGAAGAGCACGGCGCGCTCGATGACGTTCTCGAGCTCGCGGATGTTGCCGGGCCACGGGTAGCCGGTCAGCCTCGCCAGGGCCGCCGGCTCGACGCCGTCGATGTCCTTCTTCAATCGGGTGTTGAACTTCTGGATGAAGTGACTCACCAAAAGCGGGATGTCCGACGCGCGCTCACGCAGTGAAGGCAGCCGGATCGGCACGACGTTGAGGCGGTAGTACAGGTCTTCGCGGAAGCCGCCCTGCGCGATTTCCTTCTTCAAGTCGCTGTTGGTCGCCGCAATCAGCCGCACGTCCACGCGGATCGTGCGGACGCCGCCCACGCGCTCGAACTCGCTTTCCTGAAGCGCCCGGAGCAGCTTGACCTGCATCTCCACCGGGATAGAGCCTATTTCGTCCAGAAACAGCGTACCGCCGCTCGCGAGCTCGAAGCGTCCGGGCTTGGAGCCTACCGCGCCCGTGAAGGCGCCGCGCTCGTAGCCGAACAGCTCGCTCTCCATCAAATCCTTGGGGATCGCGGCGCAGTTGACCTTGATGAAGGACTTGTCGTGCCGCGAGGAGCTCTCGTGCAAAGCGCGCGCGACGAGCTCCTTTCCGGTGCCGGACTCGCCCGTGATGAGGACGGTGGTGGGCGTATCCGCGACGCGGTCGAGCACCGCGTACAGATCGAGGATGCTCGGGCTCTGGCCGATGATGCCGTAGCGCGCCCCCTCCGTAGGGATTTCATGAAAGGGACGGCTCGCTTCGGTCGCCGAGAGATCGCGCGTGCGAAGCGCCTTGGCCACGATGGTGCGCACCTCGACCTGATCGAAGGGCTTGGTCAGGTAGTCGAAGGCGCCGGTCTTCAGCGCCTCCACCGCGTTGTCCACCGTGCCGTGGGCCGTGATCATCACCACCGGCAGCTCCGCGTCGAGCTTCTGCGCGCGCCGCAATAGCTCCATGCCGTCCAGGCGAGGCATACGCAGATCCGTGATGACCAAGTCGATGTGGTGCTCTTTGAGGATGCCGAGCGCTTGCTCGCCGTCCTCGGCGGTGTGCACGTCATAGCCGTCTCGCTCCAGCTGCGCGCTCAGCACGCGCCGCAAGTTCGGCTCGTCGTCTACGACCAGGATTTGCTTGTGCTCGGGCAGCATGTAATTTCCGAGGCGCCTCGGAGACGGCTACTTGCAGCGCCCGCCCGCCAGCTCGGGCGGCAGAAACGATGGGCAGTAGAACAACGCGGCCTTACCACCCCCGGGCGCCCCCGCAACCAGCAGCTGGTGCGTGCCCAGGTCCGGAAGCGCGATGGAGCGACCGAGCTGGTCGTCCTGCTCGGCCGAGGACAGGAATGCGATGTCCAAAAAGTCGTGCAACTCGCGGGGGTTGCTCGTGCTTCGCGGCTCTACGTCGTAGATGACGAGCGCCCCGGCCCGCGGTGTGTGACGAACGGTCATGTTTGGCGCGCCGACGACGACCTCGCCGTCCCCGTCCCCGTCCAGATCCCCGACCGCCAACGCGGCGCCGAACTCCGAAAATTCGCAGCCGGAGATGTTCTTGGTCGCGCCACAACCGAAGGACGTGACGAGCGCCCCCTCGGGCAGCGCGCCCAGGGAGCAGTCCGTGCTCGTGGTCGGCGGCAAGCCAGCCAGCGTCGGACCGTCGAAGACGAAGACATGAAAGTCGTCCGCGATCACGAGCTCGTCCGCGTCGTCCGTGCCGACGCGGCCCGTCGCCAGCGCGCGGCCGAAGCCGGCTGTTCCACCGAGGCACCCGACATACTGGGGCGCGGCGGTGCTGTCGTCGGTAGTGAAGAGGCGAACGGCGCCGGCGTCCGGCTCGCCCACGGCGAGCAAGCGAGTGGACTCCCCGATGCGCGCCACCGCCAGCTTGCGCTCCACTTCCGTTTCCCACCGCCCGCGAGATTCAGCGGGGTTGGCTATTTCCACGAAGCGTTGGGAGAGGGACGGGTAGTACCAGACTGCGTCCTCCTCCAGCGCCGTCGCGAGCAGGCCGGGGCTCGGTCCCGGATCGACGGCGAAGCGGAACGGCGTGGGCTGCGCCGCGTTGATGGAAAACTGCAAAAACTCGTCGACCGCGTCTGGCACCGGCAGCGCGTACTCGACGTCGTTGAAGCAGCGCACCACCAACCCGCGGTCGCCCGACGCGATGCCCGCGCCATTCACGAAGCACAGATCGATGTCGTTGCGAGGGCCCTTGGCCTTGGCGAGCGGCACGGGCGTGCTCGAGAAATAGCAGGCGGTTTCGGCGCCGAGGCAATGGCCGGTGTCGCTCGCTTCGAGCGACGGCGAGTCGCCACTGCCGAGGTCGAACTCGGCGCCGCCGGAAGCGAGCGCCGCGCCGCCCACCAGGAGAGTGACCTCCTCCGTCCCGGTGTCCTCGTTGGTCCAACGCGCCGCGGCGAGGCTGGTGCCAAAACCGTTCGCGAGATCCTTCGGCCGATTGAGGAGCACGATCGGCGCGTTCTCCGTCACGTCGTCGAAGCGGCTCCAGGAGCAGCCGAGGCTCGGCAAAACGAGCAACACCAAACAGAGAGCGGAGCGCATCAGAACTTACCTCCAAGGAACAGACCCGCGGCATCCGGTGCAACGGCGCCAACGCTCACCTTGGGTGGCTCGAGCGCTGGTCCTGGAGCGGCGGGCGGCTTCTGCGCAACACGCGAGCCCCGTGGTGCCGGAGCCAGCGCGAGGGGTCGCGCCTTGCGCGGGTCGTCGAACTCCACGGGCTTGTCCGTGCGGATCGACGACTCCGGAAGCGGGTCTTTCACGAAGTTGTACGTAGCGAGCACGCCGAGCACGCCGCCGACCGCAAAGCCGCCGTTGGCGCCCACCGCGTACCAACGACCGCGCGTCGCGCGCGAGTCGCCTTCTTCGAGCCGGCCCGCCGCGCGATCCGCCTCGAGCTGATCGTGGAGCTTGTTCGACTCGTTGCCGAAGTAAGCGGCGGCGCCGATGAACGCCGCGCCAATGATGGCTTGCGTCCACGCCGCGCCGCGCGGGTACTTCGGGATCATCTTGACGTGCACCGGCAGCACCTGGCCGCGGGGCACGTCGATGATGGACTCGTACGTCTTGCGACCGTCAGCGATCACGGTGAGCTTGTGCTGACCAGAGGGAGCCTGCACGTCCAGCGGCTCCGTGCCCGCGCGCCACACGCCTTTTGGCTGCTCGTCGATGCGCACCTTCACTTCCGGCGCGTTCGAGTCGATGCGCAAAAATCCGTAGTTTACGCGGACCATCGCGACTTCCATTTCCTTCTGCTCGCCGTGGTTCACCATGACGGGGGCGAGCAGCGGCTCGAAGCCGGGCGCTTCGACCAAGACCTCGTGCGGGCCTGCGCTCACGAGCTCCCCGTGAGGAGTCGCGCCCCAGAACGGACGCTCCTTCTTCTTGTCATCGAGCCAGACGTAGGCGCCCTTGACGTTCGCGGAGACCCGCAAGAACGCCATGAATTCCCCCTGGGAGAGGTTGGCTTTGAACTGGTAAACGTGGCCCGGCGAGACGTCGATGTCGGAGTGGCTCTCGTTGAAGTCACGGAACTTCTCGACCACGACGTGGTACTTGCCGACCGCCAGCGTGAGGTTCGCCGGCGCGCGCGCGTTGGCGATTTCCTTCCAACCTGGGTTCTGCGCGCCGAGCTTGAAGGCCGGCGCGTTGTCGTCGAGGCGGGCATAGAAGCGCAGCGGCGCGTCCGAGGGCTCGGTCTCGACGACGACCAAGGACCGCATCGCGCTGTCGTCGTCGGCCGGGCCCGGCGGAGCGACGACGGGCGCGCCCCCGCTGCCCCCCAGACCGGCGCTGCCCGCCATGCCGCCCATGCCCGCGCTGCCACCCACCTCTGGCGCCAGCGGCACCACCGCCTTGGTGGCCTCGAGCGCGGCGATGCGCTGCTTCACCTTGTCGGCGTCGGGGGCGGTCGGATCGACCGTCAAATACTCTCGGAACTTTCCAAGCGCGCGGTCGGTCTCGCTCAGCTTCTGGTAACAGATGCCCGCGTTGAACAGGAACGCCGAGTAGGGATACTGCTTGAAGCCCCCTTCGAAGACGTCCGCCGCGCCTTGGTAATTGCCGGCGATGTAGAGCCCCTGCCCCTTCTCCATCAACTGACGAATCGCCTCGAGCTTCTGCGACGCGCTTCGTGTCTGCGCAGTCGCGGTCGTGGGCGCGGTGCCCAACGTGTAGAGCCCCAGACCGATGGAGAGCACGGCAAGCGCGCGGCGCGCGAAGGAAGACGATTTCACCGCGCGAAACTTCGCCACGTTCACGCCCGCGGCACAAGACCAGGAACACAAACGAACGCGAACACTCGGCCAGTCGGCCGGCGCTTTGTTCGGTCAGCGAGGAATCGCGTACGGGTACGCCTCCCGAAACGTTGAGATCATGCGAGCCCTGCTCCTATGCTACGGGCCTCGTTCGACTTCCTTCAGAAGCTCGGGACTCGCATGCTCAGAACTTTGACCTCATTGCTCGCTGCCCTCGCCTTGACGGCCGTCACCACCGCTGCACTCGCGGAGGAGCCGACGAAGAGCTACCCGGATTGCGGGCGTGAACCGACGGACGCCGAGGTGGCGGCCGCCAAGGGCGCCTTTCAGGCCGGCAATGCTTCTTTCAACGAAGCGGACTACGCCCGCGCCATCGACTACTGGGAAGACGCCTACCGTCGGGACTGCACCGCGAACCCATTGCTGCTGAACCTGGCGCGCGCCTACGAGCTGGCGGGCCGCAAGCGACAGGCGGTGGTGTCGCTCGAGACCTTCTTGGCGCGCGAGCCCAACAGCGGCGAAAAAGATCAAATCAATCGCCGCATCGAGGTCCTCAAAAAGAAGATCGCGGAGGAAGAGGCCGCGGCTGCTTCCGCGCCCGCTCCGGTCAACGGCGGAGCTACGCCGCTGCCGGCAGGCAGCAGCCAACCAGGTCCGGTCGAGCCTTCTACGGAGCAAGCAAAGCGCTCGCCCGGCCCATGGATCCTGATTGGCGTCGGTGGCGCCGCCGTCATCGTGGGCACGATTGGCATCGTGGGTAACAAGAAGAAGGTGGACGACGCGAACGACGAGTGCGGCGGCAACCGCAACATGTGCCCGTTCGATGTTGCCAAGCGCGGCAACGACGCGCGCACGGCGCTCAATGCCTCCGCGGTCATCACCGGCGCCGGCGCACTGCTGGTCGGCGGCGGCATCGTTTGGTACATTTTGGACAGCCAGCGTGTCGAGCGCGCCAACCGGACGGTCGCCTCGTCGGAGCGATCGCTCCGTGCGCGCGTGATTCCGGTCGTGGGACCCGGGGTTGCGGGGCTCAGCCTCTCCGGCGCGTTCTGAGCAACTAGTACTAGTACTAGTTGCTAAGCGGCCTGCTGCTCGCGCTGGGCAGCGGCGGCGCAGATGGAGCCGCGGGCGCCGGCGCCGGCGCCAACTTGGGCGCAGCCCTACCGGTGCCCCACGTCGTGCGGGCCGGTCGCGAGGGGACCGCGGGGCCTTCTTCCGCCGCAGGTTCCGGCTCCGCCGCCGCGCTTCGTGCCGCGTCCTCCGCGGAAGGGAAGCGCGGACCCGTATAACGAGCGCTGGTCGGATCCGGCTCGAGCGGCGGAGGCGTCTCGCTCGAAGACCCGCCGCAAGCGGCGGCGAGCAAGACCAGCAGAGACGCCAAGGCGTGAGCGCGCATGCGCGGGGCCATAACATGGCGCTCGGAGTCGTAAAAGGAGTAGCGGTGCGCCGAGCCGAGGTATATGGCCGAACCCAATGCTTGGCTGGCTGCGTGGACGCGTCTTGGTAGAGGAGCCGAGCGGCTTCGTGCTGGACGTGAACGGCGTCGGCTACGAGCTCACCGCGCCGGTCGGAACGCTCGGCAGAGCGACGCGAGAGCCAAGCGGAGACGTCGAGATCTGGGTCCACACTCACGCTCGCGAAGACGCGCTAGAGCTGTTCGGATTTGCGAGCGAGCTCGAGCGGCGGGTCTTCCGGCTGCTGGTCACGGTGCCCAACGTCGGGCCGAAAACGGCGATCGGAGTGCTGGGGGCCTTACCGCTGGGCGACCTGGCGCGTTCCATCGCCAATCGCGACCTTGGGCGGCTCGGCAAGGTCCCCGGCATCGGCAAGAAGACGGCCGAACGGCTGGTCGTCGAGTTGGTCGAGAAGCTGCCGGCAATGGTTCCACTCGAAGCTGCGGGTAAGGCTGGTAGCGCCGCGAAACCCACGGCTGGCAACGGCCAACTGTTACTGAAGGCGCTCGTGAACATGGGCTATCGCCCCGCTGAGGCCGAACGCGCCGTGGCACACCTGGGAAAGCGCGTCGACGCGGAACCTCTGTCGGATCTGCTCCGCTCGGCCCTTGCGTTTTTGATGGCCTAAGGGTTTGCTGTGCGCGCTTGACCCCTTAGGGGGAGCGTAGATAATCGCGCGGTTACGAGGGTTTGAGGGTACAGTCCCCTCACCCGGCAGCCGGGCCCCTGGAGCACCCATAGTGATCACCTGTTCAAAGTGCGGCAAGGAGAACCAGGACCACTACAAGTTTTGCCTTGGCTGCGGCGCGGAGCTTCCGCGCGGCTCAGCCCAAGCCAAACCGTTTTCGTCCAACACCCCGCCTCACGGCGTTCCGCCCGTGGCCGCGCCTGCGCCCGTCGCGGCGCCTCCACCACCCGTTTCGGCGCCGCCGCCTGCAGCCGCGGCCCCGCCCCCCGTCGCATCTGCCAGCGTGGCTCCGCCCGCCGTCGCGCCTTCGGCGCCTCCGCCCGGTGCCGGTGTCGCTTGCCCGCAATGCGGTCACGTCAACGCGGGTAATCGCTTCTGCGCTTCGTGCGGTTACAACCTCGGCGCGCTCGCGGGCGCCTCGCCGTCCGTTCCTGCCGCCGCAGCGGCCGCCCCAGCTCCGGTCGGCTCCGGCATCATCCTCACCGCGCTCCGCGCGGATGGCAGCGAGGCCGGCACGTTCCGCATGCCGGACGCGCCCGTCGTCACCGTTGGGCGTGACACGGGCTCCATCTTCGCCGGCGACAGCTACCTTTCGCCACGACATGCCACGTTCAGCAAGCGCGGCGGCCAACTGTTCATCAAGGACGAGGGCTCGCTCAACGGCGTCTACCTGAAGGTGCGCCCGAACGAACCGTGCTTGCTGGAGTTCGGGGACGTGTTCCGCATCGGTCAAGAGATCATCCGGTTCGAAGAGCTGCGCAGTCAGGGCAAGTCCCCGGACGGCGTGGAGCGCTTCGGTAGCCCCGCCAAGGGCTACATCGGGCGACTCGCGCTCGTCATCGGGCGTGACACTACCGGCAATGCGTTTCCGGTTCCGGAACGCGGCGTGCACTGCGGTCGTGAGCGCGGCGACATCTTGTTTTCGGAGGACGGCTACGTCTCCGGCTTGCATTGCCGCATCGCGCGCGGCCCCGATGGTCGCGTTTACCTGACGGACGTGGGCAGCTCCAACGGCACTTTCATTCGCCTTCGGGCGGAACGCGCCGTCGGGGGCACCGACATCTTGCTCATGGGCCAGCAGCTGTTCCGCATCGACGCGTAAGCGCGCGGTCGATGGCCCAAAAAATTCGCGTGGTCGCGGCGGTCATCGCCCAGGATGGCCGCTACTTGGTGACGCAGCGCCGCCCCACGGCGGTGCTGCCGTTGCTGTGGGAGTTCCCGGGCGGCAAGGTCGAATCCACCGAGACGGATCTGGACGCCCTCAAGCGTGAGGTCCGGCACCGCGTGGGCGTCGAGATCGAGCCGGGAGCGCAGATAAGCTCCGTGGCTCACGAATACGAGCACTACACGGTCGAGCTCTTTCTTTACGAGTGCCGCCTCACCCTCGGCAAGCCGGCCGCCGTGAACGTGCACCAGTACCGCTGGGTCGCCAGCGAAGATTTCGAGGACCTAGCGTTCACGCCCGCGGACGAAGCTTCGATGAGCAAGCTGCTCGGCATGACCCAATAACCCGCAACCGCGGACGGGCCTGGCCGACGAGGGGCCATGAAGCTCTTGGGGCGGGTGCTGTCGGAGATACTGGAGGGCTTGGCGCCGAGCGTGTGCGCGGCGTGCGACGAGCCCACGCGCAACGCCTTCTGCGCGGCCTGCGCGGAGACGTCCTTGCATCGGCCCCCGGCGCGATCGGTCGCTGGCGCTCCGCTGCTCGTCGCTGGCGCCTACGCGCCGCCGCTCTCCACCGCCATCGTGCGTTTCAAGTACGGCGGCCGGCCGGAGCTGTCTCGCTCGCTGTCGCAGCTTCTGTCGGCGTCGCTCGGCGCGCAGGCGCTGCCCACGGACGCCGTGCTCGTGCCCGTGCCGTTGCACCCCAAGCGGCTCGCGATGCGCGGCTACAACCAGGCCGCGCTCCTGGCGCAAGAGCTCGGGCGCGTCTGCGGCCTCGCTTGCCGGCCACGCTTGCTGTCGAGAATGCGCGAGACCCAGCGTCAAGTTGGCAAGGCTCGCGTCGAGCGTCTGACGAACGCAGCTGACGCCTTCGAGGTGAGGCAACGTGGCGTACGCCGCGTGGTCGTGGTGGACGACGTCGTCACGACAGGCGCCACGGTACGTGCGTGTGCGCAAGCGTTGGCGCGCGGAGGAGTCGAGCTCTGCGCGGTGGTAGCGCTCGCAGAGGCGTTCGGCGACTAGCGGTCACGACGGATTTGCTTGTAGTGTTGAAGACGTCCGCTTTCGTGCACGGCAATGTCGCGCGAGCCGCGCGGAGTCGCTTCTTGACCGAGTCCTCGAAATCCCCGCCCCGGCCCGGGCCTCGCCCGGCGAGCGCACCCGACGCCGCGTCCGCGCCCGTCGATGCGCCGCACGGCTCGGGTCGGAACGACGTGAAGCCGCACGGGCCGCCGCCACCGCCGGTGCGCCCGCCCGGCAGAACGGACACCGCCGCACCGCTGCCACCAGCAACGATGGTGCTGCCGCCTGCGCGAGGCCCCGAGCCGACACGAGAAGAAGCGCGCGACACGCTCGCCCCTTCGAGCTTCGGTAACCTCGGCTCGCGCCCGCAAGCCGCGCCGACACCCACCGGCATGCGCAGCGCACGCGCTCCCCTCCCCACCCTAGGAGAGCTGGAGGGCGCCTCGGCGACGGCGACGCTTCGTCCCCCCGGCGCGGTTCCGCCGCCGCCGCGCTCGCTGCCCGGCTCCACCCCGAGCCCGGACCCGGTCTCGATGGAGCGCCACCCGGTGCTGGAGACACCACTGCCGCTACCGAATAGCGGCCTCACACGCGCGCCCGAGCTCGACTCGACGCTGGACATGAGCGGCAGCGCGTCGAAGAAAGCCGCTCAAGCCGCGCTCATCGAACAGACCCGTACCGCGGACGCCAGCGCCGTGCCGGCGCCGGGCCTGTACATCGCGGACGAGCCCCTCGAGCCTCGCCCCCGGCAAGCATCTCTCGTCACCGTTCAGCGCCAAGAGCTCTCGCGTCTTCGAGCGGGCATGCTGCTGCTCGGCGGCTTGCTGCTGATGGCGGCAGGCGCGCTCGTCGTCCTCATTTTTCGCCGCGCAGAGGCGAGCGCGAACCGGCAAGCGGCCGTCACTTCGGCGAGCGCGCCGGCCACGCTGCCGCCGGGTTGCGCTCTGGTGGCGCCTCCCAGCCGCATTTCGCCCATCGAGCGCTCCGTACCCATTGGCGCGCGGACCTCGTCCGACGGCAACGTCTCGCTGGTCTTCGCTGAAACGAAGACCAGCGCGGCCGCGTTTCTCTACCGCCCGCTTTCCGGCGACGCGGAGCGGCAGCAAAGCATGGCCGGCAGCGTCGAGGTGACGCACGTCGCGGTAGGTGATCCGCCCTTGGTGAGCCGCGCCGGGGTGGACTTCGCTTTCGGACAGACGCTGACCCCGGGGCTAGAGCTCGGCGTCGGGCCAAGCGGTATCTTGCGTCGCGGGAGCGACGGCGCGACGGGCGTGGTGTGGCAACTCCCGGCCGGGGCGCGCGTCACGCAGCCGCGCGTCGCCGCGCTCGCCAATGGCTACTTCGTCACCTTCAGACAAGGAGGCGCTGAAGGCCAAATCGTGAGCGGCTGGTTGAGGGCGGACGGCAGCGCCGCTTCCGAGCTCACGGCGCTGCAAGGTTTGCCCAAGAGCCTCGGCACGCCGACGGCAGCGCCCTTTGGAGATCGGGCTCTGTTGCTCGTCTCCGCCCGCGCGGACAAATCGGACCGCTTTCGTGTCTTCGCCGCGCCAGCGGTCGTGAGCGGCGTCGCCGGTCCGGTGCGCGCGCTGGACGCGCCCGGGGACGGCGGAGGCGCTATCGCCCCGTCGCTCGGCGCGCTTGGCGGAGGCCACTACCTGCTGCAGTGGACGGACGGAAACGTGGGTCAGTACCAGGTGCACTCACGCATCTTGGACGCGGAGCTCGCGCCGCTCGCACCACCCCTGCGGGTATCCGCCAAAGGCGCCAACGCCGGTCAAGGCGTCGTCGTCGGAACCGCGCGCGGCGCGGTTTCGTTCTTCATTCAAACCACGGCCGGTCACGACGAGCTGTGGGGAGTAGCGCTATCGTGTCATTGAAGTGGAGCGGGCTGCTTTCGCTGATGCTCGCAGCCGGGTGCAGCGTGCTCGCGCCGCAAGGCCCCACCGAGGTCGCGCGGGGGGAGTACTACGCGGCGGGCCGTCCCGAATACGACAGCTTCTTCATTTTGCTCCACGAGAAGCAGGTGGAGCTGCTCTCGGCGCCGGCCGAGCCGCGCGCCGCGCGCCAGGCTTTGACGGCCGTGCTCGGGCTCACCGCCGACGCGTCGAACGACGCGCTCGCGCAGCGACTCCGCCAAGAGATGCAAAAGCTCGCGAGCCAGGGGCTGCGCGTCCGCTTGGAGGTGCCGACACCCTCCACGGCCGTGGATGCGTCCGCCACGCTGCACACGTCAGAGACGAGCACGCCCTCCCCGCTCCGCACCGCCCTGCCGCAAGAAGCGACTCGCTTGGTCCGCGCTCGGAACCGCATGGTTTCGACCCGGGCCGAGCTGGAAAAGCTGCGCGTCATGGGAATTACCCTTGAGGGTGGTGTGCCCCGCGCCTTTCGAACCGAAGGGCCGTGGAAGCGGGACGAAGTGCGGGACAACCTGAGCGACGGGCAGAAGGTCATCACGCTCATGGAGGCACGCGCCGGAGAGGTGGAGCTGGTCGCGGCCCAGCTGCTCGCGCTCATCGGTTCAGCTGCGACCACCGACGGAAGCGTGGGGCAAACCGTCGCCGAGCCTGAGCCCACGGTCCCCCCTCCCAAATCTCGCCGCTCGTCATCGCGCGGCACCACGTCTGCGAAGCCAACTCCAGCGGGCCCTCTCCCCGCCGGAAAACCACCGGCCCCGCGGAGCGAGGGCGAAGCGGCGGGCCCCAAGCCGGTTCAGGGCAGCGCGCCCGCCGAAATCGAGCCCTGAGCTCGAATTAGAGCAAGCACTGCTCGAGGCGGTTGGCGTCCTCGGCCTGCATCGCGCAGTCGAACCCGCGGCGAGAGACGCGGCTCGAGCACTCGGAGAACGCCGGATCTCGCTGCGCCTTCTTGCGAGCCTCCTGCTGGATCCGCAACACCTCGCCCGCGCTAGACTTGGGACGGTCGTCTCGCAGCAAGAGCTCCACGTAGTGGTCGAGCAGCTGCTGGCATTCGCTGCTCTCGACGCGCCGGCCGCAGCCGCTGCCCAGGAGCAGCAACAACAGAGCGCCAGTGGCGCGCGCCCGGCTCATCGGAAGCAGCGGTCCGTGATTTCTTGCGCTTTGGTGGCGGTGCGGACGCACTGCATGGCCGCGTCCGTGATGCGCCGGCCAACGCACTCCTTCAGCTGGGATTCTTTGACCCAGCTTCGGGTGCGCTCGAGCTGCTCCTTGGCAGTGTCCGGATCGCGCCCGATCGCGCTGCTCTCCAGCTCCAGCTTCGTCACTCGGTCTGCGATTTCCTGGCACTCCTGCTCGGTGGCGGGGTGCCCACAGCCGAGCGCGAGCGCGGCTACGGCGCCGAGCAGCACCGACGAGGCGACGCGGCGGCGGAAAGAGCGGGAAAGGGCGGAAGGGGCCAAAGCAGGCGCCGAAATCATCGAACCCCGAGCTTTTGGTCCCGTTTCCAGCCGTTGGCAAGGCCAAGGAGCGAGCAAGATCGCCGCCGAAATCTGGACGCTTGTCCAGGTGCTGCTAAATTGAGGAGGAATGACGCAGAAGCGTCCCGCCGCCGCCGTCGCCCCCATCACCCCGGAGCTCCTCCTCCGCAAGGCGACTCTAGCGCGGACATCTGTCAGTCGCGCCAAATATGCGCAACGGGGGCTCTCCTATGCGGCCCCGCTGGACCACACCACGCGGGTGCTCTTGTTGCGGCAGCTGTACCTATCCCACATGGAGGGCCGGCGCTTTGCGGACGCGCTCGCCATCGCGGAGCAGATGCTCGGAACGACGGTCATGCCGGACGTGGCTCGGCAGGACGCGGCGCGCGCGAGCCTCGGCCTGGGCGACCGAGACGCCGCCATCGAGCATCTGCGTATCGCGAGCCGGGTGAGCCCGCCCGCGCGCCGCGCTTTCCACCTTTGGACGCTCGGCACCGTGTTGTACCTGGAAGGCCGTTACCCAGACGCGTGCGGCGCTCTCTCGCGCGCCGCGCGTTGGGGCACGACCGACAAGCCGCTTTACCTCGCCGGCCTTGGCCTCGCTCGCCTGGCCGCGGGGGAGGACGTGCCGGAGCTCGCGGAGCTGCGCGAGCGCCTTTCGGACGCCCCATGCGGCCAGGGTTACGGCCAGTTCGTGCTCGGCGAGCTCTGCTTCGCGCTCGAGGACTACGCCGGTGCCGCGCGCTATTTGCGCGCCTTCGTGAAACGGGTCACGAGCGGCCGCGTAGCTCTACAAGTGTCCCTCTCCGGTGAAATCCTGCGCGCGAAAAGGCTGATTCGTCGCGCTTCGGCCAAGGTCAGGTAAGGTTCTGACCGTGCCGCTCGGTTCTCGCCGCTTCGCTCTGCTGCTCACGGTTTTGGTGCTGTTGGTTCCCGAAAGCGCCCTCGCCGCGCCGGAGGACGCGTTCACGCGCGCGCTCGCCCAGGGCCCGCTCTACGCCGCTCTCGCGGCGCTGGTCGGAGGCTTGGCGGTGAGCCTCACCCCGTGCGTTTACCCGATGGTTGCGGTCACGGTCAGCGTGTTTGGAGCAAAGCAAGCAAAGAGCCGCTCGGAGGGCGTGCTCCTGTCCTTGGCCTTCGTGCTTGGCATCTGCGGCATGTTCGTGCCGATGGGCGTGGCCGCGGGCATGACCGGCAGCTTCTTCAGCGCCGTTCTGCAAAACCGCTGGGTCGTCGTCGGCATCTCCGGCGTCTTTCTGCTCATGGCCGCCAGTATGTTCGGCGCCTTCGAGCTCACGTTGCCTTCCTCGCTGAACAACAAGCTCGCGGAGCTGGGCGGCATCGGCAAAAAGGGCGCCTTCGTGCTCGGCCTGGTGTGCGGGCTCATCGCGGCGCCGTGCACGGGCCCCGTGCTCACCGGCATCCTGGCGTGGATCGCGAGCACGCAAAGCGCTGCGCTCGGGGCGCTTGCCATGGGCGCATTCTCGCTCGGCTTGGGCGCTCCGTTCTTCGTCGTCGGAGCTTTTGCCGTGCAGCTGCCCAAGAGCGGCCACTGGATGGTTCACGTCAAGAGCGCGCTCGGCATCGTGCTCGTCGTCGTCGCGCTCTACTTTTTGAACAACTCTTTCGGCTTCGCCAACCGGCTGGTGTCGAGCTCACTGCCGTTCATCGCCGGTGCGCTCGGGGCCGTCCTGGTCGGCTTGCTTCTCGGCGCCGTGCACCGCGAGTTCGGAGAGCCTGGCGTTGGCGTGAAAGCTGCCAAGGGTGCCGGCATCACTCTCGTCAGCATTGGGGCTCTCGCCGCGATCCTCGGCTTCATCAAGCCGGCGGAAGCGCTGGCCTGGGAGAAGAAAGACATCGAGGGCGCTCTCGCTCGTGCGGCCACGGACAACCGCCCGCTCATCGTGGACTTCACGGCCGCGTGGTGCGCCGCCTGCAAAGAGCTGGACAAGCAGACCTTCTCGGAGCCGCGCGTGGGTCAGGAGCTGAGCCGCTTCGTCGCCGTCAAGGTGGACGCCACCAACAACGACGATCCCAAGGTCGAGGCGCTGCTAGCTCGTTACAAGGTCGTCGGACTGCCGACCGTGCTGCTCTTCGACTCACGCGGTAAAGAAGCCGTGCGCTTCAACGATTTCGTCCCGCCAGACGAGTTCCTCAAATCTGTACAAATGGTCGACTGACGCGCCGCCGAAGCGTAGCGACATAGCAACGGCGAGGCACTAACGTCCGTGCCTATTTTGTTTTAGCGCGCTGAGGCGACGGTTCCAGGTCGCCAACCGCAAACGTCCCAGACCGGGGCAAACGACGATGACCAACGGAGTCGACCTCTCGGAGGAGGACGTCGCGAGGCACGGGTTTGTCGAGGATTTTAGGCATGCTGGGCAAGTTCTCGCGCCGAGCGATGGCCGAGCACAGCAGCGACGCACCGTAACTATCCCCGCTCAGGAGCAGGAAGCGCTCGGCGAGGTGCGAGTGACGCTCGCGAATCCGCACGTACAGCTCCGGTCCGCTCATTTGCGGCATCGAGACGTCCGACACGATGACGTCGAAGTGGCTGCCGTCTGCCAACTTGGCCAACGCTTCCGCGGCGCTGCCGGCGGTGACGACGTCGAGCTCGCGGAGCATGCCGGCGGTGGCGCGGAGGACCAGCACCTGATCGTCCACCAGCAGCACGCGCAACCGGCGCCGCGGAGGATCGGAATCCGACGCGAGGTCCCACACCCCGGACGCCGCATGGCGCTCGTTGCACGCGGGGCATCGCCATTCGGGCTCACCTCCGGCGTCGCCGAGCTGCGCCGTCCAACCGTGGCGTGCGAGGAGGACGAACCCCCATTCGACCGCTGCGGACGAATCGCCGCAATCCTTGCACACCACGAAGGAGCTGCTCATGCCTCCAGGGTGATGCAAGTCGCGCGCCGCTGGAATCCGTCCGACAACCTATGTGCTTGTCGGATGTAGCGTTTTTACTTCTTCACCCAGCGCTCCAGCTTGGACAAGGCGCTCGCTACGTTCGGCTTCGCCTCATCGAATCCTACCCACGGATCGTCGATTTCCGCGGTCCGCGTCGGCACGGACACGATCGTGAAACGCGAAGGATCGAGCCCGGCGTGCAGCTCTTCCCACGCCAATGGAGTCGAGACGGTCGCGCCGGGATGAGCTCGCACCGAGTAAGGCGCCACGATGGTACGCGACGTGCCCGTCTGCCCGGTGTCGACGTACATGCGGTCGCCGCGCTTGTCGACCTTACGCTCCATGGTCGCAATCTGCGAGTGCTGCGCGGTCACGATGCGGCCGATGAACTCGACCAGGAGCTTGGCGGCCTCGAACGGGATTCCGTTACCGAGAGGAATCAAGACGTGAAGCCCGCGCTGACCGGACGTCTTCGGGAAACCGGGTAAGCCCGCGTCGTCGAGCACCTCTTTCAAAGTGAGCCCCACCTTCACCGCGTCGGAGAACTTGCGCTCTCCAAGATCGAAGTCGATGGTGATGAAGTCGCATGTCCCGAGCGATTGCTCGCGGCATGCGAGCACGTGCAGCGGTATGCACCCGAGCTGCGCGAGGTAAACCAACCCGTCTACGTCATCGACCAGGAACACGTTCTTGGGCGTTCGGTCCACCTCGTCCGTGTCCGAGATGTCGAGCCTTCGCATCCAACTCGGCGTGCCTTCGGGCACGTTCCACTGATAAAAGCTCTTGCCCGCGATGCCGTCGGGATGGCGCACCAGCACGAGCGGGCGCCCCTTCAAGAACGGCAGCATGCGCGATGAAATGCTCGCGTAGTAGCTGCACAGGTCCGCCTTGGTGTAGCCGGACTCGGGCCAAAAGACCTTTTCCGGATTGGTGATGATGACGCGCCCCGTTCCGAGTGAAATCACGCTGCCGGGCTCGGGCTCGCTGATCGGCGCCGGCGGCGAAGCGTGGCAATCCTTCGGCGGCACGTCGGGGCGGAGCCCCAAGAAGACCGGCGCGCGCAGCCGCCCCTCTTCCGTAAAGCCGAGGTAGCGCACCTGCACGACGAGCTCCGGCCGCGTCCAACGCGCTTGCTCGGTGCCTGGATCTTCCGGCACGTTCCCGTGCCCCGGATACGTCGGTTGCTCGAGCTTCGGAAGCTCCTCCAGAAGCACGCGAATGGTCGAGTCGGTCAGGCCGCTGCCCACACGCCCGCGGTATTGGAGCTGGCCGCGCACGTACGCTCCCAAGCACAGCGCGCCCAAGCTCTTGCGCGACCCCGTACCCGGCACGTGACCGACTACGACGAAGTCGTCGTCTCGCTCGCACTTGATCTTCACCCAGTCGCTCGTGCGACGAGGCCCGACGCGGTACGGCGAAAGCTTGCGCTTGGCCACCACTCCTTCGAGCCGCTCTCGCCTGCAGAAGTCGTGCAGCGCCGTGCCGTCGTCTTCGATGTGATCCAGCACCCGCACGAGACCTCGCCCACGAACCAGCTGTGAGAGAATGTGTTTGCGCTCCAGCAGCGGCAGCCCCGTGAGGTCGCGTCCGCCGAGCGCGAGCAAGTCGAACACGAGGTAGACGACGGGGACCTGCGAGCGCGCATGCTCGATATCCAGCGGCTTCTGCGCGTGAATGCGCGGCGCTAGCTTTTCGAAGCTGGGTTTGCCCTCCGCGTCGAAGGTCACGATCTCGCCGTCCAGCAAGGCATCTTCCACGGGCAGGAGGGACACTGCACGCGCCACCTCCGAGTAGCTGGCCGTCGCCGCGCGGCCGTTGCGGTACCGCAGGGCAACCTGCCCTCCGCGCTTGTCGGCCACGATCCGCACTCCGTCGAGCTTCAGCTCGTACAGGCGCTCCGGATCGCTGAGGCTCGCGCCTTCCAGCGCGCACAGCATCGGCTGAAGACCGTTCGCGGTGACGAGCTTGCGCGGCGCTTGCTCCACCAGCTGCAAAATCTCCGTGGCCACCTCGGCTTTACGAAAGTTCTCTTCCCCCGTCAGGCCCGACAGCACCCCGCGTGGCTGGCTCGCTACGACGTCCTCGTCCTTGGCGTAGGCGTCTTGCTTCTTGATGAGCAGCCAGTCGCTTTGCTGACCGTCCCCCACCTCGAGCTTGTTCTTGCTGCGCCCGGTGCGCACCAACGCGTACGTGCCACGCAGCTTGAAGCCGGAGAGCTCGAACTTTAGATCTCCCCGCTCGATGCCCTCCTCCGCGGACGTCTCCAGGTAGCGAATGCGCCCCATATCCCAGACGATCATCGACCCGGCGCCGTAGTTGCCGGCCGGAATCACGGCCTCGAAGTCCAAATACTCCAAGGGGTGATTCTCGGTGTGCACCGCGAGGCGCTTGTCGAGCGGCTTCAGGCTCGGGCCGCGCGGCACCGCGAAGCTCTGCAGCGTGCCGCCACACTCGATTCGTAGGTCGTAGTGCTCGCGCCGGGCCTGGTGGAGGTGAACGACGAAGCGGCCGCTCCGCGTCGCGCGGACGCTGCCCTTTCGTTCAGCACTGAACGGCTCCGTGGTTTGCGCCGGGTCGCGCTTACTTCGATAACGTTTGAGCTCGCTCGGATCGCGGCCACTTTGCCCAGCTCCGGGAGGAGATTCACCCGAACTTTTCTTCAATTGGTGCTCCTTCCGCTAGCATAGCGCCATGCCCGCACGCGCCGTGCTTTCCGGCACGATTTCCTTCGGCTTGGTGTCGATCCCGGTCAAGTTTTTCACGTCCGCTTCGTCCGAACAGGTCAGCTTCAACATGCTGCACAAGAAGTGCGGCGGCCGGCTCAAAATGCAGTTCGTCTGCCCGACCGACAACGAGGTCGTGGAGCGCTCGGATACGGTGAAGGGCTACGAGTACGCCAAGGGCCAGTACGTCCAGTTCACGGAAGAAGAGCTGAAGGCGATGGAGGCCGAGCGAGGGGGCTCGATCGAGATCACCGAGTTCGTGCCGGTGACGAGCGTCGACTTCATCCAGGTCGAAAAGAGCTACTACCTCGGTCCTGACAAGGGCGGTGACAAGGCCTACCGGCTTCTCGGCGAGGCGATGAACGCCAAGGGGCGCGTCGCGGTGGGTCGTTGGTCCGCACGCGGTAAAGAGCAGGTCGTGCTGGTGCGCCCCTACGGCAAGGACGGCCTCGTCATCCATCAGCTCTACTATTCCAACGAAGTGCGCGCCTTCAGCGAGATCGACACCGGCGCCACTTTCACATTCAGCGACAAAGAGCGTGAGCTTGCGGAAAAGCTCATCGAAGAGCTCGGCACCGACTCGTTCGACGCGACCAAGTACGTCGACTCCTACAGCGAACGCGTGAAAGCCGCCGTGGACCAGAAGGTCGCCGGCCAAGAGATCACGATCGCGCCCGAGGCCCCCAAGGCGCAAATCATCGATTTGTTCGAAGCGCTCAAGAAGAGCCTCGCCGACGTGCAAGAAAAAGGCGGGCCCCTCGCCGGTCCCAAGAAGGCCGAGCCCGTTGCGGAAGAAGCCGCCCCCGCGAAGAAGCCGCGCGCCAAAAAAGCGCAGTAGCCCCCCGAACGAGGTTCACGGGAACGAGATTCACAGGGGGCTCGGGGGATCGGGAGTCGTGCGAGTTTCTTGGGGTTCGCGCTGCTGCCGCTCAGACTGATGCTCCCGAGCGAGTCGGACGCGTTCAACCCGCAGGGCCCGAGCCGGAACGCCAACCACGGTTTCTTGGCCCACCGCCCGAAGGCGACCTAATCAAGGGGCGCAAGGAGGCTCGTCATGAAGGCTCGTCCGGCGACTCTGGTCGTCATCGAATTCGGCGCCAGCTGGCCACGTTGGCTCAATCCGAGCGGCGATCGCGGAGATCTCGCCGTCGTGGCGCAGCATTACGCGGGTCCGCCTACGGATCTGATCACGCAAGTTGCGATGCGCGTCACCCGCTTGCAGGCGAGAGGTTGGCGGCTTTCTTCGATGGTGCTGGTGTCCAATGGTCGCGCCGACGTGCAGACCGCCGCGGCGCGGTCGATCCTGTCGCGCGGCTTGCTCGCGCACCTCGCGGGATCGGGCGGCGGCAGCTTCGTGCTCAGCGTCGACAGCTACTTGGGTCACCGCGCCGAGAACGACATCGCCAGCCTTTTGGCGGCGCTTTCGCCTATCGCGGTGACGAGTAACGTGGATCTGCGAAGCGAGTATTGCGGTAGCCAGACCCCGGAGTTGCCGCTGGCGGTGCCCCTGACGGCCTGAAAAAACGTGCTATGGCGGCCGCGTGAACTCCGACGCGGCGCCCTACGACCTTCCGCCCGTGCTCGACGCGGACACCTGCGCCGCGCTGGAGTGGCCGACGTTGCTCGCGGCGATCGCGGGGAACTGCACCAGTAGCTCAGGCAAAGCGCGCGCGCTCCGCCTCCTCCCCGAGACTGACATCGACGCGGCGCGCACCCGGAATCGCGTCATGAGCGAGCTGCTCGATTGCGACAGGCTCGGGCTCGCCCCCACCGCACGCGCCTTTCCGGACGTAACTTCGGCTCTCGAACGGGTAACCAAGGGCGGAGTCGCGAGCGCCGCGGAGCTCTGGCAAGTGCGCGAGCTCCTAGGAGTCGCCGCTGAGCTGCGCGTCTTCGCGAGGGGGCGTCGCGAGTCGCACCCGGCCTTGTCGGCGGCAGTCGACTCGCCCTCGGAACTTTCTGGGCTCGAAGAGGATTTGACACACGCCCTCGAGCCCGACGGCACCGTCGCGGATCGCGCGTCGCCGGAGCTGTCGCGCGCTCGCAAGCGCTCACGGGAGCTGCGCGAGGAGCTGAAACGCCAGCTGGGTCGCTTGATCGAGAAGCACTCGGACGTCGTGCAATCGGACTATTACACGGAGCGCGAAGGTCGCTACGTGTTACCCGTTCGCTCGGACGCTCACCTCCGCGTCCCTGGCATCGTGCTCGGCTCGAGCGCTTCCGGCGCGACGTTGTTCGTGGAGCCACAGGAGCTCACCGGCCTCGGCAATCAGCTGCGCATCCAAGAGGCGGAGGCACTGCGGGAAGCGGCCAAAGTGCTGGGGGTGCTGTCCGGTTACGTCGCGAGCGACGGAGACCACGTACGTGCCGCTCGGCGCGCCTGCGAGGAAGCGGATCTGCTTGGCGCCCTCGGGCGCTTCGCGCGCCAGACCCGCGCCGTGGTGCTGCCTCTGGAAGACGAAGCGCACCTGGACTTGCGGCAATCGCGGCACCCGCTGCTCGCGCTTGGCCCGCACGAGGTGGTCGCCAACGACATCGCGATTCGAGCCCACGGCGCGCTCGTCATCTCCGGTCCCAACGCCGGCGGCAAGACGGTGGCGCTCAAGACGCTCGGTCTCACGGTGTGGATGGCGCGGGCCGGCATTCCCCTGCCCGTCGCGGAGGAGTCGCGCGTCGGCTGGTTCGACGCCGTGCTCGCGGACATCGGCGACGAGCAGAGCATCGCGCGTTCACTCTCGACGTTCAGCGCCCACGTGCAGCGGCTGTGCTCGCTGCTCGAGCAAGCGTCGCCTCGGAGCTTGATCTTGCTGGACGAGCTCGCTTCTGGCACGGATCCGGAAGAAGGCGCGGCGCTCGCCGCCGCCGTGCTGGAAGAGCTCACCGCGCGCGGCGCTGCCGTCGCCGTCACGACTCACTACGAGAAGCTGAAAGAGCAAGCCGCCCACGCCGCGCGCTTGCACAACGCTTCCGTCAGCTACGACTTCGAGCGGATGGCGCCCACCTTCCGTTTGACCATGGGCGTCCCGGGCGCGTCCAGCGCGCTCACGGTCGCAACCCGTCATGGTTTGCCAGAGAGCGTCGTGGCGCGCGCGAAGTCGCTCTTGCCGGAGCAGTCACGGGAGCGCGAGCGCGCGGTGGAGCGGCTGGAGCGCGAACGGCTGGGCTTCGAGCAAGAGCGAGCCGCGCTGCAGCGCGAGAAGCAAGAGCTCGAGCAGCTACGCAGGACGGAGACCCTGGAGCGCGACGACTCGCGGCGGGAGCTCGAAGCCGAAGTGGAGCGCGAGACCGTCGCCCTGCGCCAAAACGTCTCCAAGATCCGCGCCGAGCTCCTGGCCGCACGCGACCGCCTCAAACGCGAAGCGCACGATCCCAAGGCTCTTCGGAGCATCGAGCGAGACCTGGGGCGAGCCGCGCAGCACGTCTCACTGGGGGGCTCACTGCTGCCCGCGAAAGAGCCGGCTCTGCCCGCGGCCGTGAGGCCGCCCCGCTTCACGTTCAAGCCCGGCGACCACGTCCGCGTGAAGTCGACCGGCCTCGCGGCCTCCGTCGTGGATGTCGACGGCGACAAGCTCCGCGTCCAGGTTGGCGCGATTAAGCTCATTTTACGTGCGGAGGACGTGGAGCCGGCGCAAGCGCCGCGCAAGCCGAAGACTCAGAGCAGTCGTGGGCCGTCGAAGCTCGTTTCGGCGGCGCTGCCCACGGCGGTTCGCACCAGCTTGAACACCCTAGATTTGCGCGGTGAACGCGTGGAGGACGCGCTCTCCAAGGTGGACGCGTTCGTGGATCGACTGCTGAACATCGGTGAGCCTCTCGGGTTCGTGCTCCACGGCCACGGCACCGGCGCATTGAAATCCGCGGTGCGCTCTCATCTCTCCTCTTCCAGCTGCATCGAACGCTCGGAAGCGGCGGATTCGGAATCGGGAGGCGACGCATTCACCACCTTCTGGCTGCGGTGGTAGCGTCTCGTCACCACAACCTATGTCGGTCCCCGAATCCACGAGCTCACTGAAGCTCCCGACGGCGGCCCCGAAGACCTCTGCAAGCGCCCCCAACCCCGGCGCCCCCAAGTCCTCGCCGTCGTCCGCCATGTCCGCACCTACCCCCGGTCACGGCGACGGCAGTGCCCGCTACCGCCTCAAGTTGGCACTGGCTGCGCTCGGCGTCGTCTACGGCGACATCGGCACGAGCCCCCTCTACGCAATGCGCGAGTGCTTCAACGAGGAGCACGGCATCGTCGTCAACCCCCAGAACGTCATGGGCGTGCTGTCGCTCATATTCTGGGCGCTCACCGTGATCGTTTCCTTCAAGTACGTCGCGTACGTGCTGCGCGCCGACAATAAAGGTGAAGGCGGCATCCTGGCGCTGATGGCGCTCGCGAGCGCGCCCGTCAAAGAGCGCCGCGTCTACCCCGTGCTGATCGCGCTCGGTGTTTTCGGCGCCGCCCTGCTCTACGGCGACGGCGTCATCACCCCGGCCATCTCTGTCCTTTCAGCCGTGGAAGGGCTGGAGATAGCCGCCCCCGGCCTGTCGCACCTCGTCATCCCGCTCACCATCGTCATCCTGATCGGTTTGTTCGCAATTCAGAAGCACGGTACGGCCGGGCTCGGCAAGGTGTTCGGCCCGATCACCTTGCTCTGGTTCGGTGCACTTTTCGGGTTGGGCTTCTACCGAATGATCGAGCATCCGAGCGTGCTCGCGTCCGTAAACCCGCTCTACGCGGCGCGCTTCCTCGCCGAAAACGGCGTCAAGGGCCTGCTCGTGCTCGGATCGGTCGTACTGGTCGTGACCGGCGGCGAGGCCCTCTACGCAGACCTGGGTCACTTCGGTCGCAAGCCGATCCGCCTGGCTTGGTACGCCATCGTCATGCCGGCCTTGCTCATGAACTACTTCGGCCAAGGCGCGCTGCTCATTGCCCAACCGGAAGCGGTGGGAAACCCCTTCTTTCGGATGGTGCCGAACTTCGCGCTCTATCCGATGGTCGCGCTGTCGACGGCGGCG
>JAQSWN010000242.1 GCA_029266615.1 Polyangiaceae bacterium
CGCTCCGGTCGTCGTTCGCTCCGGTCGTCGTTCGCTCCGGTCGTCGTTCGCTCCGGTCGTCGTTCGCTCCGGTCGTCGTTCGCTCCGGTCGTCGTTCGCACCGGTCGTCGTTCGCTCCGGTCGTCGTTCGCACCGGTCGTCGTTCGCACCGGTCGTCGTTCGCTCCGGTCGTCGTTCGCGCTCCCGCCTCCCGCCTCCCGCCTCCCGCCTCCCGCCTCCCGCCTCGGCTCGCGGGAAACGTTCGCCTCGAAAAGAGGCCCCTCGGTAGACTCGGCTCGCAGTCGTAGAAGTAACTAAATTTTGGTAACGATTTCGAGAGCAGCGCGCCTGGACGCCAGTTAGTCGCATCGGTGACCATGGCCAGCAGCACGCCCTACGATTGTCACTGCTGCGACTATGTCGTGATTTGCGATCGAGAGCCCGAATTCATTCAGCAAATGTAGTCCAAACGGCGACATCGTGCCGAGTCTCGAACCCCCCTCTTTTTTTGAGATTTCGACCATGCTCAACGCGCGGCCCGCGACGCTCAAGGCCTGACAGACGCTCCTTCAGTCAGGCCTGGATGGCCTGTCGGTCTCGATCGTGTTGGATCTTCAGAGATGGCAGCGAACGCTCGGGCGATGGATGTCGTGGTCGGAGATTGAGTCAGCGATGGAAGTGAAAGCTCGCCGAGGGACGTGGTGGTCGGAGACTGAGTTGGCGATGTAAGTCAAAGCTCGGGCGAGAGGGGGGCCCTTCGGGGCCGCGCTCGGAGTCACCCCCAAGGGTGTTGCGCGCAATGCTGCGCCCGTAGACGGCGCCAGCGAGCCCACAGCATCTTCCGTTGTCGCACCGCGACCGACCTCCGCGGCGGCGAGCGCAATGGTCGTCAACTGCCGCGGGCGAGGCGGTTCGTCTCGACCCCGCCCGTCTCGATTTGAACGAAGGCCAGGATTTTCCGGACTATCTCGAGGTCGTAAACATCGTATGTAGGGGCTCGAATCTTGCACGCTGTTTGTGCACGGCATGCGCGCTGGTGCCCTCCGCCATGGGGATTGAATCGGAACGAACTAGCTCGGACCCGAGCGGCCCGAAGACACTGCGTGAGACAGGGCTCTCACGCATCGGCCGCGGCTCACTCTTGGCCGACAAGTACCGGCTGGAGATGTTGCTCGGCGAAGGCGGTATGGGGTTCGTTTGGAGTGCTTACAATCGCGAGCTGGAGTTGCCGGTTGCGATCAAGCTGCTGCGCACCGGACGCAATCGCCACCACCTGGCGGAGCGGTTGCGGCTGGAGGCACGCGCGGCGGCGCGCTTGGTTCATCCGAGTATCGTCCGCGTTTTCGACGTCGCCGTTACGGAGGCGGGGGACCCGTTCATCGTCATGGAGCTGCTCACGGGGGAGACGCTCGCGGACGCACTGGCGCGGGGACCACTCAGCAGCGTGCGCGCCGTTCAAATTTTGCTGCCGATCGCGGACGCGCTCGCGCTCGCGCACGCCAAGGGCATCGTTCATCGGGATTTGAAGCCGGACAACGTGTTCTTGTCGACCGACGGCGAGCAACTGCAGCCCAAGCTGTTGGACTTCGGTATCGCCAAGCTCGGCTACGGCGGTGTGTCGTACCCCAAGCTCACCGAAGACGGCGTAGTGCTCGGCAGCCCGCACTACATGTCGCCCGAGCAAGTCGCGGGCGAAGAGGTCGATCAACGCAGCGACACCTGGTCGCTCTGTGTGGTGCTCTATCGAGTCCTCACCGGCGACGCACCCTTCACGGGCGCAGACAAGCGCGAGGTCATGGACGCGATCTTGCGCAACCCTCCTGCGCCGCTGCCCAGCGCCGCGCACGTCGACGCGGCACTGGCCGACATCTTGCGCTGGGGCCTGAGCAAGGACCCCCTGGACCGTCCCCAGTCCGTGCGGGAGCTCGGTCAGGCGCTGGCGCGCTGGCTTTTGGAGCAGGGCATCGGGGAAGACGTTTGCGGGAATCCGCTCGCCACGAAGTGGCTCGCACCAACCGCGCGCACGACGGTGCCTTGTGGTCCCCTGGTGACGAACGGCAGCGAGCACGATACGGATCCCGAGCAGAGATGGTTCACCTCACAACCGCCGCCGGCAGAGGCGAAAGCGGAGGTAGAGGCCGAGGCACAGCTGAGCGGGGTGCCCGCGCCGCGGCGTCGCCATCACCGCGAGCTCGTGGCGGCGGTGGGGCTACTGATTCTTGGCGGAAGCCTCGCGTGGACTGAATCGGCCCGAACGTCCGTGAAAGTCGCGCCGATCGCGACCGTGGAGCGCCCTCCGTCCACGGCCGTGCGAGCCTACGCGGCGCGCGCTCACACGCCGCGAGCCCACGTCACGACTCCGTTGCCGGCGAAGACCGCCGAGCCCGTCGCCGCGCCCGAAGCGGCGTCGCCGTCCGTCCGGCGTCCGCCCGCGGTGCGGGCTGCGGAGCCCAAGCGTTCCGCGCCGCCTCGCAAGCCGCAGTTACCCTTTTGAAGGGTGACGGAGCGCGCTGGAGCGGATCGCCCACAGTGCGAGCAGAGAGACGAACGCGGAAGCAGACAGGTAGTAGCCAACGGCCTGGAGCCCATAATTGCGCGCCAGCCACGTCGCGGCGTATGGCGCGAGCGACGCGCCGACGATGCCGGCGAGGTTGAAGGTGAGGGAAGCGCCCGTGTAGCGCACGGCGGTGGGGAACAAGCCCGCTAGCGCCGTACCGATTGGCCCGTACGTCAGGCCCATCAAACCGAGCCCCAGCGTGAGCAACGCGAGCACGCCCAGCCGCGACCCCGCCCCGAACAGCGGCTCGAAGAGCAATCCGAACCCGATGATAGCGACCGTCGCCGCGAGCAGCATGCCCCAGCGCCCGCGCTTGTCCGCCAACAGCGCTGAAATCGGAATCGTCAGGCCGAAGAAGATCACGCCCACCATCTGCAAGGTCAGAAACTCCGTGCGCGAATAGCCCAGCGCGGAGGTGCCCCAGCTGAGGGTGAACACCGTCATCAAATAGAAGAGCACGAAGGTGGCGACGGCAGCGAAGGTGCCGAGCAGCAACTCTCGCGGATGCTTCACGAGCACGCTCACGAACGGGAGCCGGACACGCTCGTCGTTCTCGATGGCGCGCTGAAACGCCGGCGTTTCGTGCAACTTCAAGCGAATGTAGAGACCGACGAAGACGAGCAGGGAGCTTGCGATGAACGGAATCCGGAAGCCGTAGGAGAAGAACTGCGCATCGGTCAGCGTCTCGGTCAGCACCAGGAAAATGCCGGTCGAGCACAAGAAACCAATCGGCGCGCCGAGCTGCGGGAACATGCCGTAGAGCGCCTCCTTACCGGGAGGCGCGTTCTCGGTGGCGAGCAGCACCGCCCCACCCCATTCCCCACCCAACCCAAGGCCTTGGCCGAAGCGGCACAGCGCGAGCAGCAGCGGCGCAAGCACGCCAATCGATTCGTAGGTGGGCAATAGCCCAATCGCGACCGTGGACAAGCCCATCGTCAGCAGCGCCGCCACGAGCGTTGCTTTGCGACCGACACGATCGCCGAAGTGCCCGAACAGCGCGGAGCCGAGCGGCCGCGCGAAGAACGCGAGCGCGAACGTCGCGAGCGACTGCAAGGTCGCGGAGGTCGGATCGCCGGCGGGGAAGAACAGCTTCGGGAACACGAGCACCGCCGCCGTCGCGTAGATGTAAAAGTCGAAGAACTCGATCGTGGTGCCGATTAAGCTCGCGAGCAGCACCCGCTGGGGCGAGTTGACGGGGGGGGACGAAGCTCCGTGCGGCGTCATGGCCGCACTGGGTAGCACGCGCCCGGTCGAGCCGACCAGGAAGCTCGACCGGTGCGGTCGTCCGCTCTCGCCTTGGGGCAGCCCGAGTGTCAGTAGCTCACGGTGACGACGGAGGCCTTCGGCACGAGGAGCTTGCCGCGGTGAGCCAGCTCCCGCTGCTCGACGCGGGGACCGGTGGACGGCGAAGCCTTGCCCATCGCGTCGGAGCCAACCAGCGCTCCGGAGGTGGCGGCCGTGAGAACGGAGACTGCGGCGAGGCCCTTCAGGCCTGGCACGTCGAGGGTGGTCTCGTAGTCGGTCTCCAGGTTCTTGTTGACGAGCACGAGCCCGAGCTTGCCGTCGGGGCGCCGGGCGAGCCAAGCGGACAGATCTTCGCGATCGGAGCTCGCGCTGAGAAGCGTGCCTCTGAGCGTGCGCGAGAGCATCGCGAACGCCCAGTACGACGGCCGGCGGACGTTGTAGCCGTGAGGGTCGCCCAAGGGCGAGAGCAAGCCGTAGTCACCGAGGCGCTTGTCCCGACCGTTGTAGAGAGCCCACACGTTGGCGATCTCAATCGGCGACTCTGACAAGTGCCCGAGGTAGTCGGCAACGAAGAGCGCGTTGACGTGCTGCAAGATTTGCGGGCCCGGATTGGTGTCGACCGAGTTCCACTCCGAAAGCCAAACTTCATAGCTTCGCCCGCGCACGCCGAGCTCGCTGAGCTGCTTTCTCACGTCGCGCATGAGCGCGTCCGCCTCGGACGACGTGGCGAGGAGCCCCGCGTCGCTCTCGGAGCCGGCGTTCTGCGCGTAATGGTGCACGCTGACCGCGTCGATCACATCCGCGACCTCTTTGAAGACGGCGCGATTCCAAGGACCGCCCAGCATCCAAATCGCGCTCACCTTGATCGTCGGGTCCACGGCCTTCATCGCCTTGACGAAGGCCCTCACCGCTTGGCCGTACGCGACTCCGCCATCTTTGCCCCACTTGCTGTAGTAGTGATGCCAGCTCCCGTAGACTTCGTTGCCGACCTCCCACAGCCGAACCTTCGGTCCTTTGCGAGTTTGGTTCACGTACTTGACCCAGCTGGCCGCGAGCTCCGGCGTGCCGTCCCCCACGTTCGCCGTGAACATCGGGGTACAGGCGTGCTGGCCGCACCAATCCAAGAACTCGTCCGTGTCCACGTTGGCGTCTTTGGCGCGCAATGTCTTCTGCCAGTCCTCTTCGTCCGACAGCAGTCCGCCCGGGTACCGCACCACGCCTAGACCCAGCTCCTTTTCGAGCGGCTGCGCCTGCGCGGCGACTAGCTCCGGCGCCCACTTGCCAACGTTGATTCCGTAGATGTCTGGGATCGGCTGCACCTGCTTGGTGACGTTCCCGCTCAGCTTTGCCGTCAATACCGGCGGCGCCTTCACCTTTTCCAGAGCGCGCTGGTTCGTGAGCCCGAGTCCGGCGAGGTACATGGTGCCCGCGATCTCGCCGCCGGGTTTGATGCCGAGCTGAACCACGCCGTCCAAATCCAGCTTGTTGTTCTGCTTGGACTCGGGCGGCTGAAAGTAAGGAAACTTGCTGAAGCTGCGGAACGGGATCAGCACTTGGTGCCAACCGCGGCTTGCGCCCACTCGGCTCACGAACATCTCGCTGTCACGGTCGTAGAGGACGAAGTCGAATGACTGGTAAGCCTTCTCGGTGTAGAGCCAAACCGAAAGCGCGTAGTGCTTGTGAAAGTCGCGCTGCATGCCGGGCGCGGCTTCGGTTCGCAGAAAGGCGTCGTACCAATCACCCGGTTTGAAGTCGATTCGCAGCGCCTGCCCGCCTACGCTCTTCGGCGGCACTCCCGGCAGCTTTCCGACCGCGGCGGAGATCTCGGCGGAGCTCCCGTGTTGAACACGCCAAGCATCGCCCCATTGGCGAAAGTCCGTCACGAGTTGGTCGGGCGCGTCGGAGCGAAACGTATCCCAGTAGGCGTCAGGGTCGAAGAGGCCCTTCGCGGTCTTCGTGAGCTGGATCTGGTCGAGATAGAAGACGACCGGTGAGCCTCGTTCCACCTTGTTTTCTCCCCGGTTCACGGACAAGCGAAAGTCGGTGATCTTGCTCCAGTCGATTTTGGCGCCGACCTCGCGCTGCTGCGCCGCGTCCCAGTAGGTGCCCTCGTCGATGAATGCTTTGAGCGGGATCCGGCACTGCCGCCACTCGCCCTGTTCGACTACCACGTAGGAGTCGCCGACCACCTTACTCTGCACCTTCTTCGTCCCCCCTTGGGCATCCATGAGTCCCACCATGAACTTCCGCGCCGCAGGTCCCCCTCGGATCCAGAAGGTCAGTGAGCCCGCCTTGCGGTAGGGGGTGAGGTCGACGGCTTTGCCATTGCCGAGCGAGATGTTCACGCCCGCGTAGTCGTCCTCGAAGTAGGTCGCGAACACGGCGCGGTTGCCGGCGGTGTCGCTCGGCAGCACTTTGTTGCGCGTCCTTCCGCCGTACGCGTACGTGAAGCCGCCCCCCGCGCGCGGCACGTCGTCGTCGAAGAACGTAGCGAAGACGGGGTCCTCGAGCGTGAGCTGCGCTGGCGTCGGAGACTCGATGCTGCGGTCGAGCGCGAGCCAGCTATCCGGCGAGTACTGCGGCGAAGGAGCCGCGCCCGAAGACGGCGAACGTTCGTCTCCCGTTGCCCGCGGTGGTCCGCAGTCCAAGAGGGCGAGTAGCAACGGAGCAAGCGCGATGCGTACGAGTTTCATCACGTCCAAGATGGAGCGAGCGCTCCGCTCGGATCTCGCTTTTACTTGGCCTCTAGGAAGCGCACGTCGTCCAGCCAGACGTCGTACGGTGTGTCTTCCGGGCGGATCAAGACCGCGATGCTGTGCAGCCGGCTCGCGTCCAACGGCGGCTTGCCGGCTCCACGCTGGCGCAGCTGTGCCCAGCGTAAATCGTAAGTGCGCCATTCGCGGCCGAGCTCGAGCTTCGCGACATGCGAGTTGTAGCAGTCGCGCTGGCAAGAGCCGCCCTCGAAGACGGGAATCACCCCGACCTCGCGCAGAGACACGTAGACACGACCGGGCCCGCGCGCGCTGACCACGATGCCGGCGTAGCGACTGGCGTCATAGCAAGGGGGGCGGAAGTTGACCTCCATCGTGGCGCCCCAGTCTTGCAGCTCGCCGCCTTTGACGTGCAACGCCAAGCGGCTCCGCGCACCCGCGTCGGGCCGCGGAACGGGTAGCAGCGCCGGGGCGGTCCCTGGTGCGTCGCTTTCGCGCACCCAGCGCCAGAAACCGGCGCGATCCTCGAGCGGCGTGAGCGCGTCGTCGCCGTCCTCGAAATCATCGATGACCGGCGACTTTCCGGCGGCAGAGACGCGAGCTCGGCACGGATCCACGACGGGAGCTGCTGACGCGCTGGGGCGGCTCTCGGCGGCAGCGCTCGTCTCGGCCACGATGTGAGGGGTGGGTTTGGGAGCGCGCGCCCAGAGCCATGCCGACGCGGCAATACCGAGGGCGACCGCGGCAGCCAACGCGGGCCGCCAGTTACCAATCCGAGGCGTGCGAAGCAGCGCTTCGAGCCGCGTGCGGTTTGCCACTCCTTCGACCACGCGCTCACCGAGCCCAGGCGGGGCTACGTCTTGGCCCGCGGCCGCTTTCACCGCCCTCAGAAGCTCTTCGTCGGTCAAGGGCGAGCTCCGCGGTGCAAGCGACGCAGCGCCAGCTCGAAGGCGTCTCGGGCGCGCCGTAGCTTGGAGGCCACGGTTCCTTTGGGAATTGCCAGCGCTTCGGCCACCTCCGTCCGACTGAGCTGCTCCAGCTCGGCCATGATGTAGATCGCGCGATCTTGCGGATCCAATGCCGAAAGCGCGCGATCCAACAACTGTGCGGCACGCTGCAAGTCGATTCGTTCGTCGGCGCCGAGCGCCACACTGACCTGCTCGTCGCTTTCGAGCCCCGTCTCCACCACGCGGTGCCACTTCGAGCGTCGACGGTCCGCCGCGACGCGCAGAGCCGACGACACCAAGAACGCTCGTCGCGCCCGGTCAGGCACGCTGTCGAGGCGCCGGGCAAAGATCCAGAAGACGTCTTGCGCCGCGTCCTCCGCGTCCGCCGGGGAGAGGCCGGAGCGACGGAGCACGCGCCAAACCAGGTCCAGGTGCTCGGCGACCGCGCGCCGAACGGTAGCGTCAGCGGTCGGCACGTGTCTCCTCGATGCATTCGCGAGCTGCGGCTGCTCCTGTGGAGTGAAGCCAGGAGCTAGCGCGAGGCCATTCGCGGACATGACCCCTTAATGGGGCGACCCGGGTCATCGGATCGAAAAGTCTAGGCGGAGACAGAGGAGCGAAATCTGGACAATCCGCTCAACCTCATGCACCGAGCTCAGACCGCGCAGGTCGCTGCGCCACTTACTCGCAGGGAATGCCCGGCCTCACGCCGCCCGATGCGTACACTTTTGAGGCGCACACTCCGCGACGCCCGGTTTCTCCGGTGAGCGTCTCCTCCGGCGAGCACACGGCGTCTTCACGTTCGCAGTCGTCGTTGCAGTCGCAAGCGCGGGTGCAGTAACCGAGATCCCCATCACCGCCGACGCGCGAGGGATCCAGGTAACACCAAAAGTCGTACGGGGGCTTGCTGGACGGCAGCTGCCCGCAGCCGGGAGTGTTGAGCCGGCACACGCCGCTGCACTCCGCATAATTGGAGCCGTGCTCGACGCAGCCACCGGCACACTGAGGAGCGGCCGGGTTGCACGCCGCGCCTACCGCGTCTCCGCTGAGCGGCGTGTCCGAGCACAAGCCGGTGGAGAGGTTGCAGTAGCGGTCTCCGCAGTCCAGATCCGCTCGGCAGGAAGGACGGCAGTAACCGGCGGCGGTACCGGCCGTGTCCTCCGCGCAGACGAGGTCCACTCGGCCCCGACACTTGTCGTCGCCTTCGCCCGGGGGACCCAGCTTGCAGGTGGGTAAACAAAACGCGTCGTCGTCGATGCTGGCCGGCGTCTCACCTTGGTCCAGCACGACGCATTGGGTGTCGGGGTAGAGCGATTCGCAGACGCTCGGGTCGCGCGCGCACTCCGCCAGGCACAGCCCGGCGCTCGGTCCTTCACCCTTCAGACTGGTGGAGCTGGTGGTCAGGCAGGTGAGGCCGGCCCGGCAATCGCCATCATCCTGACAGGTTGCCCCTGGCAGGCCGGAGGAGGGGCCCCGACTGGGAAATGTTTCGTCGCCGGAACAAACGCAGAGGTCGTAGCCAGATCCGTCCTCGCGGCACACTTGGTGACCTGCGCAGCCCTTCGCGCCGCTGCACGCAACCGAGCGGCCGGGCGCGCATGCGGATGCGTTGCTGCCGTTGCTGGAACCACCGCAGCTTAGAACCGAGGCGACGAAGAATGGCGCAAATAGGCCTAACGCAAGTCGAAATCTCACCTGAGCTCGCGCGCGACAGTACCACACCCCTTTCCGGCGCCGAGTGGTGATGATAACGAAGGCATGCTGGTCGTCGGACACCGGTTGGGCGACGTTCGCTCCGGTAGCCCCGACGCCCTCAAGGCTTGTCCATGCTTGCTTGGCTGAAGCTAGACGTCGTGCTGGGGTCGATTCCGAAGTTTGCAGCGGCGGTGCTGTTCATCGCGACCTTCAGCATCACCGGTTGCGGTGACGACCCGGTGAAGGCAGGCGTCGCCAAGGGCTGCACGCTCAACAGCGACTGCAACGGCGACCTGGTCTGCAGCTTCGGTCTTTGCCACCAAGAGTGCGAGGTGAGCGATGACTGCCCGGCGAACCAGCGCTGCGTGCAGACGGACTCATCGAATGTCTGCCAGCTGAACGACGAAAAGCAGTGCTACTTCAAGTCGGACTGTGAAGACCCGCTCGTCTGCGCCATCGACCTGCAGTGCCGCAACCAGTGCCAAGAAGACGAAGACTGCCTCAAGGGTCAAAAGTGCGCGGACGGCGTCTGCGCAGAGCCGGCCGAGGTGAACGAGGACGGTAACCTCATCGGCGCGGTCGGCGCGGGCGGTGCCGGCGGCGAAGGCAACATGTCGAGCGGCGGCTCGGGCGGTACCGGTGGCACGGGTGGCAGCCTCGGCGTCGCGGGTGACACCGGCGAAGGCGGCGGGCCGCCCGCAGAGTGCGTCGCGGGCGAAGACTGCGTACCGGCAGACGCGCCGTGCGCGGTCGGCGTCACCGCCTGCGATGGCGGCGTGGAGACGTGCGAGGTCGCGGCCGACGCCGAAGACGGCGTGGAGTGCGGCTCGGACAAGGTCTGCAGCGGCGGCGAATGCGTCGCCTGCAAGGTAAACGAAGACTGCGAGCCGACCGGTTCGAATGCGTGCATCACCGGCAAGCTGTCTTGCGCCACCGGCCCAACCTGCGAAGTGAGCGGCAACGCCCAGAACGGCACGAGCTGCGGGACGGACAAGGTGTGCGC
>JAQSWN010000424.1 GCA_029266615.1 Polyangiaceae bacterium
CGCGTACCGCTCCTTGCCGGGCTGCTCGTCGAACGGCCGCCGCAGCACTTCTAGAAGCTCCTGGACGATACTGCCGTCGGTCTTTTCGGCTGCGTCGATGGCGAGCTGGGCCACGTAGTTTCGAAGCACGAACTTCGGATTGACGCGGTTCATCCGCTCCTTACGCGCCTCGTCGGTCTGCCCTTCTTCCTTCACGCGCGCCACGTAGCGACGCAGCCATTGCGCAAGGGCCGCGCGGTGCTCTGCACTCACGCCGGCCGGCTCATAGAAGGCGACCTCCAGCGGAGCCGCGCGCTCCTGGTCGCTCGTCGCCGCCGTCGAGACGTCTGCGAGGTGTCGGTAGAAGAGGGTCATGTCCGTCTCCACGGAAGCCAGGAGCTCGGTCAAGTCGTCGACGAGGACATGGTCCGGAATGCGCGCCGCCCCCTCGCGCGTGACCTCCGCGTCATTCAGCTGGGAAAGGCCGAGCTTGGCTGCGACGGAGCGAGCCCGCGCCGCGTCCAGCGTCTGCCCGTAGACCTCCAGCGCGCCCTCCAGCGCGGCGACGTCTTCCACGAGGGGATGAATCGCATTGGCGAGGCACACGAGGTTCCACAGCGCGACGCGCGGCTGCGTCGCATAGCGGTAACGACGCCCCTGAGCGTCCGTGATGTTCGGCGTCCAATCGGGGGCGAAGTCGTCCAAGAATCCGTACGGACCGTAGTCGATGGTAAGCCCCAAGATCGACATATTGTCCGTGTTCATCACGCCGTGCACGAAGCCGACGCTCATCCATTTTGCTACCAGATCCGCCGTGCGGCGCGCCACTTCCGCGAGCCAAGCCACGTACGCGTCACGCGACGGCGGGCCCAGCTCCGGGAAGTAGGTCGCAATCGTGAAGTCCGTGAGCGTGCGAAGCAGTCCGACGTCCCCGCGCGACGCGAAGAGCTCGAAGTTACCGAAACGCAGGAAAGAGGGCGCGACCCGGCACACCACGGCTCCCGGCTCCTCTCGCGGGTGCCCGTCGTACAGGATGTCACGCAACACGTTCTCCCCCGTACCAACGAGCGACAACGCGCGCGTCGTCGGGATTCCGAGGTGATGCATCGCTTCGCTGCACAAGAACTCGCGCACGCTCGAGCGCATCACGGCACGGCCGTCCGCGCGGCGAGAGTAAGGCGTGGGTCCCGCGCCCTTGAGCTGCAGCTCCCAGTGCTGGCCGCGGCTGGTCCTCACCTCCCCCAGCGAGATCGCGCGCCCGTCCCCGAGCTGACCGGCCCAATTGCCGAACTGGTGACCGCCGTAGCACGCCGACGTTGGGTCCATGCCCGGCAGCAGCCGATTGCCCGCGAATACGTCCGCGAACTCCTGGCTCTGGGTGAAAGCCTCCGGCAGCTCCAGCAGCTCCGCGACTTCTTTGGTGACGGCGAGGGTCCGCGGGGCTCGGACGGGAGTCGGCTGCACGCGGGAAAAAGCGGCGCCGTGCACCTGACGAGCGCGGTTGTCCACGCTCGGGTCGATCGGCAGGGCGTGGAGGGCGCGATTGTCGAATCGAAGCATGTGGGCGCCAGGCTTAGCACGGCGCGCTCTCGTGCTAACTTGCCGTCACTTTCCGATGCCGAGCAGCCTGGTCGCAGACGTCTTGGGAGCGATGATCACCCCCGCCGTCTTGATCTCCGCTGGCGGCACGCTCGTGCTCTCTACCTCCAACCGGCTGAGCCGCGTCGTGGACCGCGTGCGTGTCCTCTCCAATGACGCGGAGAAGCTGGTTGCGGTCGCCCCCGACACCGCGCCTGCGAGCGCCCGAGAGCTGCGGAAGCTCAAGCTCATCAAGAACCAGCTCCGTGACCTGTCCAAGCGAGCCATCTTGCTACGCTCGGCCATCGCCGCGCTCTACGTAGCGATTGCGTTCTTGATCGCGACGAGCATCGGGGTCGGAGTTTTTACGGCGCTCGGCTTCGAGTATGCGGCGCTCCCGATCACGCTCGGCATGCTCGGCACCTTCGGCTTGCTGTGGGCGACGTGGCTCCTGGTGCGCGAAGCACGCCTCGCCATTGCGTCAACGCTGGAAGAGATGGCCTACGCGAACGAAGTGCTGCGCAATCACCCATTGGGTTAGTTGCAGGGAGCGGTGTCGGCATGCTCTAAGCCCCGGTGGGAGAGCAGCATGGTCGGGAAGAAGACGTTCGGGGCGCTAGGCGTGTTTAGTTTTTGGTCGCAGCTCGCGCTCGCGCAAGCGCCGGTCGATTCGTCCGCACCCGCGCCCGAGGTGCCGCCTGTCCCCAACCCGGCGACAGAGGCTGCGCCGGCGCCGCCCGTGTCAGCGCCGCCGAGCGCAGAGGCAGTGCCTCCCCAGGCCGCTCCCTCACCCCCTGCAGCGGAGACGGAAGCGCCAACCGCGACGCCCCGTGTGCGGTGGAAAGATACGGACGCGACACAAGCCGCGCCCCAAGAGGGCTCCGAAGAAGCTCCAGACGAATCTACCCCGCCGCCACCGCCCGAAGGCGACGCCTGGCAGCTGGGCGGGGCCCACTTCGTGCTCAGCCTGGAGCGACTGACGACGGTGCTGGCCTGGAAGCAGACGACTACGCTGTCTACCCCGAGCGGCGGAGGATTCAACTCGCCCGCCACGACGTCCGACGCTACCACCTCCGGCACCGACATCTCGTTCTTGTTTGGCGGTGGGGAGCGCACGCCATCATCACTCCCGCGCATCGCGTTCGACGGCATCTTCAACGGCGGCTTCACCATCGGCGGCTCGGTAGGCTTGATGAGCTCCACCGCCAAGAGCGAGAGCAACGCCTTCCGCGGCGAGTCCGCCCAAGCAGACCTCACGGGCGCACTCTTCGGTGTCCGCGCCGGCTATTTCGGGGTTGCCGGCAGCGTCGGCATC
>JAQSWN010000243.1 GCA_029266615.1 Polyangiaceae bacterium
GAAACCACGCTCGCCTGGGCGGAAAGGAGAGGGAACAGCTCCCGCGTGGACTCCTGCAGCACCGCGATGAAAAAGCGGCTCACCTGTTCCCGCGCCGCCTCCGAGTCCAAAGGCACGCGCGCCAGGCGAATGCCGCTCGTCGGCTCTTCGCTCGGCAGCTCGCTCGGAAGCGACGAACCGACGCCCGCCTCCGCGGCGAAGCTTGGCGCCACGCGCGGCGCATTCGGAAAAGTTTCCGAGGTGGGGAACACGGGACCGGGGGCGCCCCCGGCACACGAAAGCGCGGCGAGCGCCGGCGGCAGCCAGCTGACCGTTCGCAGCGCTTGCCGCGGCACGCCCTTCACAGCGGCTCGATGCGTGACTCTTCCGTGCGCGACAGGTGCACGATGGAGCGAGCCGGCGCGACGGAAAAGCCAGCCGGCGGCGTCTCCACGTCGCACGCCAGTAGGGAAAAGCAGGAGCTGTCGATGCTGGGGATACGGGCCTTGCGCAAGCCGTCTTCGCCCAGCAGCTCCTCCATCTCGAAGCGGCCCTTCCAGCGGCGCAGCACGACAGAGCCGGTGCGGCTCACGGCGATGAGCAGCTCGCCGTTGGTGACCAAGATGTCCCCGGTGTTCTCGCCGTGGCCTTCTTCGGCGGAGAGGCGATCCACGAGGGCGATGGACGCGCGCAGCGCGGCGGCCACGTGGTCGCCCTGGACATGGGCGTCGTCCAAGTGCCCCGCGTCATGCAAGAAGGACAAGAAGAGGTAGAAGAAGCACTCGCTGTCGGTCTCGCCGCGCACATTGCGCCGCAGAAACTCCGGCTGCGACTCCAGCAAACGGGAGCGTAGGCGGTCGAAGCCGACGATGGTGCCCGTCTGCGCGAACAACCACGCACGGTAGCGGAACGGGTGCGTGTTCTCCGTGCGCAGGGCGCCAACGCTGGCCCGCCGCACATGCCCGAGCATGACGTCCGTGCGGATGTCCTCGGCCGCTTCCACCAGGTCGATCTCTTCGCGATCGTCGATCGGGCGGCGCCGCAGAAGCACTTCCCCGGATTGATAAAAGCCGAGGCCCCAACCGAGCGGCTCGCCGTCGGGACGGCGGGCTTTGAGTAGCGTGCGATTCGCCTCCAGCACTCGGGCGCCCAGGTCAGCGCGGTTCCCGATAAAGCCGAACATGCGTGCCATGGTTTTTGGGGTGCGGATCCGGTGGGTGAAAATCCGGAATACCGTGAAGAAGCATACCGCCCCGAAGGCTCATCCGCACGCGGCTTCGTCAGGCGCGCACTTGCAAGGTCACGCGCGCCGCACGGCCTCCTTTCGAAACATTCGAATCCTGGGGATTTGGCCGTCCAGCCAGCGAGCCGCTAGCATCCACCTTGGGCCGGAGCCGTGGAGCGCCGAGCAGATGGAGCCGTGAGATGGAGCGTGAAGCGTTCACCGAAGCACTGTTGAGAGTGATGGAGGCGAAAGAGCACTGGGCCTGGTCCCACTTCACTCGAGGGCGCGTGCGGCGCGAGTTGCTGCACATCCACCTCGAGCAGGAGTACGCCACCTACGTCCGTGACTTCCCGGTTTTGGTAGCCCGCGCCTACGTGGCATGCCCGATCGCCGCCGTGCGCCGCGATCTGATCGAGAATGTGTTCGAAGAGGAGACGGGGCGCCTCGGCGCCGGACGCCCGCATCCCGAGCTATTCCTGGAGTATCCGCGCGGCCTGGGGATGGACCTGACCCGTTTCGAGCGCGTGGAGCTCCTGCCCGGCGCCGCCCAGTACCGTGCCTACCTAGACGAATGCACTATTCACGGCGGTTGGGACGTGGCGGCCGCCGTCACCACATTGTTCCTAGAAGGCACGAAGTTCGACCGCGGTGAGCTGTCCGAGGGCGCCCCCAAGCGCCCCGTACCGCCTCTCACCGAGCATCCCCTGGTCATGCACTATGGCCTGCCAGTCGAGGCGTTGGCGCTGACGCGCGCGCACCGAAGCGTGGAAGGCGGGCACCGAGCCGCGGCTTGGCGGAGCATTCTGGACCACGTGCTGGAGCCCGTGCGTCAGGCGGCCGTGGTGGGCGCTATGCAGGGCGCACTTAGGGAGTGGCTTCGTTACCGTGACGATGTAGCGACCGCGTGCGGAATTGTACGAGAGCGCGACCGCGACTAAAGTCCGCGGCTCGATGACGAAGTCTCTGTTGGTGCTGACGCTCGGGCTCTCGGCGTGCGGCGCCGTTTATCCGCAGTTAGAAACTCCCGTCCGCACGCCCCCGGCGCACATCACGCTCGCTCCGCCCCCGCCCGACGATCTCGTCTTCCTCAAATTCGCAGGCGCGATGATTCCCGCGCGGACGCGCGACGGCCGCAAATGGGACTCCGTTGGCGGTGCATTGCCGGACGCCTTCGCCAAGCTCATCGTCGACGGCAAGGTCATCCTGGAGACGCCGGTGCAGAGTGACTCGCTCACGCCCACTTGGCCAGGGCAAGCGGTCGCCAATTATCGAGTGCGCCCCGGCGCGGCCGTGACGGTAGAGCTTTGGGACAATAACCCGCTCAACAATCAACCCATTTGCATCTCCGGCGTGCACCTCGAGGTTGGAGAAGACCCAATGCAGATCAACTGCAATAGCGGCGCGGAGCTTCGCCTGCTCGCGCAGCCAGCGCACGGCAAGCTCGGAATCGGCCTCTTTTACGAGCTGCGTCAGGAAGAGGTGGTGGTGACACGGGTGCTCAAGGAGTCGCCCGCAGCCCGAGCGGGGCTTGTGCGTGGCGACCAACTGCTCAAGATTCAAGGCAAGGTCGTCAAGACGATGGAAGACGGCGAGCCGCAGAGCCTCATCAACGCCAACGCAGCGACGGGCGTGAGCCTGCTCGTGCGCAAAGCGGACAAAACCGAGCTCGAGCTCACGCTGAAAGAAGGCGCGATTTATCCGATGAAAGGCGAGGGCATCACCATCGATGGCTGAGTACTCGCTCCCGCGAGACACGCTCGTCGTGCGCGGTCCCGATCGCAAGACCTGGCTGGACGGCCTTTTGACCTGCAAGGTGCCGGACGTCACACCGGGCAGCGCCGGCTACGGCCTGCTGCTCACGAAGCAGGGCAAGATCGTGACGGACGCCTTCTTGGTGGACGACGGCGCGGCGTTGTTCGTCGGGGTTGCGCCGGGGCAAGGCGGCCCGGTTCAAGAGCTGCTGGATCGCTACTTGGTCATGGAAGACGCGGAGCTTTCGCCCTCGGAGCCGCCTGTCTCGTGGCGCCTGCAGACGGACGGAATCGCGCCCACCGACAGCGCCGCGCAGGGCCAGCTCACTCTGGGCAGCTTCCGCGCTCTGCTCGTCGCGACGCTGCACGCGGGGAGCGCGCCCGACGCCGCCCCGCTCTTGGCCGAGCACGGGCTCGGCGTCTTCGGGGTAGATTTCGGCGAGCGCGACAACCCTCACGAAGCGTCGCTGGACCGCATCGCCGTGTCTTGGACCAAGGGCTGCTACCTCGGCCAAGAGGTCGTCTGCATGCAGGACATGCGCGGCAAAGTGAAGCGGCGCCTCGTCGCGCTCGAAGGCGGGGAGGGCCTGCTCGCTGCCGGCAAAGGGCCCGTGCTGGGCGCGGACGGCGCTGTCTGCGGCCAGGTGTCCAGCGTGCATCGGACTCCGACGGGCGCGCGCGTTTTGGCCAGTATTTCCACGTCGGCTCTGGAGTCGCACGCGCCGCTCAGCACGCAAGGGGAACCGCTCCGCCCGGCCGTGAAAGTGAGCTAGGCTAAGTTTCAGCCTATGCCGAGCCAAATCACCGAAAGCGGCCTCCGTGTTGCAGACGACGCCCTAAGCCTCATCGCCAAGACACCGCTCGTGAGGCTCGCTCGTATCAGCCCGCAAGGCGGCGCCACCATCTGGGCGAAGGTGGAGTACATGAACCCGGGCGGCAGCGTGAAGGACCGCCCCGCGCTGTCGATGATCTTGGCCGCCGAGAAGAGCGGCGTGCTCAAGACCGGCTCAGTCATCGTCGAAGCTACGAGCGGCAACACCGGCATCAGCTTGGCGATGATCGCGGCCGTCCGCGGTTACCGCTGCGTGCTGGTCATGCCGGAAGACATGAGCCTCGAGCGGCGCTACATCTTGCGCGCCTACGGAGCGGAGATCGTGCTGACCCCCGCGACGGAGGGCATGGCCGGCGCCGTCAGCCGCGCCCGGCGCGTGATGCAAGACACTCCGTCGGCCTTCATGCCGAGCCAGTTCACGAACGCCGCCAATCCGGAAAGCCACGAGCACGGCACCGCGCTCGAAATCCTGGAGCAGGTGGGCGGTAGCCTCGCCGCTTTCGTGGCTGGCGTGGGCACCGGCGGCACCATCACGGGCGTGTCACGCACTCTGCGCAAAAAGCTCGGCAAGGACGTCAAAGTGTTCGGCGTGGAGCCTGCCAGCAGCGCGGTGCTGTCGGGCAAGCCGCCTGGTATGCACGGCATCCAGGGCCTCGGCGCCGGATTCGTGCCAGAAATCTTGGACCGCTCGCTCATCGACAAGCTCATCGAGGTGAGCGACGTGGCGGCCGAACGCATGGCGCGCCGCCTCGCGCGCGAAGAGGGGCTGCTCGTCGGCCCCTCTGCCGGCGCGAACGTGCACGCCGCGTTGGAAGTCGCCAACGAGCTGCCCGGCGGCAACGTCGTCACCATCCTGTGCGACTCCGGCGAGCGCTACCTGTTCTGAGCCGGGGGCCAACGAACCCGGTCCCTCGCCGGCACGAACACTCTCGCGCCCCGGTTCCATCTACAAGACTCCCTGATTCACAGGAGCCGGGAAGCGGTAGGAACGACTCCCTGATTTGACAGGAGACGGGACGGGGGAGGGATGGGAGCGAGCCATTTTTGGGGTTGGCGCTGCCGCAGGCGAGCGGGGGCCGCTTGGGCAGGAGCAAGGCTCGCCGCAGCGAGCGAGGCTGAAGGCTCGCGGGCGGCAGCGCGAACCCGAAAGTCCGTGCTCCCGAACCTCCCGTCTCCACGTCTCCTGTCAAACGTCTCCTGAGACCACCCCCGGGGGGACTCCACTACGCGAGCTTCACCGGAGACGTCTCTCTCGGGGCGGGAGTGGCTCAGTGGCCTTTGAAGACGGGCGTGCGGCGCTCCAAGAAAGCGCGCACGCCTTCTTTGGCATCGGCGCTCTCGAGCAGCGCGAGCTGGCCTTCGCGCTCGCGAAGTAGCGCCGCCTCCAGTGCGGCTGCGTTTTCGTGGACGGCGGCTTTGATACGCGCGAGCGACAACGGGGGACCCGCGGCGAGCGTCGCGGCCAGAGCGAGGGCGGCGGCCTCCGCGTCCTTGTCCGCCGTCAAGCTCGACGCTAGACCGAGCGACACGGCCTGCGCGGCGTCGATGCGCGAGCCAAGCATCAGCATCGACAGCGCGCGCGCCGGTCCCAAGAGCCGCGTGAGAAAGTAGCTGCCACCGCCGTCCGGCATCAAGCCGATGGCCACGAACTTTTCTTGCAGGTACCCGGACTCGGCGAACACCCGAAAGTCGCAGGCGAGCGCGAGATCCGCGCCGAAGCCCACCGCCGGCCCCGTTACGGCCGCGACCACCGGCTTTGGCAGCTTCACGATTCCCAGGCTGAGAGCCTGAAAACCATCCAGCACCTCGCGCACGGCGTGACCGCCCGCCTCCATTTCCTGGGCAATGATGCGCACGTCCGCGCCGGAGCAGAACGCGCCCGGTACGCCGGAAAGCACCAGCGCGCGCACGGCGCTGTCCGCGCCGGCCCCAGAAATGGCGCTCGAAAGCGTGCGCACCACCTCGGGGGTGAGCGCGTTCTTGGCGCTGGGGCGCTGCAGCCGGATCAGGCGTACGGCGCCGTGATCTTGGACCAGAACCTCGGGGGCAAGCGCGTCCGTCATAGCCCGAGCATGCCCGACCCTTCCCGGGCGTGCTAGAGCGCGCGCATGGGCGACCGCTTCGATCTACCCTCCCGACTGGAGCTCCAAGAGCAACGAGGGGAAACTTACCCACGGCTCGTGGCGATCATGCAGCGGCTGCTGGCGCCGGACGGCTGCCCCTGGGATCGCGAGCAGAGCTACGCCTCGCTTCGCAAGTACGTGCTCGAAGAGGCGTGCGAGGTCATCGACGCCATCGACTCGGGCCGGTCCGAAGCCTTGGTAGATGAGCTAGGAGACTTGCTACTACAGGTCGTCTTCTTGGGCGAGCTGGCTCGTCGGGACGGGACGTTTGGCCCGGACGACGTGGTCAGCGCCATCACTTCGAAGCTCGTGCGGCGGCACCCGCACGTCTTCGGCGAGGTCGAGGTGAGCGGTAGCGACGAAGTCTTGTCCAATTGGGACAAGATCAAGCTGCAAGAGTACGGCGATCGTGGCGTACTGGCGGGCCTGCCTCGCTCTTTCCCCGCGCTGGCTCGCGCGCAGCGCATGAGCGAAAAGGTGAGCCAGGTCGGCTTCGATTGGCCGGACGCGCGCGGCTCACGCGACAAGGTCAGCGAAGAGCTGGCCGAGTTAGACGACGCGGTCGCGCATGAATCCAAAGAACGCGTCGAGAGCGAGCTTGGCGACGTGCTGTTCGCGCTCGTCAACTTCGCGCGGCACCAAGGCATCGACGCGGAGCTCGCGCTACGCAAAACCGCGGATCGCTTTTCCGGCCGCTTCGCCCACGTGGAAGCGCGGGTGAAGGAAGAGCACGGCGGTTTCCCGTTGAACGAAAGGGGCAAGCCGACGCGCGGGGTGCCGCTGGAAACGTTGGACGGCTATTGGAACGAAGCCAAGGAGCGCGGGCTGTGACGACGTCCGTCGATCCGGTCGGACGCCTGCCAGAAGAATGGCGGGAAGCCATGCAGGCGCTGGGCGAAAAGCCGTTCCGCGCCGAGCAAGTCTTTCGCTGGATCCACGAGCGCGGCGTGCTGGATCCGGACCAAATGTCGGACTTGAGCAAGCCGCTGCGCGAGAAGCTCAAGGCGAGCGGCTTTGCCCCGCCCGCGCGCGTGGCCGACAAGCACGCCGCCGCCGACGGCACGCGCAAGCTGGTGCTGGAGCTGGCGAACGGCGCGCGCGTGGAGTGCGTCATCATCCCCATGACGGACGTCCCCGACGCGGACGCTTCCGCCGCGCCCGAAGACGACGAGGACGACGATCCGACCGCTCCGGAAAAGACCCGCATCACTCTTTGCGTCTCCACGCAGTACGGCTGCGCGATGGGCTGCGTGTTCTGCGCTAGCGGTCAAGCTGGCTTGCAGCGCGGCCTCACCGCGTCGGAAGTCGTCGCGCAGGTGCTCATTTCCAAGCAGCACCTGGAGCCGCACGAAGAGCTCAAGAACCTCGTCTTCATGGGCATGGGAGAGCCGCTCCACCACTACGACGAAACCGCGCGCGCGATCCGTCTGCTCACTCACCCGACCGCGCGCGGCATGAGCCCGCGCCGTATCACCGTCAGCACGGTGGGGCTCGTCCCCGGCATTGCCCGCTTGGGCGCGGACTTTGGCGGAAAAGTGGGCCTCGCCGTCTCGCTTCACGCCCCGAATGACATCATCCGCGATCGCATCATGCCCATGAATCGCAAGTACCCGATCGTGGAGCTGATGCGCGCGCTCCGGGAGTACCCGCTGCCGCAGCGGCGCCGCATCACTATCGAGTACACCCTGATGGATGGCGTGAACGACGGCGTAGCGGAGGCGCGTGAGCTCGTGCAGCTGCTGCGGGGCTTGCGCGTCAAAGTGAACCTCATCCCCATGAATCCGATCAGCGCCTCGGAGCTGAAGGCACCGAGCGGCGCTCGGGTCGCCGCGTTCCAGCGCGTCCTCTCCGAGAACGGCGTCTCGTGCTTCGTGCGCACGCGTCGAGGCGACGAAGTTTCCGCCGCGTGCGGCCAGCTCGCCATCGCCGACGACCTCGTGAGGAAGAAGCGCGAGCGCGACGCGCTGCGCGACGCCAGTAAGCAGTAGCGCCCATCCCATCCGTCGCAAAAGGGGGTCGGCCGGGGCGGCGCCGACGGTTTTCGGAGGCGCGACGCAGGGTGGTGCGGCCGCTGCGTGGTCATTCTATAGTCAAAGAATGTTCAAGCGCGTTTTGGTCGCGAATCGCGGAGAGATCGCTTGTCGCATCTTTCGCACGCTGGAGCGGCTGGGGGTGGAGAGCGTGGCGGTCTTCTCGGACGCGGACGTCGCCGCGCCGCACGTCTCCGCGGCCGATCAGGCGTTTCGACTGGGCCCGGCGCCACTCGCCCAGAGCTATTTGAACGCGGACCTGGTCTTGATGGCCGCGCAGGAGAGCGGCGCGGACGCCGTTCACCCCGGTTACGGCCTGTTGAGCGAGAACGCGGCTTTCGCCGAGAAGGTTCGGGCCGCGGGCATCACGTTCATTGGCCCTCCCGCGAGCGCGCTCGAGGCGATGGGCGACAAGCTTCGCGCGCGGGCGGTGGCGCGGTCGGTCGGAGTGCAGCCGCCGCCGGGCAGCGACGGGCCGGTGTTGCCCAGTGACGGAGAGCGATTGGCGGCGGAGGCGGCGCGCGTCGGCTTTCCGATTTTGATCAAGGCGGCCGGTGGCGGCGGCGGCATCGGCATGCAAGTCGTGCGGGAGCCGGCGGACCTCACGCGCGCCGCGCAGACTTGCGCGGACCGCGGACGAGCGGCGTTTGCCGACGAGCGCATCTACTTAGAGCGGTACGTGGACGAGCCGCGACACATCGAGGTGCAGGTGCTGTGCGACGAGCACGGCAACGCCGTGGCGCTAGGGGAGCGCGAGTGCAGCGTGCAGCGTCGGCATCAGAAAATCATCGAGGAATCCCCCTCACCGGCCGCCTTCTTCAAAGGCGAGTCGGGCGCCCCGCGCCGGCAGGCGCTCCACGCCTCCGCCCTCTCCGTCGTGAAAGCGGTCGGTTACGTCGGAGCCGGCACGGTGGAGTTCGTGGCCAGCGGCGCCGGAGAGCTTTTTTTTCTAGAGGTGAATGCGAGGCTGCAAGTCGAGCATCCCGTAACGGAGCTGACCACGGGGTTGGATTTGGTAGAGCAGCAGCTGCTCGTCGCGAGCGGTCAGCCTCTCTCGGCGGCCGTCCTCGGCGCCGCGTCGTGCGGCCACGCGGTGGAGGCGCGCGTCTACGCGGAGGACCCGGCGCGCGGTTTCGTCCCGCAGCCGGGCCGCATCGAGGAGCTCTCGTGGCCCAGCGGGGAGGGTGTGCGGGTCGACGCAGGCGTGACCCAAGGGTTGGACGTAACGCCACACTACGATCCCATGCTGGCCAAGATCATCGCGTATGGGGCGACGCGAACGGAGGCGATCGCTCGGTTGGACGACGCGCTCGCTAAGACGAAGCTGCGCCTCGTCGGGCCCAAGGCGGATCGGGCGACGAATCTGGCGTTCCTGCGCCAGGTCCTCGCGTCCCCGGAGTTCATCGCCGGCAACTACGACACGACGCTCGCCGAGCGGCTGGTGAAGCGCGGATGAAGGACATCCTAGCCGCCGCGGAGGCTTGGATTCGGGGAGATCCCGACGCGACCACGCGCGCCGAGCTCGAGGCTTGGGTTCAGGCCGGGGACCTCGCCGAGCTCGCGTCACGTCTCTCGCCGCTCACGTTCGGAACCGCCGGGCTGCGCGCCGCGGTGGGTGCGGGCAGCGGGCGCATGAACGTCGCGGTCGTGCTGCGCGCAGCCTGGGGCGTTGGCCGCTACGTGCTCGAGGCGGGCCTGTCGGAGCGCCCGATCGTGATCGGCTTCGACGCGCGCCCCACGAGCCGCGCCTTCGCCGAGGCGTCGGTCAGCGTTTGGCTCGCACAAGGCTTGCGCGTCGTCGCGCTAACGGAGCCGGCCGCGACGCCGCTGTGCGCGTACCTGGGCAGAGATCGCGGCGCCGCCGCGACGGTCGTCGTCACCGCGAGCCACAACCCGCGTGGCGATAACGGCTACAAGGTGTACGGACCCGACGCGGTGCAAATCGTAGCGCCGACGGACGCGGCGATCGCAGCCCACATCGCGAGCGCGCCGCCGGCGATCGAGGTACCGCGCGCCCCGCTCAGCGCCGCGGAGTGGCTCGCGCCGCGCGAGCTGCACGGCTATTTTGCTGCTATTTCGGGAGGAGCCGGGAACGCTCGACCTGGGGCTCGCGGAGGCGGAGCGGCGAGGCGCGGAGCTCTTGTTGGTCAGCGATCCCGATGCGGACCGCCTCGCGGCCGCCGCGCGGTTGGATGGCGTGCTGACCGTCCTCGACGGTAACCAGCTCGGTGCGCTCCTCGCCGACGCCGCGCTGGCGCGGGCTCGCCCCGGAGCGAAGCCGCTCGTGCTGAGCAGCGTCGTGTCGTCACCGCTCGTGAGTCAGCTCGCGGCAGCACGCGGCGCCCACGCCGAGCGCACCCACACCGGCTTCAAGTGGCTGTGGCATGCGGCGCTGGAGCTGGAAGCGGCCGGGGTCGGAGCCTTCTGTTTTGCTTACGAAGAAGCGCTTGGTTACTCCGTATTTTCAGCGGTTCGCGACAAAGACGGCATCGCCGCGGGCCGGGCGCTCGCGGAGCTCGCGGCGAGCCTTACGGTGCGCGGCGAGTCGCTGTTCGATCGCCTGTTCGAGCTACACCGCGAGCACGGACTGTGGATGAGCGCAGCGCGGAACATCACGCTGGGCGGCTCCGGCGCGGCCGAGCGCGTGGTCACGCGGCTCGACGCCATCGTGGCCGCGGGCGAGCTGCGCGTCGCAAACGAACGAGCGTTGCGCATCTTCGACTACCGTCGTGGCGCCGAGACGCGCGCGCCTTGGCTCGGCGCCGCGCCGCTGCTGGAGCTCGAGCTGGACAGCGGCGCGCGTCTCCTCATCAGGCCCAGCGGAACGGAGCCCAAGCTGAAGTTGTACGGACACGTGCGACGT
>JAQSWN010000244.1 GCA_029266615.1 Polyangiaceae bacterium
CGTAACCGCTCTCGAACTTCATCTGCTTGGAGTCTTGCTTGGAGAACTTGAAGTTCTGCTTCAGCTTCCCCTGCCCGGTCAGGAAGGAGAGCGCGGCCGGGTACTGAGTTTTGCTCAGCGGCTGCTCGTACATCTGCTTGTTCTCTTTTTCGTAGATCTTGATGACGTTGCCGTCGGAAACGACGCGGTTGCCGTTGCTGGTGTACCGCCAGCTCATCTTCCCCGGCTTCTCGAAGATCACCGAGCCGGCCGAGTCCTTGGTCTTATCGTAAGCGATGACGTAATACCGCTGCTTGAAGCCGGCCTTGTAGGTCGTCGTCTTGTCGTAAAACGCTTGGACGCGCGTGACGATCTCGTCGGCGCTCAGGCCCGCGGAGGGCGCGGCGGCAGGAGCCACGCCTTTGCTGGGCGGCGCCTTCTTCGCCTCTTGGGCGCGTGACGGCCCTGCGACGAGCGGCAGCACGAGGGTGAGAGCGAAGGCGACGGAGAAGTTTCGACGATTCATGGCTTCCTAAGAACCCGTGGGAAGGGCGCTCTGTTCTACGCTTGTAACGCGGCAAAGCTTTGCGCCCCTACCCAGGACTTTCAAGCAGCCGCCACGACGCCGCTAAAGTCGCGATTGGAAAACGGAATTAGCCGACGCGGCGCCGAACCGTGATGCGGCGAGGGCGCTTTTTGGCGAGAAGAGCGAGCAGAACCTGGGCTCGGTTTTCTGCCGTGGCGGTGGCGCCGACGCCTTTTGCCTCTTCCAGCGCCTGCAGCAGGCCGCCGAGCCGCAGGTGAGTCATGGCGATGGCCAACGCGTCCGAAGCGTCCACGGGCGGCAGGCTCGTGAGCGACAGCGCGGCCCGGACCATGAGCGCCACCTGACGTTTGTCAGCCTGGCCCGTACCGGCGATGGTGCGCTTGATCTTGGCCGGCGCGTACTCCGCGATCGGAATTCCCTCGCGCGCCAGGCACAGGAGCACGACCCCCCGCGCGTGACCGAGCTTCGCCGCCGCCTGAGCGTCCTTGTTGAAGAACAGGCTCTCGACCGAGCTCACGTTCGGGCGGTGGTGGCGAATGACCTGAGTGAGCTGGCCTTCTAGCTCCACCAGACGCGAGGCGATGGACTCCGAGCCGTCCAGCGCGATGACTCCGTGCGCAACGTGTGTGAGGCGATTGCCAGCGCGCGCCACGACCCCCCAGCCGAGCTTGCGGGTGCCAGGGTCAATGCCGAGCGCTATCACCCCTCGAGGCATAGCAGCCATTTCGCCGCATGGAAAGGTGTAGGATGCGCCCCGCCCCGATGTTCCTCGACAAACGCCACAAGCTGTTCTTGGTGCTCGCGGGCATCTTCACGACGTGCTTGGTCGTGGGCGACATCATCGGCGGCAAGCTGGTGAGTACCACGCTGTTTGGCATGGAGTTTACGACCACCGTCGGCATGGTGCCGTTTCCGGTCACTTTCTTGCTGACCGACGTGCTGAACGAGTTTTACGGCCAACGTGCCGCGCGCTTCATCACGATCGTCGGCTTCGGCATGGCCGTGCTGTCCTTCGTCATCATCTACACGGCGGCCGCGGTGCCGTTCGCGGGGTTCACCCACGCTCCGGAATGGACGGGCGTGAACGAAGCCTCCTTCGACAACGTGTTCCTCGGCTCCCTGCGGATGATCGTGGCCTCGCTGTGCGCGTACTTGCTGAGCCAGTTCGTGGACATCGGCGTATTCCACGCGCTCAAGCGCGTCACGTCCGGCAAGCTGCTGTGGCTCCGTGCCACCGGCTCCACCGCGGTGTCTCAGCTCATCGACACCGTCACCATCAACTTCGTGGCGTGGAGCGGGACGATGGCGACAGGCAAGATCGTCACCATCATCTACACGGCGTACGGTCTCAAGCTGCTCATCGCCGTCGGGCTCACACCCCTCATCTACCTGTGCCACACCCTCGTGCAGCGCGGGCTCGGCATTTCGCCCATTCTCGCGGGCGGAGATGCGCCGGACGACTTAGCCCCCGACGCTTCGCGCTAGCTTAGAGTTACTGGCACGCGGTCTGGCAAGCTTCGAACGCTTTCTTGCACAGGTCGAGGTTGGCGAAGCCGGGCACGCCCCCGTCCACTGGCTGCGCCAAGCACCCTTGCAGCGCGCCCTGACAGCGACTCAAGCAAGCCGCGGAAGGCGCCGCGATCGGCGGAACCGAAGGCACGGCCACGGGTGCGCCGCCGGAGCCCGTCGTCGCCGTGCCACCGTTGGTCGCCGGCTCAGGCGACGTCGGGATGGGGACCGGCACGGGGCTTTGCGCAGGAGTCGTCGTCACGACCGGCTTCGGCTTGGGCTCTTCTGGCGCCGGCCTTTTAGGGACGCTGGTGGCTTCGACGCGGGGCGTCGCCGAGGCGGGCGGCTCGGGAGTCGGGAGGGGTCGAGAATCCTGGTCCGCGCTGCCGCGATCTCGGCAGCCGGCCAGCACTACGAGTATCCCTAAATTCAGCACGAAACCGGCGCCCGAGCGGCCAAGCATGCCAAAGCAGAGTCAGAGCTTCCCGCATGAGTCAAGCGTCGGGCGCGCGGCGTCGTTAGGCTGTACCCTAGCGACCGTGCAGCTCTCACGCCCCGACCTGCCGCGCCCCTCCTCTTTCGCGCGCGACAAAGCCAAGTCCCTGCTCGACGAGCGTCTCGGCCCGTCGAAAGTTTTGACCGCGCGCGACGCCTGTGAGCGATTCGTGAGGGACGAGTCGGAAGCGGAAGGCGAAGTGCCGGACGCAGTCGTGCTCGCCACTTCTACGGAAGATATCCTCGCAGCGCTCGCGGTCGCACGGGAGGCGGGAGTGCCGATCACCCCTCGGGCGGGGGGTACGGGCAGAACGGGCGGCGCAGTGCCGATGGCGGGCGGCATCGTTCTTTCGACGAGCGGCATGCAAAGCATCCTCGAAATCGACCGCAAGGAGGGGCTTGCCGTCGTGGAGCCTGGCGTCATCTTGGCCGACCTGCACGCGGCGGTGGAGGCGGAGGGCTGGTTTTACCCGCCGGATCCGAACTCGCTCAAGACCTGCGCCATCGGCGGTAACGTGGCCGAGAACGCGGGCGGTCCGCGCGCCTTCAAATATGGCGTCACGCGTGACTACGTGCTCGGGGTCGAGGCGCTCTTGATCGGGGGCCAGCGCATCCAAGCCGGCCGACGCACCATGAAGGGCGTTACCGGCTACGACGTGACGGGGCTGCTCGTTGGCAGCGAGGGCACGCTCGCGGTGTTCGGCCAAGCGACGCTACAGCTCGTGCCGAAGCCACCGAGCGTGATGACCCTGCTCACTCTCTTCAAGGACGTACGCCAGGCCGGCGAGGCCGTGCAGGCCATCATCGCCGCTGGCATTTCGCCCCGCTGTATCGAGCTTCTGGACGACTCGACGCTGGAGGCCATGCGCTTGGCCGGCAATGCCATCAACCCCGCCGCGGGAGCCATGCTGCTCATGGAAGTGGACGGCGACGACGCCTCCGTAGAGCGACAAGCCGAACGCATCTCCGGCGTGTGCGACGACGTGAAAGCGCTCGAAGTGCTGGCCGCGCAAGATCCGGCCCAGCGCGAGCGGCTGTGGGCCGCACGGCGGGAGATGAGCCACGCCGTGCGCAAGCTCACGAAGAGGAAGCTGAGCGAAGACGTGGTCGTGCCCCGCCAGCAGATCGGCGTTCTCCTGGATTTCGTGAAGGAAATCAGCGAGCGCACTGGCGTCCGCACCCTCACCTACGGCCACGCCGGCGACGGCAACCTGCACTGCAATTTCTTGTGGAACGAGGAGCACGAGATACCGGCGGTCGAGCGCGGCATAGAGATGCTCTTCGAGCGGGTCATCGCGCTGCGCGGCACCCTGAGCGGTGAGCACGGCATCGGCGTGCTCAAAGCGCCCTACCTGCCCCTCGAGCAGTCGCCCGAGCTCATCACGCTCCAAAAGGACTTGAAGCGCGTGTTCGACCCGGCCGGTCTGCTGAACCCCGGGAAGATCTTCCCCGCCTCGCCTCACCGCGCCTGCTAGAGGCTCGGCAGAATATCGGCTACGCTCGCCCGGATGCGTGGCAACCGCCGCCTGACCTTCTTGGGTCCGGGCAGCCCCTTGTCCTTTCCGGATCCTAGCGAGTCGGACGACGAAGGACTGCTCGCGGTCGGGGGAGATCTTTCACCCGCGCGGCTGCTGTTCGCATACGAATCGGGCATTTTTCCTTGGTACAGCGCGGGAGTTCCGCCGCTGTGGTGGAGCCCGAACCCGCGCGCGGTGATGACCCGTGAGCGATTGCACGTGTCCCGCAGCTTGCGGCGCACCCTGCGCGGTGGAGACTTCGAGGTCTCCTTCGATCGCGCGTTCGTGCAGGTCATCGAGGCGTGCGCCTTCAACCGCGAAGGCGGCACCTGGATCCTGCCGGAGATGATGCTGGCGTACACGCAGCTGCACCAACTCGGGCACGCGCACAGCTTCGAGGTATGGCACCACGGTGAGCTGGCGGGCGGTCTCTACGGCGTGCGGCGTGGCGCGCTGTTCGCAGCAGAGAGCATGTTCCACACCGTGACCGACGCCTCCAAGGTCGCCCTGGCGGTGGCGCTGGATACGCTGTTCCGCGCGGGCATGCGCGTCTTCGACGTGCAGTTCGTGACCGGACACCTGGCCTCCCTCGGCGCCTACGAGGTTCCGCGCCCGGAATACTTGGACGCGCTTTCGACCGCGACGCGCGTCCCGGTCGCGCCCGCCCAAATCAGCGCCGCGCTCGAAGGTTGGGCTCAGCGCTTCTGATGGGACGTCTCGCTGCCATCTACCTTTACGCGGTATTTGCGCTGGGCTGCTCGGCCCTAAGGGGCGCGAGTTGGCCGCGTGTCGAGCCGGCGCCGGCCCCGAAGCACTCGGCTGCCCCCGCTCCCGAGCTCGCTCCTCCTGCCGCCGCGCGGGCGCGTTGCGGGTCGGCACCGGAGGTCATCGGCCGTATTCGAAGCCCGCAGCTAGACGAGATCTCGGGGGTGGCAGAGAGCCGCACCGACCCGCGCGTGCTCTTCGTGCACAACGACTCGGGAGACACGCCCCGCTTCTTCGCCATCGACCGCAGCGGAGAGCTGCTCGCAGAGCTCACGCTCGAGAGCGTCCCTCTCTTGTTGGATGCCGAAGACATCGCGCTCGGCCCGGGCCCCGCCGGCGGCTCCTTCATCTACCTCGGCGACACGGGCAACAACTTCGCGACCGGGCTCGGCCTCCCCCGGCGCAAGGCCGTGGTGTACCGAATTCCCGAGCCCGTCATCGACGCGTCGAGCCGCGCCGCAAAGCTCTCCGTCACCGAGGCGTTCCCCATCGTGTTTACGTTTCCTCGCGGCGCGCGCAACGTGGAGGCCTTCTTCATCGATCCGCGGGGCGGCGATCTGGTCGCCATCAGCAAGCAGCCGGACGGCGTTTCGGAGGTGCTCATGGCCCCCGCCGCGATGCTCGCTCGAGGTGGCGGCGAGCTGTTGCTCGTCGGTGAGCTGCACTTCGGTCGAGACCCTCTGCCCGGCAACCCGCTGCCCACTTCCGCCAGCATCACGCTCGACGGCAGCGCAATCTTGGTGCGAACGTACTCGTCCGTCTTTCTGTTCGAGCGCCGAGCGGGCGAGTCGGTCATGCAGGCACTGGCCCGCCCCCCGCGCGTCCTCCCGAGCCCACCCGAGGGCCAAGGCGAAGCCATCGCCTTCGTCGACGCGGACCGCGCGTACATCAGCATCTCGGAGGGACCGCACCGTCCCGTATTTTGTGCCAGCCTAGACGCTGTTCTGCCTAAATAACGAGCGATTAAGACAACTTAGCCAATTGTCCTTAATCCCGATTGAATTGGTGCTAAATCGCCCTGCCCCCATGCAGGCCGCTCCCATCGTCACCACGCATCAGCCAGCCGAAGCCGTCGAGCTCCGGCTCAGCCACCTTCGGCAGCTCGAGGCCGAGAGCATTCACATCCTGCGCGAGGTCGCCTCCGAGTTCGACAACCCGGTCATGCTCTATTCGATCGGTAAAGACTCGGCCGTGATGACCCACCTGGCGCGGAAGGCCTTTTACCCCGGCAAACTTCCCTTCCCGCTGCTCCACATCGACACGACGTGGAAGTTCAAAGAGATGATCGCCTTCCGTGACAAGTTCACGAAGGAGCACGGGCTCGACCTGCTCGTCCACACCAACCAGCAAGGCGTGGCCGACAACATCAACCCCTTCGAGCACGGCAGCAACAAGTACACGCAGATCATGAAGACGCAGGCGCTGCTCCAAGCGCTGGCGAAAGGCGGCTACGACGCCGCTTTCGGCGGAGCTCGCCGCGACGAAGAGAAGTCCCGTGCCAAGGAGCGCATCTACAGCTTCCGCGACCGCTACGGCCAGTGGGACCCGAAGAACCAGCGCCCCGAGCTGTGGAACCTCTACAACGGCAAGCTCACCAAAGGCGAGAGCATCCGCGCCTTCCCGCTCTCCAATTGGACCGAGCTCGACATCTGGCTGTACATCTACTTGGAGAAGATCCAGATCGTGCCACTGTACTTCGCCGCGGAGCGACCGGTGGTCGAGCGCAACGGCACGCTGCTGATGGTCGACGACGACCGTATTCCCCTCAACGCGGGCGAAAAGCCGCGGATGGAGATGGTGCGCTTCCGCACCCTCGGCTGCTACCCCCTCACCGGCGCCCTCAAGTCCACCGCCACCACGCTCCCGGACATCATCCGCGAGATGCTGCTCACCAAGTACTCCGAGCGCCAAGGACGCCTCATCGACTTCGACGAAGAAGGCTCGATGGAGACGAAAAAGCGCGAAGGCTACTTCTGATGCTCTGGTTTGGTGCGAATCCTCCACAGGAGACAGGAGACGGGAGTTCTCTTGGACTCGCGCGCCGCTCCGCGTCGCCGGGCGCAACTGAGCTTCCTCGTGGCCGACTAGGGGTCGATGCGACGCCCGATCCACGATCCTCTGTCCGACCGAGTCATTGCCGCCTGCACCGAGGTACATCGAGAACGGGGGCCAGGATTGCTGGAGAGCGTCTACGAGGCGGCTCTGAATGCCGAGCTCAGGCTTCGTGCCATCCCCTTTCGCCAGCAGGTGTCCCTGCCGGTTTCCTACAAAGGCGTGAATTTCAATACGTCGTTGATTCGTCACGGTCTGCGTCGTTTAACGCGCACTTACACCGAAATCTCCCGTGCCTCCCGCCTCCCGTCTCCTGTGAAATTTCCCCCGGGCCGTTATGAGTGAGCAAGAGTTAATCAGTAAGGACATTCTCGGATACCTGGACCAGCACCAGAAGAAGGAGCTGCTTCGGTTCGTGTCCGTGGGCTCGGTGGACGACGGTAAGTCGACGCTGATTGGCCGGCTGCTGCACGACACGCACGGTATTTACGAGGACCAGCTGTCGGCGGTGAAGCGCGCTTCGGGTCGCGCGGGCATGGAGATCGACTTCTCCTTGTTTACGGACGGTCTGAAGGCCGAGCGCGAGCAGGGAATCACGATCGACGTTGCGTATCGTTACTTCTCGACCGCCAAGCGCAAGTTCATCATCGCGGACACGCCGGGCCACGTTCAGTACACGCGCAACATGGCCACGGGCGCGTCGACCGCCAACGTCGCCATCATTTTGATCGACGCGCGCCTCGGCGTGCTGCCGCAGTCGCGCCGCCACGCTTACATCGCGTCCCTCCTCGGAATTCCGCACATTGCCGTGTGCGTGAACAAGATGGACCTCGTCGAGTACCGCGAGGAGCCGTACGAGGCGATCAAGAAGGAGTTCGGCGACTTCTGCGAGAAGCTCGGCTTCAAGGGCATCAAGTTCATCCCCATCTCCGCCAAGCTGGGTGACAACGTCGTGCACCCGAGCCCCTCCACGCCCTTTTACGATGGCGGTACGCTGCTCGAGCACTTGGAGACGGTGCCGATCGCCAGCGACGTAAACTACGAAGATTTCCGCTTCCCGGTGCAGTACGTCATGCGCCCGGATCTGAACTACCGCGGCTTTTCGGGACACGTCGCGTCCGGCATCGTCAAGAAGGGCGACACGCTGATGGTGCTGCCCTCGCGCCGCACCAGCAAGGTCGTCGGCATCGACACCTTCGACGGCGAGCTGAACCATGCCCACGGCGGCCAGAGCGTTACGATCAAGCTCGCGGACGAGATCGACATCAGCCGCGGCGACATGCTCGTGCTGCCGAACAATCTGCCGCGCGTAGACCACCGCTTCGACGCGATGATGGTGTGGCTGAGTGAGCGCCCACTGGATCGCCAAAAGAGCTACCTGCTCAAGCACACCACGCAGCTGGTGCGCGCGGAGATCGAGGACGTCGCCTTCACGGTCGATCTGGAGACGCTGAAGCAGAGCGAAGCCTCGCGCTTGGAGCTGAACGACATCGGTCGGGTTACGGTGAGCTGCCGCCGCCCGCTGTACTTCGATCCCTACAAGCACAACCGCGTCACCGGCGCGTTCATTCTCGTGGATTCGCTGTCGAACAACACCGTCGCCGCGGGCATGATTTTGCCGGACGCGCCGCAAAAGGAAGAGGACGACAGCCGAAGCCCGACCTCGCTCCGTGCTCGCTCCCAAGTGAGCGCAGACGAGCGAGCCGAACGGCTCGGGCAAAAAGGGGCCACGGTGTGGCTCACGGGCCTGCCTGCCGCAGGCAAGACCGCCATCGCTTTCGCGCTCGAGCGCCGTCTGTTCGATCAGAAGCGCTTGGCCTACGTCATCGATCCGGACGACGGCCTATCGGCGGGCGTTCTGCCGGACGGCTCGAGCCCGGTGCAAACGCCGGAGCTGGCGCGTCGCTGCACGGACGCGGGGCTCATCTCGATCTTCGCCTACGCCTCGCCGCTCACGGCGGACCGACTCGCGATCCGTGACGCGGTCGGCTCCGAGCGGTTCGTCGAGATCTACGTGAAGACGTCTCAGGACCTCCGCAAGAAGCGCGACCAACGCGGCGCCTACGGCCCCGGGCATCAGGAGCCGAGTGAGGAGGCGCCGAAGGCTCCGGACGGCGTCGTCTCGCTCGACAACGCGGATCCAGAAGAAGTCGCGCAGCAAATCATCGCCGTGCTCGTGAAGCGCGGCCTCCTACCTTCCAACTACGCGCTCTGAGCGTGGGGCGGCCTCCGGCGTGAGCACGTTACTCGTGGTGATGGCGCTCGAGCTGGAGAGCCAAGGCTTGTTCGCTGCGCGCGGCATTCCGGTGCTCTACACCGGCATCGGCAAGGTCAACGCGACCTACCGGCTCGCGCGCGCGCTGTCGGAGCACCGCGCCGCGCACGGAGCCGCGCCGCGCGTCGTGAATTTCGGAACCGTAGGCAGCCCCAAGCTCCCGGCCGGGAGCGTCGTGTCGTGTCGGCGTTTCGTGCAGCGCGACATGGACGTCTCTGGGCTCGGCTTTCCACTGGGGACCACGCCCTTCGAAGACGTGCCGGCGGTGCTCGAGTTTCCGGCGTTGTTCCCCGAGCTGCCAGAGGCAGTGTGCGGTACCGGCGACCGCTTCGAGACCGGCGCGCCGTTGGTCGACTGCGACGTCATCGACATGGAAGGCTACGCGCTCGCCAAGGTTTGTTTGCTGGAGGGCGCAGAGCTCGGCGCCGTGAAGTTCGTGACCGACGGCGCCGACGGCAACGCGGGCGTGGATTGGCACGACCGCTTGCCCCAAGCGGCGCGCGCCTTCATCGAGCAATACGACGCACTGCTCGCGCGGTAGTGCGAGCACAATCCGCTTTCGGTCGCGGCCGCGCCATCGGGCTTGCCAGCGGCTTTGTGCGCGTAGAGACTGTTTGGCCTTGCGTTCAGCGCTATTTTTAACGGCTCTGGCTTGGGGCTGCGCGAGCCGCGCCCCCGAGACGGGACCGCCTTCGGGCGGCTCCCGACCTCTCCCCGCAGCCGTGCAGAGCCCCCCGTCAGCTTCGTCCGGAAAGGGTGAACGGATCGGGCGTGACCCGACGCTGCTC
>JAQSWN010000425.1 GCA_029266615.1 Polyangiaceae bacterium
CGGTCTACTTCGTCACGGTAATCGACCAGCGCCAGGTAGTTTTTCCCTATGAGTTTGACCCGCCGGGGTGGGAAGGGCCCACACTGCGCCAAATTCGCCAAGCCTATGCCGAGGCTCTCATCGGCTTAAACTACGTCGGCCTCCTTGACGTCGCTCTTTATGTTTCTGCTCAAAAAACGCACTGTGTGGACCGCTTCATGCAATGGCACGTGCACCTCCTCGTGTGGGGGATTTCGGAAGCCAAGTTGCGCCGCTTTTGCAAGGACATTCGAATTGGGATGCGCGCGCTCCTCTCCTACGCTACATCCGTCGAGTATAAGCGCGTTCGTGATGGGGATCTGCTGCAGATGGTCTGGTACACGACTAAGGCTCCACGGAAGCAGTACCAAGTTTGGAAGCGCAGCCGCACCGACACCTTGAAACAGTACAAGCGCAAAATCAACGGAGTGAATTCCGTCCGGCTTTATGCCGCCATGCAGGACATCAAGCTCGACGAGTTGACGATCGCGGCCGGTCACGGAATCCGGGTTATGAAGCGCGCCTTGAGAGAGGTTCGCCAGCGGTCATAAGGTCCTCGGCGCGTGCGCCAAAGGGAGACGAAGGGCCGAGGCGGTGCGTGCACGGACTGAATGGCCGAAGTATGGGCGGCATGAGGATAGATAGGATTGCAACAATGGAACCGATAAAGCAGACCGAACTATTCGGGGCCCTAACCGGTGCGACAGGGGATGGGCGGGGAAACGCCTTCCGCGAGACGCGCAGTGACGAAGCCATCAAGGCCCTCGTGGATGCCGTTCACAAGAACCTCAAGGGGCTCCAGAAGAAGTATGGGATCGTGTCTCAGGAGAAGGCAACCAAGGTCCGTGATGCGAGTGCGGTAAAGGCGACATTCGTCCCGGGAGGCCTGCCAAGCCTCGGCAAGAAGCGGTAGCCAGATCCGTTGAGAGGTCCGCGCGGCGCAGCACCGCGGACGAAGGATCACACGAGCCATGACCGGTTTTGCCGCGCGCGACTCGCGCGCTCTGAAGGACTTCAATGGCGAGTAGGCCGAGCGCCTGCTGCTCCACCCCTACACGGGGCTCCCGCCGAGGCAGAGGACGGGGGCACAGCGCGGTTCTGGCGCGCTTCCGCTCCTACGAAGTGCGGCTGACGGAATTTCCGTTAGACTGCATGCCGTTGCTGCCGCTGTGGGTGGAGCTTTATCGCGAGGGCGGGCGCGTACGCGTGGACGGCTGCGGCTTTTCCGAGATCGAGGACGCCGTCGACGCGGTGCGCGAGTTCGTCGCGCATGCGAAGCGGCTGCACGAAGAGGGCTACGCACCGCCAGGCGCAACGGCGCTCGGGCGGCCCTGACGATGTCCGTTCGGCCCTATGCCGCTGCGTCGGCGCCTCACCCGTCCAAGGCGTGCGTGAAGGCAATGCTGGAAACCAGGAGCCAGCGGCGCGGGTCGTCGAGATGACGCTCGCCGGGGTCGGCGCGAGGCTGGTCGAGCACCTGCGCAAGTTTATCGCGATCAACCGCCGAGCTCGGCGATGCGCGCGTCGTAGGCCTCGTGAATGCAGGCATGCAACGCCGGTCCGGCAACCCGGGCGCATGCGTCACGGACGGCCAGCCACGCGTGCTGGGTTGGCTCCACCGGCCCGAATCGCGAGCCTCCCGCGCGTTCATAGAGCCGCGCCATCCGCCGGTCTTTGGCGGCGAGTGCCGGGTCGCTGCAGATGGCTTGTTCGACCAGGGTCCGCCCGTATCGGCAATTGAAGCTCGGCGAGACTGGAGCTGCTATTGGCGGCTGGGCTCGCACGACCTCCAGCTCAGCGATGCGTTCGTCGTAAGCACGCCCGATGCACTCCGCGACGGCGGCGGGGCCCTGCCCGGCGGCACCGGCGCAAGCGTCGCGACGGGCGAGCCAAGCTTCCTGGTCACTCCGTAAGGCCACCGCACCGCGCCCGGCGCGAGCCTGTGCCTCATAAAAGGCGACGTTGAGCATGCGGTCACAGGAGCCAAGACGCGGGTCACGGCAGATTGCGATTTCCGCCAAGCGCCGAGCCCGACTGCAGTCGAATGCCGGTGGCCCAGGTGCGGCTGACCCGCAGACGAAGCCATCCGTCGCCGGTGCAGGTAGAGGCTGCGGCTGCGGCTGTGGCTGTGGCGGAGGAGGCAGAGGCTCACGCGGCAGAGGGGGAGCTGATGGCGGCGGCGTGGCGGACGCTACGTCCGACGGACCCGGCACCAGAACCACGGGTGGTCCAACGAGCTCGTCGAGGTATGCCGGTGTCTGCCGGTACTGCACCGAGTTGGCGAGCTCGGTCACCTCGACGCGAACCGCACGGGCCACGCGAACCACCGAGCCCGTGTCATCGAGATGGCTAAGGAGAGTACGCGTAAAGACCGAGTGCGGGTCCTGGTCGCCGTCGCCAAGGCGGTCGAGTGCGCGTTGACCGGCGCTGGCCGAAAAGAGAGCGACCGATCCCTCCGGAAGCGGCTCTTTAAGGTCGCCGCACGAGGAGGGCCCGATTTCCGGTGTTGAGCTCACATAGGGATCGCCCCGGCAAGCGTCGATGAAGAAGATCTGCGCCTGCGCGCCCGCAACTCTTATCTCGTCGGCGATCGTGGTCAGCAACAATCCAAATGGTTGTTGCCGCCGTTCCCGGGTGCCTTGCGGAGGCGCGTCGGCCGCTAGCAAGGTGAACTCCCCGCCGACCCGCCCGGCGTGCCCACGGAAATAAACAACCGCGACATCGCCGTCCTGGAGCGAAGCGGTGAAGCGGGTGAACGCGTCCTGGAGAGTTGGGCCGTCCGCGTTGACCACAAGCTCCGAGGTGAAGCCGAG
>JAQSWN010000039.1 GCA_029266615.1 Polyangiaceae bacterium
CCGTGACGTTCCATGTTTCGGCAGGAAGACGTGCCCGGTTGCGTGTTGGAGCAAGCCAGCGAGTAGCCGAGCTCGCGCGCCCGGTTCAAACGCGTGCGAATCAGCGCGCCCTGCGCGCCGCGGCGGCGAAACGCGGGCCGCACTCCGCTCCCCATGATGAAGGCAACGCCGTCGGCATGGCACAGGGTGGCGGCTCCGATCGCTTCGTCTCCGAGCCAAGCGAGGTACATTTCGTAGCCATCGGCGAAAGTCGTGGGCAAGATGAGCTGGATAGCTTCGGCGGGGACGGCTTCGGTTTCGAGAGCTCCGGCCAAGGCGACGTGGCAGTACAGCTCCTCTTCGCCCGGGCGCATACGTCGGACGACTAGCTCGGGGGGCGGCGCGGCGAGCGGCTCGTCCGGCACCGCGCGGGTCCACACCAGTTGCCATTCGGTCACGCGGTAGCGGCGGTCGGCCAGCAGCGCGAACAAGGTCGGCTCGCCGAACGCGCAGACTTCTAACTGGCGCGCGCCGGTGCCGGACGGGCAGAGCCGCGCCTCGATGGCATCCAGCTCGGCGGCGGTGACAGGACCTCGAAGTCCCATCGCCATGCCTTGCGTGAGTGGGCTGCCAGTGCCTGCGAAGATAGCAATGCCGGCCGGACATTCGTGGTCACCGGCGCCGGAAGTGGGAGTCCGAAGCGCCATCGCGGCCGCAACCGCGCGGCAGGTGGCAGCCTGCGCCCATTCGATCTGCCTCGCTTGGAGTGCGCCGGGAGTCGCCAGGATCGATTGAGCGGCGTTGACGTGCTGTTCCAGGCCGAGAGGGAGGTTAGCCATGGGGCCCAGATACCCGAGTTTGCCGCAGAAGGTTACCGATAAGCGTGTGGTGCATCATGGTGATTCCAGCAAACATCGCTGGAGTCGCCGCATCTCGATGCGAGCCCCACGGCTCATTGAACGAAAGAGCTTCACGGCTCCGTGGCCGCGCAAGACGAGTGAGGCGTTTCGGTATTTGAGCAGAAAGTTGCGCGGGCCGGGTAACCGCCGTGAGCGCAGCTCATACCTCGCGCTGAAAGACAGAGCCGCTCGTGTGTAACGAGCGTCAACACGGAGGCCAACGGATGAGAGCTCTAGCGATAGCTTTGTTCACGACGACCGCGCTACTCGGCGCTTGCTCGGACGACGACGACGCAAGCGGGGGCGAAACAGGCGGCACTTCCTCGGGCGGCGCTGCCGGCGATAGCGCCGCGGGCGCTCCTGGTACCTCGGGCAGTAAGCCTGACGGTGGCGCGGCCGGCGCGACCGCAATGGGCCTCGGAGGAGCTGCAGCCGGCGCGGGTGGCGCTCCGTCGGAAGCGCGCACGTTCACGGTGACGATCGAGAATGTCGCTCCCGTGCGGCTGTTTACGAGCTCCGGCGTCTTCAACGTGCCGGTGGGTGACGCGGCTCCCGGACCGGCCACGCCCGGCAAATCCTATGAATTTACGATTCATGCGGGCCGTAAGCAGAAGCTCTCCTTCGCGACCATGCTCGCCGCCACCAACGACTTGTTCTATGCGCCGAGCGGAGACGGCATCGCCTTGTACGACGAAGACGGCGAGCCACTTTCCGGCTCCGTGACGGACCAGGTGTACTTGTGGGATGCGGGCACGGAAGTGAACGAGGAGCCGCGAGTCGGTGCGAGCACCGTCTCCAAGCAGGCGGCTCCTAACACGGGACCGGCCGAGAACGGGAACGTCCGCCTCATCGAGGATACGGACGACATTTTCGAGTACCCCAGCGTCGCAGAGGTGCTGACGGTCGATATCACTCACGTTGCTGGTACCGAGTTCAAAGTCACTATCAGCGACGTTTCCTCGAATATGGTGCTGCAAACCAGCGAGGGCGACTTCGCGGCGCCAATCTCTCCCGGCGTGTGGGTAGTTCACGGGGGCAAAGACCCGCTGTTCACGGCCGGCATGCCCGACCGAGGGCAGGGCATCGAAAGAATCGCGGAGGACGGCAACCCAACGTCGCTGGGAGCCTATGCTCTAGCCAACTCGGGAGTGACGTTCCCTGCTTCCCCCGGAGTTTGGGCGGTGCATGCGGAAGGGCAAATGCCGCTCTTCGCCGACGGAGAGCCGGACTCCGAATATGGGGTCGAGCACATCGCGGAGGACGGCAATCCGATGTCGCTCGCTGAGCACCTCGCCACCTTGGAAGGCGAGCTGTCTTCGGACGTCTTCAATATGCCGGTTGGCGCGGACGCAGCCGGGCCCATCACTCCGGGCAAGAAGTATCAGTTCTCGTTTCAAGCCGTTCCCGGGCAGGCGCTCTCATTCGCGACGATGCTGGCGGCGACGAACGACGTATTCTTTGCTCCCGCGGACGCCGGTATCCCGCTGTTCGACGCGGAAGGCACGCCCTTGAGCGGCGACATCACGAGCGAGGTCCGGCTCTGGGATGCAGGTACCGAGGCGAACGAGGAGCCCGCGATCGGCCCCAACACGGTGACGAACCAGCCGGCGCCGAACACGGGTGAAGAGGGCGAAGGCGCCGTGCGACTCCTGGCGGAAGTCGGCGACGACTACGAGTACCCTGCTGTGGACGACGTGCTCGAGGTGACCATCCGCGCCGACTGAAGCGAACCCGCGCGCACGCCGTGTCCAGGCGCGCAGAACGTTGACTCTTGCGAAGTGGGGTGCTCCGCGCGGGCGCCCCGCCTACCTCTCCGCCGCGAAGGGGGCGCCTTGGATCCGGCGCTTCGCGGACCGGGAGGCGCTGCGCTCCGCGAGGATGAGACCGACCATCGAGAAAGCGTGGCGCGTCCGCGTGAGGTTGGCGGCGAGCGCGGGACGCAGCGGAGACAGGCTTGGAAACCAAGTGACGGCGAGGTCCAACAGCTCCATCCCTTCGCCGGGCGTCGTCGCGTCCGACAACGCGAGCGCGAGCTGCGCTGCGTCCGCGGCGGCGAGCGAGGACTGCTCGATGGCCCAGCACAGCTCGTTGAACAGCAGCACGTCACTTTCGGGAACTGCCGGTCCGACGAGCGCAAACGCGAGGCCGCCGCACGTTTCGCACGTTGCCCTGCCGTCGACGCACTCCGGGCCGGGAATGAGCCCAACTTCGCCGCAGCGGTCACAACTCGCAGGCAGGAAGATCATGTCTGCACGGTACGCCCAGCTCAGATGTTGGTCTGTCCGGTAAGTGCCTTACGCAACTGCTTGCAGCCAAGCGCCGCTGCGGCTCTTCGAAAACTGCCCGTCACGATCGCGACGCACGAACGACCCTTCTCACTGTCGTACGACTTGCCGCACGCGAGATCCGAGGACGCTCGCGTGCGGCCTGCATTGTCTTTATTCCGGTACGAGAACCGTGTCCACGACGTGAATGACGCCGTTCTTCGCGATGATATTCGCGCTCGTCACGTTGGACTCGTTGACCTTCACTCCGTCATCCAGGTCGATGGTCACGCTCTCGTCCTCGAGGAGGGTGGGGACGGGGCCGGCGGTTAGATCTCCCGACCCAACCGCACCTTCGACGACGTGGTAGAGCAGCACGTTCTTGAGTGCGTCACCGGTCGGCACCGCGGCGAGCTTGTCGAACGCGTCGTCCGTGGGGGCGAAGACCGTGAACGGGCCCGGGCCCTGGAGCGCAGTGACGAGGTCGGCCGAGGTGAGGGCGTCGGCGAGCTGCGTGAAGGTGCCGGCCGCGATCGCGGTAGCCACGATGTCGTCCTCCGGCGGAAGGATGATGGTGTCGATGACGTGAATGACGCCGTTGCTGGCTTCGATGTCCGCGGTCTTGACCTCGCCGTCCTTGACCTTCACGCCGCCGGTCGTGTCGATCAACACGGGCGAGCCTGACAGAGTCACGAAGATTTGCTCGTCCTTGAGCTCCGTGGACTTCACGGCCGCGCCCACGACCACGTGGTACTTCAAAATCTCGGTGAGCTTTGCCTTGCTCAGCCCCTCCAGGACGCCCTCGTTCGCCTCTTCGAATGCTTCGAAGGCGTCGTCGTCCGGTGCAAACACGGTGAAGGGGCCGTCGCCCTTCAGTGCATCCACGAGGCCGGCCGCGGTCAGCGCGGCGGCGAGCTTCGTGAAGTTACCGGCAGCGAGCGCGGTTTCCACGATGTCCTTCTGAGCCGTTTCACCGCTGCCGCCAGCGCCGCCGTTCGAGCCAGGCGCTTCGCCGCCAGTAGCCGACTTGCCTGCGGTGGATGACGTGCCTCCGCCCGACTTACCGCCGCTGCTGGACTCGCCCGCCTCGCCAGACGTTCCGGCCGTCGCCGACGTTCCACCGCGACCGGCCGTGCCCGGGCTACCGTCGTCGTCGTCGTCGCCGCAAGCGATGATGCTTTGGGCCGCGATCAGGGCCACACCCATCCAAAGTAAGTGCTTCATGTGCGTTCTCCTCGGAGCGTCCGCTCCGCTCGATGCCAGGGCCGCAGTGGTCCGGCTTCGCTCACGAGCATCGAGTAAGACGCGCCCTTTCGTAAGGCCCCCCCCCCGCATCAGCGTATACGGCGGAATACGGGATCGCTACCGGGGGCGAGCGAGCAGCTCCGAGTCGTCGTCTAGGACGCCGTCGGCGTTGGGATCGCGGTACAGCGCGACGCCTTCGCCGAGCGCGGCTTCGAACCGCGCGAGTAGCTCGGGGTTCGAGCCCGCGTCGATGTGAATCTGGCCGTCCTCGCGCGTGGCAACCGCGAAGCGGACGGGGCGTAGCCAAGCCGCAAAGTCGAACGCGACGAGCAGGCTCGCGTCGCCTGGAGACAGCTGAATTCCCGAAGATATCGCGGCTAGCTCGAAGCGCGGCTCGAGCTCACTCGCGATGCTGAACGGCGTGCCGTCCGACAGCTCACCGAGCAGCAACACCGAGCGACCCTCGAGCTCCTCCGGCGCGCTGCTGGGCACGGTGCGCGCGCGCACGAACGGGAGCGTGGCGGTGCAGAAGCGCCCCGCGCTCGCCTCGAAGGATGTCTCTACGTGCGCTCCCGCCGCGTGATCGCCGACGCCGAGGGCAGGCGAGACGAGCGGCTGACCCGTGCCGTCGCAGCTGCCCTCGGGGGTGAGGGTTACGGCCTCCAGATCCAACCAGGCGCTGCGCACGGTGGCCACGGCGCCACGGCTGTCGAGCGCGTAGTCCTCGGGCGCGCTGGAGGTGCCGGTGTACGCGAGCGCGGCCACGAACGGCGGGTTGCCGGTTTCGGTGCCACCCGTGCACCCTGTCGCCAGACCCAGAAGGGCCACCGCCCGAACGCAACGCTGGCCTAGCTCACTCATTCCGCGCAGCTTGCCCTCGCAAGCGCCGCGGATCATCGATTCCCTCCGCGCTTCGTGACCCGGCTGAGCGGGAAGAGTTGGAAATTGAGCTGCACGACTTGTTCCGGGTCCTGCTCGAGCGCCGACAGCTCCAGCAGCTCCCGCCGCAGTCCTTGCAGTCGCTCCTTCAATGTTCGCAGCCCTTGACGTCCGAGTCCCAAAGTGAGCGAGGAAATATCGCGTTCTGCCGCCGGCACCAAGTCAATCGACTCGATTGCCCGCTGCGTCATCGCGCGATGAAACGCCGCAATGTGCAGACCTCGCGTCTCTGGCCCGGTGGAAAGCAGCGCGTCCGCTTGCACCAGCTTGCCCGTGTCGTTTCGAACCAAGAGCCCTAGATCCATCAAAGTGTCCAGCGCGCGCTGGGCTTGCAGTGAGCTGATGGGGGGAACCAACTGGTCGGCGATCCAGTCCGCGTCCTCGCGAAAGTGGGGCGTGGCGGCAAGCTCGCGGATCGCGGGCATGAACCAGTCCGTGTAGTAGGCCGCGTGTGCGACGTCCAGCTTGTGCGCTTGCTGGTAGCTGCGAAAGCCGCTCAGCTTGCCGTAAAACTGCGCCCGCTCGCTGGAGGTCTTGGCCTGATTGAACCCCACGAGCTGCACGAAGTAGCGGCTTGCCTCACGGTCCAGCCCGCACGCGGACGCGAATCGCTCGGCCATCTTCGGGCTGAGACTGCGCTTGCCGTCGATCACCAGCTTCAAGTAGTTGGGCGAGGCGACGCCGGCGCGCTTCGAGAAGCTGCGGTACGAAAAGCCCCGGCTCGCTGCCTTCTTTGCCGTGTAGTGGTCGCGCAAGAACGCGCGGTAGTCGAGGTACGCGTAAACGCCCACGGCAGGATCCGGTTGCACTTCGTCATCATAGCCCCGCCGCGGCACTTCAAGGCAATTGTCGTATTCTGCTGAATACGACTTTGGAAAGCGAGGCGAAATCCCCGGTGTTCACGAAGTGGGTTCTAAAGGGCCGCCTCAGGTGATGCCCTTCATTTCGCCGAGCCGCTTCACCATTTTCGGATCCCGATGATCGAAGAAGCTGCTCGTCTTCGTGTCCAAGGACGGGATGATGAGCATTTCGTCGGCGCGCAGCTCGAAATCGAAGATGTCGAAGTTCTCCGCGATACGTTCTTTACGGACGGACTTGGGGATCGAGACGATGCCGCGCTGCAGTAGCCAGCGAAGGATGACCTGGGCGATGGACTTATTGTGCCGTATCGCAATCGACCCGAGGAGCTCGTTCTTGAAAATGTCTCGTTTCCCTTCCGCGAACGGGCCCCAGGACTGATGCTGGACGCCGTTTTCGCGCAGAAATTGCTGAGCGTCGACCTGCTGGTGGAACGGGTGGGTCTCGATCTGGTTGACGGCTGGCTTGACCTCGTTGTGCACGATGAGGTCCATCACGCGATCGGGGTGGAAGTTGCTGACGCCGATCGCGCGCACGCGCCCTTCGCGAAGGAGCTCCTGCATGGCCCGCCAGGAGCCGTGAACGTCGCCGTACGGCTGGTGGATGAGGTACAGATCGAGCACGTCCAGGTCGAGCCGCTGCATCGAGCGGTCGAACGCGCGCTTGGTCTTTTCATAGCCGGCGTCTTCCACCCACAACTTCGTGGTTACGAAGATTTCTTCGCGCGGCACGCCGCTTTCTTTGATCGCTTTTCCCACCGCTTGCTCGTTTTGATAGGCGGCGGCGGTGTCCAGCAGCCGATAACCGACGCGCAGGGCTTCCACGACGCTTCGTTGGCACTCCGCAGGGTCGGGGACCTGAAACACGCCGAAGCCGAGCAGGGGCATCTTCACGCCATTGTTCAAGACCGTCTGTTGCATGTTTTACTTCCGTCGTTGCTGAGTGAAGCTTGCGTTCGCCCGTCTGCCCGTGAACGCCGCCGTCCGCCCGGAGTGGCGCTCGACTAAGCGCGTCCTTCGTTACCGCTCATGAACCGCACCCGGCGCTGGTCCGGCCGGCATGTGGCCAATCCTCGAGCCACTGGGCATGTAAGCACAGGCGCGTGCAGAACGCGCTCGGTTCCGCCTGGTGGCGAGGAAGCGCGGCCGGCCCGCAGCCGAAGTGAGGCTGATTGTCGCGCCGGTCGAGGTCGGATGCGGCACCGGCTTTGCATTCACCTGAGCGGCATGTGCCGGCGGTTTACTTGCCTGCTCGCCGCGGCCGCGCTGTTCGGCACGTCACCGGCCCGCGCTTGGCAGACCAGCTACTTCGAGCATGACGACGAGCGGTACCTGCTTCCCAAGCAGCACCAAGGCGGCGCCGCGTTCTTGCCGCCTCCCGGCGAAGAGGCCGCGCTGCCGGTGGTTGTTTTCCTCCACGGCACCAACGAGACCGGCGCGCTACATATGTGGTTCGGCGGCAAAAAGCGGGACGTTCGCCCCGTCGTTCAGCGGCTCGTCGAAAATGGGCGGGCGCGCCCGTTCATTCTCGCCGCGCCGAGCCAGACGCGCCACGCCGCGGTCCCACGCGCTTTGTGGTCCGGCTTCGAGCTCGGCGCCTTCATCGAGGACACGGCCAAGGCGCTTTCGGGCAAGGCACAGCTCGATCGCGCACGCGTTTACGTGGTCGGGCATAGCGGCGCCGGTTGCAATCCCAACGGCGGAGTCGCCACTCGGTGGGCGACGGAAGCGCTCCAGCCGGTAGCGGTCGCGTCCATCGACCCCTGCCTCGACGCGGAGATGGGAGCCGCCATGGCTCGACGCCCAACCCAAGTTCCGCTGTCGGTCTGGTGGCAAGCCGCGGTCTGGCCGCGCTCTCCGGAAGCCTTCTGGACCAGCTTGACCCGCCGCAAGCCGCCCGAGCGCGTGGATCAATTGATCCAGCTGAAGGTGTCCGGGCCCACCGCCCACGATGACGTCGTGCCGCTGGCCTTGGAACAATTTTTGAGCGAATGGCTGCCCCGCGCAGCCGCAAAGTCGTGAGTTGGTCTGGAACCTGCAACGCCTTTGTATAATGGAAAATTCACGCAAAAATCTGGATCCTAAGTGGTGGAACGACGGCCACAACTCCGCTTGGGAGCGCACGAAAGAGGCACTCCATCGCGATTGGGAGCAAACCAAAGCCGACTTGAGCGACAGTGGCAAAGAGCTCAATCAAGACGCGGGTGACACGGTCAAACAAGCCACGGGCAAGCAGGTCATCCCGCCCGGCGATCGACCCAACCCGCCCGAATGGGATCAAGTCGAGCCGGCCGTGCGCTACGGCTACGGCGCGCGCCGCCAGTACGAGGGGCGCGAATGGAACGACGACCTCGAGCGTGATCTGGCGAGCGACTGGTCCGGCACCGGTGACAGCAGCTGGGACAAGGTCAAAAGCGCCGTGCGCCGCGGCTGGGACGGCGTCAAGCGCGCTGTAAGCTGATATTCCGGAGCGCGGCGACGCTCGGTCAACGCAAGAAGGCGCGATACACCGGGTTGTCGGTCTCCTCACGGTAGGGGTAGGCGAGCGTCGTCAGGAAGCTTTGAAACGCTTCCGCGTCGCTCGCCGGCACCTGCAGCCCGACCAGAATGCGGCCGTAGTCAGCGCCCTGGTTGCGGTAGTGGAAGAGGCTGATGTTCCAATTCGGGTGCATCGCGGTCAGAAAGCGCATCAGCGCTCCGGGACGCTCGGGGAAGATGAAGCGGAACAACCGCTCGTCCCGCGCCAGCTCCGAGCGGCCGCCCACCATGTGGCGCACGTGCTGTTTAGCGAGCTCGTCCTCGCTGAGGTCCAGCGCGGAGAAGCCGGCGTTCGTGAAGCTGCGGGCAATCTCGCCGGCTTCCGCGCGCTCGGAAATGGAGATGCCGACGAACACGCGGGCCACGGCGCGGTCCGAAATGCGGTAATTGAACTCCGTCACCGCGCGCGTCCCGAAGAGCTCGCAAAAGCGGCGGAAGGAGCCTCGCTCTTCGGGAATTTCGACGGCGTACAAGGCCTCACGCTGCTCACCGAGCTCCGCGCGTTCGGCGACGAAGCGCAGGCGGTCGAAGTTCATGTTCGCGCCGCAGGTGATGGCGACGAAGGTTTTTCCCTGCACCTGGTGCTCGGCCACGTACCGCTTGATGCCCGCGACGCCCATGGCGCCGGCCGGCTCGAGAATGCTGCGCGTGTCTTGGAACACGTCTTTGATGGCCGCGCACACCGCGTCCGTGTCGACGACCACGAAGTCGTCCACCAGCGCTTTCGTGATGCGGAACGTCTCTTCACCGACGAGCTTGACCGCGGTGCCGTCCGAGAAGAGGCCAACGTCCGTTAGCGGCACGCGAGCCCCGGCTCGAACGGAGCGCAGCATGGCGTCCGAGTCGTTCATCTGCACGCCGATGACTCGGACTTCCGGGCGGACGGCTTTGACGTACGCGGCCACTCCCGCGATCAACCCGCCTCCGCCGATGGCGACGAACACGGCGTCGATCGGCCCCTGGTGCTGGCGCAGAATCTCCATCCCGACCGTCCCCTGACCTGCGATCACGTCGGGGTCGTCGAAGGGGTGGACGAAGGTGAGGCCCAGCTCCTGCTCCAGGGAACGCGCCTTTTCGTAGGCGTCGGAGTAGCTGTCACCGTGCAGCGTGACGTTCCCGCCGAGCGCGCGCACGGCGTCCACCTTGAGGCGCGGGGTCGTGACCGGCATCACCACGTGCGCCTCGCAGCCGAGGCGCTGCGCGGAGAGGGCCACCCCCTGCGCGTGATTCCCGGCCGAGGCGCAGATGACCCCGCGCTCGCGCTGCTCCGGCGAGAGCTGCACCATCTTGTTGTAGGCGCCGCGTAGCTTGAAGCTGAACACCGGCTGCTCGTCTTCCCGCTTGAGTAGGATCTGATTGTTCAGGCGCCGCGAGAGGCTCGGCGCAGGTTCAAGCGGCGACTCGATAGCCACGTCGTACACCCGCGCGGTGAGGATCTTCTTCAGATAGTCCACGGGGCTGGCCTCCGTCGGAGCTTCGAGAGCGTCGAGAGTCTTCATCAGGTCGGCCGGAGCGTGGCATGATGGTGCGACGCGCAAGTCAGCGCAAGCGGCGCACGAGGTAGCCGGAGCCCGCACGTGCGGGGGCCTCGCCAACCCGGACGTGCGTCAAGACTCCGCGAGCTTCGCCAGCTCGCTTCCCGCGAGGAGGAAGCAGCCGACGCCGTAGTCCTCGAAGTCTGGCTGCTTGTCCGCGCTCAGCGGCTGCCCATCACTGGGGTCCTCCCCGGTCGACTGCACGAAGCCCAGAAAACCGTCCGCGCGCACGGTTTGCAGCATGCCTTTCCAGGCTTTCCTCACGACGGGGCCGTACACCTCTTCCGCGAGCACGCCGCGGCGAATGCCCCAGGCCATGCCGTAGACGAAGAGCGCGGTACCGGTGACCTCGGGCCCGCCGTAGTGGGCGGGGTCAGCCAAGCTCGCGTTCCATAGGCCGTCTTCGCGCTGCACGAGACGCAGTGCTTCGGCCATGTCGCGAAAGTCTTGCTCGTACTCGGCGCGGTGAGCGGTGGTCTGTGGCAAGCGATCCAGCACGCGGACGAGCGCGGCTAGCACCCACCCATTCCCTCGCGACCAGAACACGTTCTTGCCGCTCGGCGTGAGCGCTCGCGCCGGCTTCCAGGACGCATCGCGCCACCAGAGGTGCGATGCGTCATCGTACAGACCGCCGCCTTCGACGCGCTTGGTGTGGCGATAGAGCGAGTACATCTTCTCCAGGTAGGCGTCGTTGCCGGCCCGCACGCCTTCTCGCGCCCAGCTGGGCATCGACATCTGAATGGCGTCGATCCACGTCCAGTTGGCGCTGCTCCGCTCGTTCACCATCGTCTCCAAACTTTGCTGGAGCGCGCGAATCCGCGTGAGCTCTCGCTGGCCCTCCAGCTCGAAGAGGTCGAAGTAGACCTGGCCCGCGCACTGATTGTCGGCGTTGGTGCCCGGAGGGCGAAAGGACCATTCGTGGTACTCGGCCCAGCTCCGCGCGTATTCCAGGTGCTCCGCACGGGGCGAAGCTTCGTACAAACCGAGCAGGCCTTCGAAGTACACGCAGCGGGTCCAGATATTGCTCGGGCGCGAGCCGGGCAGCAGTTTGGCTGGGTCCGGCCATTTCTGCGAAAATTGCCTGCCTACTCGCTCCAACACCTCGACGATGCCGGCTCGAGTCGGGTAGGGGTTCGCGGTCGCGCCGCCAACTCCTCCTCCGACTCCTCCATGAGACCTGCCTCCGCCCGCCGTGGCGCTACCGGATTGCCCGGCCGTGAACGCGCCCGCTACGCCGCCGCCCCCGGCACCGGCGGCAGTAGGGAGCCCGCCTCCGCCCGCGGTCGGCACGCCGGCAGCACCAGCGCGCCCACCTTCGGTCGAGGGCAGACCGCCGATGCCACCCTGAGCGGGAGTTTCACCGACCGGCGTCTCCAGCTCCTGGCAACCGAGCAGCCCGAAGAGGAAAGATGCGGTCACGGAAGCGAGACAGGATGAGAGCCGAGCTGGCAGAGTACGCACTGCCCGTAGAAGGGGAGGGACGAACCGATCTTCAGCGGATTTCGCTGCGAGCAGACGGAGCGCACCCGCGGACGAATCGGTGGCAGCCCCGCCTCGGAACGAGCCCCATGGAATCATTCCGTTTTTAAGATGCCGTTGACGCGGCGCGCGACCGGTGGCGCTTTCGCGGAAGTGCCCGAGCGTCCGTTCCCGGCTCAAACCATCCGCGACCTCATCGGTATCGCCCGGCTGCTCTACCGCAACTGGTCGTCGCACGGATTGCAGCAGGACAAGCGCTTGCCGGAGTTGGTAGCCATCGGCAAGGATCTCCAGACCGCCCTGAAGCTTTCGCGCGTCGCAAGGCCCAATACGAAGCAGCAGCGCGAGGCCTGGGAGCTCGCGGAGCTCGCGACGCGCAAGCTCGGTTACTTGGTGGACGCGTACGTGGGCGTGAAGCCGCTCATCACGTCGGCGTTCGACGTGGTGGACCAAACGGCGGGGCAGAGCAAGGCCGCCAAGTCGCGGCGCTGAGAGGCTCTACTCGACCGCTTCTTCGCCCAACAGGGGAGGTAAGAAGCTCTTGGGCGTCACCGGCTCGTCCCGCGTGCGGGCGATGAGCAAAGTCATGAGCATACGGAGGCCCCGGGGCATGCTATTGACGAGCGCGGGGCGGCAACGTGCGAGCACGGGCAAGCGCTCGATCATCTGCTGCACGACCTGGACCGGCGCGTCTTGCCGGTCCAGCATTTCTTGCATGGCGTGAGCGAGCAGCGTCGCTTGCGGGCCGTCCAGCTGGGCCTCGAATACGGCGGCGTCAATCTCGGCGAAGGCGAGCCAATCCCCGTCTCCATAAACGGGACCGGGGATGACCCGCGCGGGCTCCTCGCAGAACGAGCACTGAAGGCTGGCGTTTGCCCCTCCCGCCGTGGCCAACGATGCGTGGGCACACGACTCGCAATACACGGGCAGGTACGTCATCGCGGCGGCGCATATCTGGCCTCGAAAGCCGCGCGGCGCAAGGGGGGTACTCGACGAAACTTTCGGACACACGTGCCTGCCCCAAATCGACGCGACACGATGTACGAATCATTCGGCTGCTGAAAGTGACAGCAGTCGAGCCGGCCGGTCGTCGCTAAGCCGTGAGCAGGGGCAAACGAACCGCGAACGTGGCGCCTTCCCCCAACCCGGGGCTCTTCGCGCTCACGGAGCCGCCATGCATCTGCACGATGCTCCGCACGAGCGACAACCCGAGGCCAATTCCTCCTTGGGCGCGATCCAAAGAGGCGTCTACCTGCGTGAACGGCTCGAAGATGTGATCGAGCATAGCGGGAGCGAGACCGATGCCGCTGTCAGTAATTTCTACGACAGCGAGACCGGGCTCGTCACGAAGGGTGAGCGCCACCCGCCCCCCCTTCGGCGTGTACTTGATGGCATTGGTGAGCAGATTGCTGAACACCTGCTCGAGCCGTTGACGGTCACCGTCGACACGGAGCTCCGGCGCGAGGATCCGTAGCTCGTAGGCGGCCAGGTGCTCACGGGCACGGTGCTGAAGAGTCTCGAAGGAGTTGCGCGCAACCTCGGCCAGCGGCAACGGCTCGGTGGAAAGTGACACCTTCCCGCGAGTGATACGGGCCACGTCCAGAAGATCATCGACCAAGCGCGTCAAGTGTTCGGCCTGCCGCGCGATCACGTCGAGCTCTTTTGGCCGGGACTCAGCTGCGCCGCGCCGGGCCATGAGCGTGCTCGCCAGCGAAATGGCGCTGAGCGGATTGCGCAGCTCGTGCCCCAGCATTGCCAGAAAATTGTCGCGCGACTCGATCGCGTGCCGAGCCTCGTATTGGCGCGCGCGACTACGAAAGGCGCCGCGGATCGCCGCCACCATGGAGCGCACCCGAACCGGCCGCTCCAAGAACGTCACGTTGGCGAGCGGGCTGTTTTCGCGCGGCGCCTTACGTTCCCCAACGCTGAACACGATGATCGGAAAGTCCGACCATGCCGGCTGTTCGCGGAGCCAATCCGAGATCTGGGCCATCGCAGGCGGCGTGAGCAGCTCTTCGGCGATGAGCGCGACGGTCGCGCCGTGGCGCATTTCCGTCAGGAGACCTTCGATGTCTCGGCAAGCGTGCCCACTCCACCCGCTGGACGCGAGAATGTCCAAAGTGACCTCCCGCTCGCGTTTCCCCGCCACGAGTATCAGTACGCGTCGTTGCAAGTCGCGAAGGCTGTTGGGCGCCTCAGCCTGGCTCACGCAAGCCTTCTTGCTGGGTGAGTTGGCGTGGAATGCCGGAAAGGATCCCGTGCAGGTTGATGAGAGCCTCCCCGACCTGGATGCCTTTCGAGCCGAAAGAGATGCTACGAATGGTATTTTCGTGGGGCCCTGAGCGCTTTTTGAGCACCGATACGGCCTTCTCCAAGTGGCCGCCGACTTCGAAGTAGCGCATGACCACCACCGCGTCTGCCAGGTAGCTCATGTCGACCGGGGCCGTCATTTGGGGGCCAATCATGCCCGTCTGAGCCATGGTCATGAGCGTCGCCACGCCTCGCTCCGCCAGGTAGGAGAGCAACTCGTGCATCTGCAGGCTGAGGAACCGCGCCTCCGGCATCGCGTTGAAGTAGCCGGTGATGCTGTCGATGAGGACGACCTTCGCGTGGTCCTCCTCCACCGCCAAGCGTACCAGGTGCGTGAATTCATCCGGGGCCAGCTCGGCGGGGTCGATCTGGTGGACTCGCACGAGTCCTTCCCGCACGAGTCGCTCGGCAGGAAGTCCCAACGCCTCGCTGCGCTTGACCCAGGTGCTCATGCGCTCCTCGAACAGGAACAACGTGCTGTGCTCGCCGCGCAGCGCCGCCGCCATCGCGAAGTGGGTCGCCAGAGCGCTCTTACCTGCTCCCGCCGGTCCGATGATGAGAGTGGCCGTCGAACGATCGATACCCCCGCCCAACATGCCGTCTAGCGTCGGAATTCCGCTCGAAATGGGCTCAGCCCCGAGCTCGGTCCGGTGCTCGGCCGCGATCAGTCGCGGGAACACCTTCATGCCGCCGGTGGTGACGACGTAATCGTGATAACCGCTTCGGAATGCGGAACCGCGCAGCTTGCCGACGCGAACGCGCCGTCGTTCTGCCCCGTACTGCACCGCGGTCTGCTCGAGCACGATCACGCCGTGGGCGAGGCTCTCGATTTGGAGGTCCTCGTTTCCACTGCGGTCATCCAGCAAGAGGGTCGTGCAGTCGCGCCCGATGAGGTCTTGTTTGAGCGCAAGCAGCTGCCGCCGGTAGCGCGTGGAGTTGTTCGCCAGCAGGCGGATCTCCGAGAGGGAGTCGAACACGACCCGCGCGGGCTTCAACTCGTCGATCCGCGCCATGAGCACGCCCATCAGCTCCTTCAGGTCCACGTCCTCCGATGCGTAGAGGGTGTTCTCTTCGCGCAGGCGAAGCGTCTGCTCCGCGACCGAGAGCTCGAACATGTCCATGCCGTCCAGGCTCCACCCGTGTGAGGCCGCGACTTGGCGAATCTCCTGCTCCGTCTCCGAAAGCGTGATGTAGAGCACCGTCTCGCCCTGGCGAACGCCCTCGAGAAGGAATTGGATCGAGAGCGTCGTCTTACCAACCCCGGGGCAGCCCTTGACCAGGTACATCCGGTTGATCGGCAGCCCGCCGCGCAATACGTCGTCCAGTCCGGATACCCCTGTTCCGGCGCGCTTATCTCGCCCGTCAGACATGAATTGCCTTCCGTAACATCCGAGTCGAAGAAAGCCGGTGCGGCGTTTTTGCCGTAGGGGGAGGGGTAAAAGCGCCCATGAAGGACTCTCCTGCAAACGAGATGCCGCGAGCCAATTTTCTACGCGCCCGTGGCAATCTTGCTCTCTGAGACCTTTTGCGACCCATTCGTCTGCGCCTCCTCCGTATTCTTGCGGATAAGTGCCCACAACCGCTTGGCATGCAAGCTGCTAAAGCGGGGCACAATGTCATTAGCCGCCGTCAAAATGCCACAAGCCGAAGAGCCTCGCCGGGAGACGTCGTCTGCAACCGCCACCCCCAAGATCCTCGTCGCCGACGACGATCAGGACATGTGCGAGCTGGCGGAGTCGGGTCTGAAGGGGCGCGGATATGACGTGACTTGGCGGCTGTCGCCGGAGGAAGCGCTCGAGCGTCTGGACGCGGAAGACTTCTCGGTGCTGCTGGTAGACATCCACATGAACGGCCAAAGCGGCCTGGACCTGTGCAAAGCGGCCGTGAGCAAGCGGCCGGACCTTCCCGTCATCGTGATGACCGGCTTCGGCACGATGGAGCATGCCATCGGCGCCATTCGCGCCGGCGCCTACGACTTCGTCACCAAGCCCATCTCGATGGAGGCACTCATCCTCACGGTCGAGCGTGCGCTCCGCCATCGCGGCATGACTGACGAGCTGCGCCGTTTGCGGCGTCGCGTCGAAACCGAACAGTTGCCGAGCGTCGTTGGGGCCAGCGACGCGATGCGCCACGTCGCGGACTTGATCAGTCGCATCGCGGAGACGGACACGAGCGTCCTCATCACCGGTGAGAGCGGTACGGGCAAGGAGCTCGTCGCCCGCGCGCTTCACTCGCGCAGCGGCCGCAAGGGTCCCTTCCTCGCCATCAACTGTGCCGCCGTTCCGGAAACGCTCTTGGAGAGCGAGCTGTTCGGTCACGTGCGCGGCGCCTTTACGGACGCCCGCTCGACGCGCTCCGGCCTCTTCGTCGAGGCCAACCAGGGCACTCTCTTCTTGGACGAAATCGGCGAGATGCCGCTATCCATGCAGGCCAAGCTGCTCCGTGCCCTGCAGGAGCGCAAGGTGCGAGCCGTCGGGTCCAACCAGGAAACGCCGTTCGACGCCCGCATCGTCACCGCCACGAACCGCGACTTGGAGGCAGAGGTCGCCGAGAAGCGCTTCCGAGAGGACTTGTACTACCGCGTCAACGTCGTGCGCGTGGACGTTCCGGCTCTTCGCAAGCGTGGAAACGACGTGCTGGAGCTAGCGCAGTTCTTCCTCGACCGCGCGGCCAAGCGCTCCGGCAAGGAGATCCGCCGCATCGACCGCAGCGTGGCAGAGCGCATCATGGCGTACGACTGGCCGGGTAACGTCCGCGAGTTGGAAAATTGCATGGAGCGCGCCGTCGCGCTCGCTCGCTTCGACGGTATCACGTTGGACGACCTGCCCGCCAAGATCCGAGAGCACCGCGCCACCGAGGTGTTCACGGATTCGAGCGATCCCCGCGACCTCCCCTCGATGGACGTCGTGGAAGAGCGCTACATTCGCAAGGTCCTCGGCGCGGTCGGCGGCAACAAGACGCTCGCAGCGAAGGTGCTCGGCTTCGATCGCCGCACTTTGTACAGGAAGCTGAACCAGATGCAGTGACGCGCGAGCGTTTTTGCGCAAAAGCCGCACTGCCGTTCCTCGTGAACGGCGCTAGTATTGTGAGGAAGTGCCGGTTGCCCGCCGAGTCATGGAAAGCCCCGTCCTCGTCGTCGACGACTACGAGGACGCGCGTGCCACCCTGCGAGAGATGGTGGAGAGCCTCGGCCTCCCGGTGGTGGAGGCCGCGAACGGGCAAGAGGCGCTGGATTTTCTGACTCAGCGGCCCGAAGCGGGCGTGCAGCTCATCCTGCTGGATTTGGACATGCCTCGCATGAGCGGTTGGGAGCTGCTGAAGCTGCTGAAGAGCTACGTCCGGTTGGCCAGCATTCCGGTCGTCGTGGTGTCTCGCCACGCGAGTCACCTCTCGAGCGAAGAAGCTCGGCGGCTGGCTGGCTCTTTCCAAGCTCCGTACGAAATCCCTCGCCTGAAGGCGATGGTGGAAGCCCTCGTCAGTCACTGAGCCTGGCCTTCTTCTTGCTGTCAGGCAGGGGAGGCAAGATGAGCGACGCAGTAATTTCAGAAGGTACGAGAGTGGAGATGGGCCAACCCGGCACTCCGAGTTATCGCGTCGGCCGAGTGCGCGGCATGGGCAGCTCGGATCTGCTCGGACGCGGTAAGGACGAGCCTTCGGAGCTCGTCACTTGGGAGAGCGGCGAAGAGGAGTGGGTTCAACGGAGCTTGCTGCGAGTCGTGCAGTAGCCATCCTCTAATCTGCCGCAGTGTGCTTGCTTGACGCGTGCCGCACACGCGCAGTCGCGGAGGAGACGCTAGTTCTCACCAACTATTTGGAGCGCATGCGAGATAGCAGCGTACTTTCGGAAGCGGCGCTGCACTAGGCGAGGTACGCGAATTGCTTGGCAATGGCCCCCATGCCAGACGATTGCGTCGCAAAGAAGGCTGGTGCCGCGCTGACCGGCCGCGAAACCGCGGAGGGACATTGAGCGTCGTCGCGGCCATCTTGGCGGCGGGCTCCTCGCAGCGTCTGGGACGGCCCAAACAGTTGCTGCGCCTCCCCAGCGGTACGACGCTCGTTCGCCATACCGCCGAGCAGGTGCTGCAAAGTGGCGCGCAACGCTGTGCGGTCGTTCTGGGCGCGCAGGCAGATGCGGTGGAGCACGCCCTCGGCGGGCTAAGTTTCGAGGCGCGCTACAGCGAGGACCCCGCCGAGGGAGTTGCGGCTTCGCTTCGCGCCGCGGCGGCGTGGGCAACAGAGGAGCGCGCGAACGCCCTCCTGCTTTGCGTCTGTGACCAGCCTCGGATCGGGGCCGCACACTTGAAAGCTTTGATCAGCACGTGGCGCGAGGAACAGTGCGCGGTCGCTTCCAGTTACGCGGATAAACGCGCAGTTCCGGCCGTCCTTCCCAGCGAATACTTCCCCGCGTTGCGCGCGCTGCGCGGCGACGCGGACGCCGCAACCCTTCTGCAGAAGGCGGTCCGAGTCGAGCTCATTCCGTGGCCGGACGGCGAGCTGGACATCGACACTCCGAGTGACGCGGACAAGCTGTGAAGCGAGCTCAGTGCGCGCCGGCTACGGCATAGCCGCCACAGTCGCGACACACCGCCCGCGACAGTCTCGGCGCGATATAGCGATTCGCGAGGTATGCGGCTGCTATTCCCGTCGCCCCGTTCAGCAGGAGGCCCATCTTGCCGAGCCGGCGACCGAGCAGCTTGGGCAACGCCGAAACTGCGAGCCCGGTGAGCGGAGCGATGGCGAGGCTAACCGCGCGCATCGAGCCCGCTTCGACTACTTTGTTACAGACCGTGCACCAGAGGTTCGACATGTCCGAGAGCTAGCAAGACGCCGGCCAAGGTCAGCCGGTCTTGGAAAGCCGCGGCGCGCTGTCCGGCTCGGTCGCATCCAGCGGGGGATTCGGCGAACCTTTCGAGTCCGAGCGGGCGAGCTCCACGGTACGCACGGGGTGCGCCAAGGACGCTCCCTCCTCCTCGACGATGCGCAGGATTCCGAGCAGCAAGCGGCCCTTGGTATCCATGAATTTGCCGCCGTCGGTCGTTTCGAACATGGCCATCGCCTCGATGTTGAGGGCCGAGTCCGTGAGCGCCACGAAGCGCACCGCAACCGTTTCCTTAGCGACGAGCTCCTCCGCCTTCAGCAGCTCCTTGATACGCGCGAGCACTTGCTCTACCTGGTCACTCGCGGCGTGGGCAAGGCCCAGTAAGAGGTAGAAGCGCAGGCGGTCTTGGCGACTGACCGTCTCCACCCGCATGTCGGCGAGCTTACCGTTAGGAATGCTTATCACGGTGCGGTCGGCGCTGCGGATACGGGGACCGCCTCCACGATGCCTTCGATGCCATCCACCTTGATGTAGTCCCCTTCTCGGAAGGGCTGGTCCACCGCGAGCGAGAACGCGCCGAAAAGGTTCTCCACCGTTTTCTGTGCCGCGAGGGCCAGCGCGACGCCGCCGATACCCAGGCCGGTCAGGATGGTCGTCGCTTGGTAGCCCAGCTGTGAAAGCACCATCACGAACGCGGCCGCGCCAACCGCGAACTTTGCCAGACGAGTACCCAGCGAAAGCAAAGACTTCGCCGAGACCGACTCTTGCGCCCAGCGCGAGCTGCTCACGGTGTGGCGCGACAGCTCCACCCCACGCCACAGCGCCCAGAAGAGGGCCACGAGCAGGAACGCCGAGCACCAACGGCTCACGAACTCGTGCGCCGGCTGGTAGAGTGCCAGCCAGGGCAACGCCGCATAGGTGACGCCCACCGTGATCGCCAAAGTGACGGGGCCGTGCAGCTTGTGAGCGGCGCTACCGTGCTGCTCGCTCAGGGCGCGGGTCGCGAAGATGCGGCCCACCCGCGTTACGACGTAACTTACGACCCAGGCGCCGACGAGCAACGGAACGAGCGCGATCCACTGCCACCAGCGCAGCAGCTTGGGCCCCATCTTCAGCAACGGCTTCGGCAGATGCTCGATGAGCCAGGTGTTCTCCAGGTGCTCGTACCAGCCCTCGATCTGCGCGACCGTGCTTGCCGAAAAGACCCAATGCGAGCCGGGGCGGTAGGTCTTGCGCACCAAGAGTACGGGCTCGAGCTTGCCGGAAGCGCCGCGGATCGTACCGAGCTCCTCTTTGTCGGCTTGATTGTCGGTCGTGTTACCGCGTGACTCGGGGGAGAGCTTGCTCGGCTCCAGCCAAAGGCGTCGATTGAGGACCTCTTTGAGGTGCCGAGCGAGGGTGGGGCCTTCCGCAGAATCGACCTGGGAAAGATCGAGGTAGCGCGCGGCGCCTTCATAGTCACCGGTCCGGGTGAGACGCCTAAACTCCGCGACCGAGGCGCGCGGTGAGTCGGGCGCGCCTTTGTCTTCCGCTGCGTCCGACCCTGGCTTATCGGCGGGGGCTTGCGAGCTCGGCGCCGTCGGCGCCTCCGGAGCCGCGAACGTGCTCTGCGTGCTCAACGTCAGCGCGAGCAACACCGAGCAAACGTACCAAAGACGAAGCATCGACACGGCGCCGTGCTGTGCAGACGCCGTGCCAGCTTCTCTTTTAGACCGCGAATCGTGCGTGGTGACCGCGCCCGGTGCGGTCTTGCAGCTCGTCGATGCGCTTCGACGCTTCGGCCTTCGTGAGCGACCCGTCGAAGTGCACGCGTGCTTCCTCGCAGAGGGTCTTCAGGTACGAGGCTTGGGCCATCGTCATGGGCTCATCGCCGGTGACCCAATCATCGGGATCTTTTTGCAGATTCCCAATTGCCTCGCCGTCGCCAAGCTTCTTCGGGTTGTCTTCAGTCATGGGATGTTCCTCCGTACTGCTCAGACGTTTAGCAAGACGCGGGCCACGGCCGAGCTCTCGCGAACTGCCCGGGTACCCAGGTCGCGCCGCTAGCCGGCGGAGGGAGGGCGCACGAGGCTCGCGACGAGCCGCACCAGCGCGGCTGGCTCGACCGGCTTGGCGATGTGGGAGTCGAAACCGGACGCCAAGGCTTTGCGCCGGTCTTGCTCGCGAGAATAGGCGGTGAGGGCGATGGCCCGAATGGCGGCACCGCGCGCGTCGGCCAAGCTCCGCACGCGACGGATGAGCTCGTAGCCGTCCAGCTCGGGCATTCCTACGTCGCTGACCAACACGTGGGGCACGACCGCGGACAGCTCCTGCAGGGCGATCTGCGTGCTCGCGGCAGCGGTGACGTCCGCGCCGCTGGCCTGCAGGACCGCGGCCACGAGCTCCCTCGAATCCGCTTCGTCGTCCACGACGAGGGCGGAGACTCCCGCCAAAATCCCAGGAGGAAGTGTCGCGAGGTCTTCGGGCTTCGATGGACGCTCTACATCGTCCACATGTTTCTCGTGACGGCGCGCACGGGCAGAGTTTTCGACCCCCAAGCTAGCTCAAGGTGCGCTCGCTCGGGCCGCGAGCCCCATTTCCGCGCTGCAAGCAGGGCGCTTGGGACGCGCCCTCGACGAGAGCTGGACGGAGCCGAGCGGCGGTTACGGGGTCAGCCTCGCTCGTTGATGGTCAGCATCACGCCGTCCTGGACGACCCGCCCGGAGCGCAAGAATCCGGCCAGGCTCGTTGTTTGCTGGCGGGGGGGTGGGGAGCCTACGTCGGCTTGCTGCACCAACAGATGAGCGCGTCAGCGGGAGGCGCCGGTGCGCAGGGCGGAGCCTCGCGCGGAACCAAGGCGATCACCTCATCCGCATCCGGAAAGGAGTCTCGAAGCGAGCCGGCTTCGAGGGGCAGCGCCCGCCAATCCTCGTCTACCTCCCGCAGCGTCCGCTGCACGCGAGGCAACGACGCAGCAATTCCAAGCACGACGACGTAGGACACGTAGGTAGTTTGACGTCAAACAATCTTGCCCAAAAGCTATTTCTGGCCCGGGTCGGCAAATCGCGTCGGCGGATGCAAAATCGCCTCACGGTGGCCATCGGATCGAAACTGCGGAGCGCGACGCGTGGAGCCTCAGGGTAGTCTAAACCGCCGTCTGGCGAGCGCGATGACCATCAATGAAAAGGCGGCGAAGCGCAGAGCGTGCCGATCGGGGAGCAGCTCGGAGGCGGCGCTGGCCAGTAGCCAGTGAATCGCGAGCAACCAGAAAGCGGCGCTGAGGCAGACCAGCAGCGTGGTTTCGCCGTCGCGCCACCGGCGCAAGCAGAGCACGCTGATCGCACAGCTTGCCATTACCAGGGCGCCGTTCAGAAAGTGGCTCACCTTGACCCTCGGTTCTTCTGCGCAAGCGGCGGAAGGCTTCGACGCTCCGATTCATCGAATCAAGGTGACGCTTGCCGCGCAGCGAGCCCGGCGTCACCGTCCGTTCCCAAGGCAGCGAAAGCGTCCACCGTCGCCCTGAACGCGTCCTGGATTGCGGCGCGTTGAAAGGACGAAGCCGAGCCTTCGTCGATACCTGCGACGGCCCGTTGGGCTTCGTCTATCCACGCGGAACGCGCTTGCCCTCTGGAGAGCACGAGCGCGTCCACGGCTGCTTGCAAGCCAGCCCGGATCCAGCCCGCTCGGCCGAGCGCGGTCTGCGGGCCTCGGTCCAGTCGCGCCGTTTGGAAGCGTAGCTCGGCTACTTGTCGAGTCAGCGCTCGACCGCTGTCGCCGGCTTCGATCATGTCGGCCATCGAGGCGAGCGCGCGCGCTGATGCCAAGCGTGAGCCCATCAGAGAAATGCTGGCGAGGCTCGCGATGTCTCGCCGTGCCCTCGCTAGCTCGTCTTCGAACGAGCCAAGCTCGATGTGTCGGGCATGAAACACGGGCGTAGAGGCTTCGAAGGGTGGCTTCGCACCCCGCGCAAGGAATATTGCGTTCGTGACGGCCTGAAGGGAGTGCGTCAACCTGTCCCTTTGGTCGTCCAAGCGCAATAAGTCGTCTAGCTGCTCCCGCGCTTCAGCCAGCTCGCGCAGCGCGGCATGATAGGCGTCTTCGTCGCTCGCTGGCGGCGTCAGCGGCCGCAGAGCATCGACGACGAGCAGCAGAGCTTCCTTCACTATTCCCGCCTGGGCTAGCGAACGAAGGGGGGTAGCTGCAAGTCTCGACGCGACTTCATCTAGTTGCTGGCGCGCATGCTTCGAAAGCGGCGCTGTTGACCGGGCCAAGGCCTTCAGGATTGCGGAAAGATCGCGACTCGGAAGGGGGCTGTTTGCCGCTTCGAGCGAAGCTACGCGGTTTTCCAAGCGGTCGAGAGACGCGATAGGGTCTCGCTCTTCCTCGCTACGACCCGGCGAGCCTTGCTTCGTAGGCGCACTGGGGAGAGCCGGGCGACAAGCCAGCGCTGACCCGAGCGCCAAGATAGATAGCGGCGTCGCGAAGGTGATGATTGCGCGCAGGCTTCTCGCTGACAATGCGACCCTATCTGCGAAATTCATGCCGCTCGCTCCCCTGCGGACGCCGGCTCCGAGACGACGTGTACCGTTCGGGTTGGGAACGCGAAGCTGCAGTCCTCTTCTTCGACGACCGTCATGAATGACAGCAGGATCTCTTCGCGGATGCCCTGGAACTCGGACCAATCGCTGGTGGAGAACCAGGCCATTACCTCAATGTCCAGCGACGAGGCGGCGAGCTCCTTGAAACGAACGACGATGCTGTCGGTCCAAATCTTCGGGTGCGCGCGTAAGGCCGCCTCAAGCCCGCGCAGCACGGCGCGCATCTGTTGCACACTCGTCGAGTACTCTAGTCCAACCGTGCACGCGAGCCGAAGTCGGTCGCGGACCGCAAACGTCTCCAGCTTCATTTCCGCGAGCTTTCCGTTCGGGATAGATACCAGTGTGCGATCGAGTGTCCGAATCTTCGTCGAGCGCAGGCCCAAAGATTCGACGGTGCCGACGACGTCGTCCACTCGCACGAAGTCGCCTTCTCGGAACGGCTGGTCGATGCCGAGAGAAAACGCTCCGAACAGATTCTCCACGGTTTTCTGAGAGGCTAAGGCGAGCGCAAGGCCGCCGATCCCGAGGCCCGCGAGGATACTCGTCACCGCGTAACCGAGGGTGGAGAGGAACAGCAGAACCCCGCTGACCGCGACCACCGCCTGGCCGGCGCGGCGCAGCAGCGGAATCAATGCTCGCGAGGCAGGGTGCTGGAGACTCCAGCTCGAATCCCAGGCCGCCTCGGCGCTCACGTCTACGACGCGCCATACCGCCCACAGAATGGTGGCGAGGAAAGCGCCGCGTAAGCCATGTTCCACGAAAGTTTCCGCGTCCGCGTACAGGAGAAGCTGCGGCAGAAGCAGCCGTACGACGCCTATGGCGCAGGCCGAGGTCAAAGGGCCCGCCAGGCGCGCCAGCAAACGGTCGTCCCACTGCGCGCTCGTGCGGCCGACGAAGGCGCCGAGACCCTTTCGCAGCAGGCGCCCCAATAGCGCACCGGAAAGCCAGCCCACGAGGAGGCTGCTCAGCAATCCGAGCCATTGCCACCACAGCAGCCCTCGCGGGCCTTCCCGAAGAAGAGCAGATGGAAGGTGTTCCAAGAACCAACGGTCGGGAAGGGCGTCGTACCAGCCGCTGATCTTGCTGCTAGTCGTCCTCGAGAAGCGCCAGGGCGCCCCCGCTTTTGCTCGGCTCATGCGCACGGGCACTTCGGCGCCGTCCACCCCTTTCACCACCGCCACCTGTTCGAAGGCAGGGGGTAGCCCATCATTCAGGTTGCCTTCGGCCTGCTCCGAGACGGCTTCGGGGTCGAACTTACTCGCGCGGTCGAGCACCGCCCGCAGTTGCCGGGCAAGCGTCACGCGCTCAGAGGCTCGCTCTGGCGGCACGTCTAAAAACGCCCCAGCATCGCCATAACGTCCAGCGCGAGCTAGCTCCAAATAGCGCAGCAGAGCGGCGCGAGGCGAGGCGAGCACGACGTCATTTTCGCGTTCGCCAGCGTCTGGCGGAGGCGCTTGTGCGAAGCCGTTACAGGGCCAGACCAGGAGCGTAAGCGTAAGTATCGCTAGCGGCGGCAGGCCATAGAGAAAATTGCGCATAGAGACCTCCTGTCGGCAACGATTGAAAGGACCGAGCCGGTTTTGCAAGGCGCCACGTCCGCGAGAGCGCGTATCATCTACTTAGTTTGAGATCAAACGATTCAGACATGCTCGTAGTGTGTCGTTTGCGAACAGCTTCAGAACGTTTGAAGCTGCAAGCCTGGAACGAAGCATGCAACGGCGAACCGTTCGAAGCAGTACTTCAGACCATGTTTCAGTCGACTGAATGCATCGCTGCTTGCAATGAATGCGCGGTAGCCTGTGAGCGCTGCGCCACCGCTGGCTTGAACGAGAGTCAGGTACAAATGATGGTGGTTTGCATCATGCTCGATCGAGAGTGCGCCGCGCTCTGCCGGCTCGCGGCGCAATTGATGGCTAGCGGAAGCGCGCGGGCTCCTGCGCCTGTCGTCTCTGCGCGGAGGCATGCGAGGCTTGTGCAGGCGAGTGTGACGAACACGACATGGAGCACTGCCGTGCCTGCGCCGCCGCGTGCCGGACGTGCGCGGAGCACTGTCGCCGGATGGCGGCGTAGCGCCACTCGGGGAGCTTCCTGGCGCTGGCCTGCCGTCTCCCGGTTGATTGCGGCGGCGAATGAGAGCCCACGCGCGATCAGTGTGCCTACGAGCTATTCGGCTTCGAGGTTAGAGGAGGTCAGGAGGTGGACGACGAGTTTCGCGCGGAAAGTGGCGACTATCAGCTTGCCACGCGCGCGAAGCTGGGCGCCTCGCCCAGTCGTCGTATCTCGACCCAGTCGCCGTCTTCCGCGCTGGACGTGAGCGCAAGTACGGCATTGACGAATCTGCCGGCTGCTTTGGGAATGGGTGTCTCCGCGTCCGCCCGCATCGGTAGGTTCCATGACGTTGACTTCGCGGCCACGGTTTCTTCCGCCGTCGGCGCGGCCGCGGCGCGCACCATGATGGCGTGCGTGCGCGGACTGATGGCCGCCTCCGAGAATTTCCGCCACCACAGGGCCGACCAAGCTCGCAACACCTCACCCCGGAGACGAGCGGCGTCAATCCGCTGCGCTTCGCCATCCACCGCTCGCTCCAGCCCGTGCAAGGCCTGAAATCGCGCTTGTGGGCGGCCTTGCTCGAGAAAGTGCTGCACATTGTCGCGGAGCAACGCGTAACTCTCCCAGTCGCAGATGCGAATACCTTCGCGTGTCTTGATCATGAGCTTCATGGCCGCCTCCTTCCTCATTAGGCCATGGACCACGTAGTACGTTTTCGTTGGATGTCAAACGGATCCGATCCGCAGCTGCACTGACTTCGACCCTCAGCGGAAGCCGACATCAGCCGGCGCGTTCGAGCGAGCGGATGTGTCCGCGACGTTCCGGATCAGGACCGCCGGAAGCAGGACCGTGTGTTTGCGAAAGCCTCGAGCACGCGGAGATGCACGTCCGTCTCGGCCTTTTCGTACTTGGTGTCGAGCGCGTAGGGCCGGGCTTTGATGTGCAAAGCGACGACGCTGTCCAACAGTACCTGCTTCAGTAGTACTGGCACTTCGCAGTCCAGAAACACGTAGCGGCTGGTCAGACACGCTTCTTGCACCAGCTGTCGTGCAGCCGCGCGTCCTGATCGATGCCGATGTAGAAGTCCATCGCCACCTGCATCTCGAGCGCACCATAGTTGCCGCAAGCGGTGACGTCGGTGAGCACCTTATGGTTGGGGATGGTGACGATGTTGTGGTCCAGCGTGTTCATCTGCACGCTGCGAAGGCCAATCTTGATGATGTCTCCGTACTGCCTTCAGGAGGAACTCAGGAAGTAGCGGCGCTGCAAGAAGCGAGTGATGGGGCGGAACCAGGCCCAAGTCACCCAGTAGCGACCTTCCAGCTTGCGAAAGTAGCCTCGGTTGAGCCCGAGTCTCAGCGCGTCCTCGATATCTGCAGGTTCGAGCATGGTGGATCGCGCGATGTCGTCGGGGTGCGCGAACTCGAGTTGGACTACTGCGCGAAGCACGAAGATCGTGTGGTCAGGCAGCGTATCTAGCTCGATTGTGCTCGGAGGCGCGAATACTTTGACGACTGCGCGACCGGTCGTGTCCACCCCGATGCATCGGCGCCAGGCGGCGAGCGCCACGCCCGGATTGCCGCGCGCCTGCAGTCGCATCCGTCCGTGCGGGTTAACGCCACATCACACCTTGCCCAACGTCGGAGTTAGAAGTCTCGCGCTGACGGAGCGCTATCTAGCCAACGCGACCGTCATCGACGGAATCTCCCTCGACTGCGCCGCGTTGGGGACTTTGGTACCTTCTGGCACACTGGCGAAAAAGGATACGGCAAGCCGGCCGCGACCCCTCAGTGTTCCCGTTTCGATCGAATTCGGAAGTCGAGCGGCTTCGTAGCGGCTACAACGCGTTTGACGAGAATGACCGGCGCCCCCGTTCCCAGTCGCAGTGATCCGCTACACGCTCCGCCTCCCGAGGCATGGGCACCGTTGCTGCGCTTCATGCGTGTCGCAGGCCGACCTCTCGAGCGATTTTTGCGCATCGAGGCGGCGAGCGGCGTGCTCCTCATGCTGGCCGCGGCCGCGGCTCTGGTGTGGGCGAACTCACCGTGGGCGGATGGATACGCGCACCTGTGGCACACACCCGTCGGTATCAAGCTCGGCGCGCTGACTTTCGAGCGCCCTCTGGAATGGGTCGTCAACGACGGGCTGATGGTGATCTTCTTCTTCGTCGTCGGCCTAGAAATTCGCCGGGAAATCCACGAAGGGGAGCTCTCGGAGTGGCGCCGCGCGTCGCTGCCAGCGGCGGCCGCGCTGGGCGGCATGCTCGCTCCCGCTGGGCTGTACTTGCTCTTCGCTGGCCATGGCGAGACGCGCGCGGGTTGGGGCATCCCGATGGCGACCGACATCGCTTTCGCGGCGGGGATCCTGACGCTCCTCGGAAAGCGCGTGCCCGCCGCGCTGCGCGTGCTGCTCCTGGCGCTCGCGGTGATCGACGACCTCGGCGCGATCATCGTGATTGCCGTGTTCTATTCGGCGGGCATCGCTTGGGACGGCCTGCTCATCGCCGCGATTGGGTTCGGCGGCATCGTGCTCATGCAACGGCTCGGCGTACGGCTCAAGCTGGCCTACGTCGTGCCCGCGGTCATCGCCTGGGCGGGCGTTTATCGCGCCGGGGTGCATCCGACTATCGCGGGCGTCATCGTCGGCCTCATGACGCCCGTTCGCGCGTGGCTGGGGACGGAAGGGTTCGTGGCCGGTATGCGACATGAGCTCAAGCAGGTCGAGAGCGTTCCGCCAGGATCAATCTCGGGACACTCCTTGGCCGGTGTCCTTCAACATGTGGATGCGACGCGGCGCGAGGCCATGTCGCCGGCGGAGGCCTTGATACAATCGCTACACCCCTGGGTCGCGTTCGGCATCATGCCGGTGTTCGCGCTCGCCAACGCGGGTGTGGTACTCGAAGGCACTCCTACGGGCGTCTCGCTCTCCGCGGCGGCGGGCATCACCGTCGGGCTCGTCGTCGGCAAGCCGCTAGGCGTGCTGGTCGCCTGCGCGCTGACCCTCAAGCTCGGCCTAGCTCGGTTGCCCACGGGCATCGGGATGCGTGAGTTGGTGCTGCTCGGGATGGTCGCTGGTGTCGGGTTTACGATGTCGCTGTTCGTGGCGCAGCTCGCCTTCCCGGGCAGTGCCCTGCTCGGCCCCGCCAAGCTCGCGGTCCTCGTGGCGAGCGGCGTCGCCGGAACGCTGGCGTTCGGCATCGGGAGGCTGCTGCTGCCGGCGACGGCGTCGGCTGACTGCGCGCCGACGGCGGACGAAGCCGAGGCTTCGACCGAGCTTTGACGCGAAGCGCGTCTAAGTCACTGGCGTCTCGCGCCGGTGGGTGAAACGCGTCAGCGTCGACACGACGGCTACCACCTCCGCTGGATCTACGGGTTTAGGGAGGTGGATCGAGAAGCCCGCGTTGAGCAGCCGGCTGCGATCCTCCGGGCGCGCGTAGGCGGTGACGGCGGCCGCAGGCACGTCGCCGCCCTGTTCGCGCGAGAGCGCGCGGACTTGCCGGATCAGCTCGTAGCCGTCTGCGCCCGGCATGGCCACGTCGCTGATGAGAACGTCGGGCGTCTGCTCCGCGAAGAGCTCAAGCGCTTCCGCGACGCTGCTGGCGGTGCGGATGCGACAGCCGTAGCTCTCCAAAATCGACGCGAGTAGCACGCGCGCGTCGTCGTCGTCGTCCACAATCAAGATGCGCAAGCCTTCTAGCTGAACCAGTTCCGAAGGAGGAGGCACGCTCTCGGGCGGGAGCGAGGGCGGCGCGCTGTCGGCGGTGGAGCTCGGCAGGATGGGGAACGCCACCGTGAACGTGGCGCCCGTACCGAGCCCCTCGCTAGTCGCTTCGATACGCCCGCCGTGCAGCTCTACCAGCTGCTTGGTGATGGCGAGGCCCAAGCCGAGACCCCCTCGCGACGAGGCGGCGGCAGACTGCCCTTGGCGGAACGCGTCGAACACGTGCGGCAGGAAGCTTTCCTCGATACCCCGGCCGGTGTCCTTTACCTGAACTTCCAGGTGCGCGTCGATGCGCCGCAGCGCGACCGTGACGTTACCGCCCTTGGGAGTGAACTTGACGGCGTTGCTCAGCAAATTCCAGGTTATCTGCTGCAGGCGCGTGGGGTCACCGACCAGGTCGGGGGCGGCCGGGTCCAGGTCCAGGTGCAGACTGACGCCTTTGCTATTGGCGCTGGGTCGCACGGACTCCACCGCCGCTTCTACCGTTTGCGCCAGCATCACGCGCTGTACGTTCAAGCGCAGCTTGCCGCTCACCACGCGGGACATGTCCAGCAGGTCTTCGATGAGCTGAGCCATGGCGATCGCGTTCCGCTCCACCGTCTCGATCGCGGAGCTGCGCCGGCGCTCGTCGAAGTCCGGGCGTGACAGCAGCTTGGACCAGCCGAGGATAGCGTTCAGAGGCGTGCGCAGCTCGTGGCTCACCACGGCCAAGAACTCGTCCTTGGCGCGGTTGGCGAGATCTGCGTCGCGCCGCGCGCGTTGCTCGGCTTGGTAGAGCCGCGCGTTGTCGATGGCGCCCGCGCAGCGCCGCGCCAAGTCCTGCGCAAACTCCAGGTCTTCTGGCGCGTAGCTCCGTCCGGACTCTGCGTAAGCGAGCGTTATCGCGCCGAGCACGCGGCCACGGATGCCGAACGGCACGACCATCGCCGAGCGGAGCTGCAACGTCTGGATCAAGCGCAGGTGCTCGGCGTCCTGCGCGCTCGCCTCCAGCAGTGCCGGCGGGATGTCTGCGTACAGCTCCGGCTGGCCCGTGCGAATCACCTGCAAAACGCCGGACTGTGCGTCGGGCGAAGGCGGGTAGCGTTCGGAAATCTGCCGAACGAGCTCGATTTTTTCTGGATCCGTGTGCGCCACTGCGAGCCGACGAGGGAGCGGTTCGCCTTCGACGGTTAGATCCACCGCACACCAGTCGGCCAGGCGTGGCACGGTGAGCCAAGCGATGCGCATCACGGTCGCTTCGTAGTCCAAGGACTGGCCGAGCTCCGTCGTCACTTCCGCGAGCAAGTTGCGGCGCGCCTCTTCGTGCTTGCGCTCGGTGACGTCGCGGAAGACCAACACGACGCCGTTGATGGGGCCGTCACCGGAGCGAATCGGCGCGCCGCTGTCGTCGATTGGCACCTCGCGTCCGTCACGCGCCAACAGCACCGTGTGGTTGGCCAAGCCTACGATGGCTCCCGTCTCCAGTACCTTCTGCACCGGGCTCGTCACGGGCGCTCGCGTGTGCTCGTTCACGATGCGAAATACCTCCTCCAGCACGTGCCCCCGGGCGTCGGCTTCGCGCCACCCCGTGAGCGACTCGGCCACGCTGTTCATGAGCGTGACCTGTCCGCGCGCGTCCGTCGCGATCACGCCGTCTCCGATGCTTCGCAAGGTGGTGAGGAGCGACGCGCGGAGCTCGTCCGCGGTGGTGAGGCTACGCCGCAGCGCCTCCGAATTGCGCGCTCGGGCAATCGCCTGCGCGCACTGGCGCGCAACGATGCCGATGAACTCGCGCTCGTTGTCGGAAAAGCGGCGAGCTTCGTAAAAGCCGATGCCGAGGATGCCCAGCGTCTGCCCCTCTGCCACGAGGGGCACGCAAGCAAAGGCTTGGGCTCGAGGACCGGTGGCGTCGAGCCGGGCAATCGCGGGAGCCTTCTCATCGTAGGACCGCGGCGTCTCGATCCACGCTTCTGGCGCCGTTCCGACGCCGATGCCGTAGAACGGATTGCCTGAGTCCGGGCCGATGCGGCGGATGACATCGACGACCTCCGGCGAGCAGCCTCGCTCCGCGATGAGGTCCAGCGTGTCCCCGCCCGCGCGGAGGAGGTGCAAGGTGCAGACGTCGGCGCGAGCAAAGATGCGTCCGTCCTCTACGACGACGCGCGCCACGTCCTCCACTGCGAGCGCGGCCGTCAACCCTGCGGCCAGCCCCGCAAGGGCGTGGAGGCGAGTCCGCGCTCGCTCCGTCAGCCGAGCGCGCTCCAGCTCCGCTTCGCGCCGCTCGGAAAGGTCTCGCGTGACTTTGGCAAAGCCGATCAGCTCGCCTACGGAGTTGCGCAGCGCAGTGAGCACGACGTTCGCCCAGAACCGCGTGCCGTCCTTACGGACTCGGTACCCCTCTTCTTCGAAGCGCCCGTCGCGCGCGGCGATCGAAAGCTCCCTCTCGGCCTTGCCGGAGTTTCGCTCGGGCTCCTCGTAGAAAAGAGAGAAGTGCTGACCGATGATCTCGCTGCTGTCGTAGCCTTTGATCAGCTGCGCACCGGGGTTCCAAGTGGCGACGTGGCCGCTCGGATCCAACATGAAGATGGCGTAGTCCTTCACGCCTTCAACGAGCAGCCGGAAGCGCTCTTCACTGGCGCGGAGAACCTCCTCCGCGTTGCGGCGCTCGGTCAGGTCTCGGGTGACCTTGGCGAACCCGCTGATCGCCCCGTCCGGCGTACGGAGACAGGTGATGACCACGTTTGCCCAGAAGAGCGTGCCGTCCTTGCGAACGCGCCAGCCTTCGTCTTCGATGCGCCCCTCGCGCGCCGCGACCTCCAGCTCGTGCTCGCACTTCCACAGATCCTGAGGCCGGTAGAAAATCGAAAAGTGCCGGCCCACCACCTCCTCGGCCAAGTAGCCTTTGATGCGCTGGGCGCCTCGGTTCCAGCTCGCGACGTGGCCGTCCGAGTCCAAAAAGAAGATCGCGTATTCGGTGATCTGCTCGACGAGATCGCGAAAACGCAGGCCCGGAGTGGAGGACGTTTCGACGTCCGCCGGTCCATCCGGCAAGCGGCTCTTGGTCACTCGGCGAGTAGAGTAGGCCAGGGCGCGTTCCACGCCGAATGACGCATGGCTCCCGTGTGGCAATAAGTCACACTGTCCGCGCTTTCCGCGTCGTCCCCGACAGCCGCCAGTCCCGTGGTGCTCGCCCCCAGGATTGTACGGTCCGCGAATGCTCTCGCCAAAAGCATTTTGACCTCAAACAATCTCGTCGACGGGGTTCTCATCCTGGCGCGTTCCGATACGTTATCGGCGCGCTTCGCATTCGGCGTATTCATTGGTGGTCAGCGCGGCGCTCGCTTGCTACGGCTGCAGGATGTCGAGACTCGTCGTGATCTCGAACCGGCTGCCGTTCTCGCTTCGGCGAGGTGAACAGCCAGGTGAATACGAGCTCATCCCCAGCTCGGGCGGACTCGTGAGCGCCCTCTCCAGCTACATCGAGCGCCGCCGCAAAGAAGAACCCGACTTCGAGTGCGTGTGGATGGGGTGGCCGGGCGCGGCGGTGGAGCCTGAGCACCAGGCGAACGTGCGCGAGCGAGCGATGCGCGAGCACGGCGCCTACCCGGTCTACCTAGACGAATCGGAGACGGACGCTTTCTACCATGGCTTCTGCAACAGCACGCTGTGGCCCATCTTCCACTACTTTCCAAGTTACGCGCAGTACTCCGAGGAGCAATGGCAAACCTACCAGCGCGTCAACCAAACGTTCTGTAGCGCCGCCATGGACTTGATCCGCCCCGGCGACGTGATCTGGGTGCACGACTACCAGCTACTGCTCTTGCCGAAGCTGCTGCGCGATGGCGGAATCAACGAGCGGCTCGGCTTCTTTTTGCACGTGCCGTTCCCGAGCTACGAGGTGTTCCGGCTGCTGCCGACGCGCTGGAGGCGCGAGCTGCTCGAGGGCATGCTCGGCGCGGACCTCGTCGGCTTTCACACCCACGACTACACTCAATACTTCCTGCGCTCCGTGTACCGGACGCTCGGGCACGAGCACCAGTTCGGGGAAATCGCGATGGGTGCAGAGCTGCGCCGCGCCGAGACGTTCCCCATCGGTATCGACTTCGAGCGCTTCATGCAGGCGGCGAGCTCGCCGGCCGTCACCGCGCTGGTCGAGCAGATCGAGCGGGGGCTGCAGGGACGCCGGGCCATCTTCTCCGTGGACCGGCTGGACTACTCGAAGGGGCTCCTGCACCGGCTGCGCGGTTTCGAGACCTTTCTCCAGACCCACCCCGAAGAGCGCGGTCGCGTCGTCTTCATCCTCGTGGTCGTGCCGTCTCGGGCGGAGGTGACGCACTACCGGCGCATGAAGCACGAGCTGGACGAGCTCGTCGGGCAGATCAACGGCGCCTACGGCAGCGTGGACTGGGTGCCCATCCTCTACCAGTACCGCAGCTTGGATTTCGAGGAGCTGGTCGCGCTCTACCGCCTCGCGCCGATCGCGCTCATCACACCCCTGCGAGACGGCATGAACCTCGTGGCCAAGGAGTACTTGGCGAGCAAGCCGGACGGAACCGGCGTGCTCATCCTGAGCGAGATGGCGGGGGCCGCGCGGGAGCTAGGTGAAGCGCTGCTCATCAACCCCAACCATCGCCAAGAGATCGCCGAAGCTCTGCACGAGGCGGTGCGGCTGGATCCCGAGGAGCAGGTCCGTCGCAATCGGCCGATGCAGGAGCGGCTGCAGCGCTACGACGCGCGACGCTGGGTCACCAATTTCTTGGACTCGTTGGAGCGTGTACGAGGCCGGCAGGGGCGTCTCGCTACTCACCACTTGGCGGGCGCGATGCGCAAGGCGCTCTTGGACCGTTATCGCGCCGCGCGGCGCCGGCTCGTGCTGTTGGATTACGACGGCACGCTCGTGCCATTCGCGGCGCGGCCCGAGTTGGCGAACCCGGACGCGGCGCTGCTCGAGCTCATCGCGCGGCTAGCGGGGGACCCGCACAACCGAGTCTTCATCATCAGCGGCCGAGACCGGCACACACTCGAGCGGTGGTTCGCCGGGGTGCCGCTCGCACTCATCGCCGAGCACGGAGCCTGGTTGAAGGACCGCGGGCGCGACTGGAGTCAGCTCAAACCGCTGACCAGCGAGTGGAAGGAGCACTTGGCCCCACTGCTGCAACTCTACGTGGATCGTGTGCCGGGCTCGCTCCTGGAGCAGAAGGACCACTCGCTGGCGTGGCACTACCGGCGCGCCGACCCAGAGCTAGGAGCCGGCCGCGCCAAGGAGCTGATGGACGAGCTGGTCGGCTACACCGCAAACTTCGACGTGCAGGTCCTGGAAGGCAAGAAGGTGGTCGAGGTGCGGAACGCGGGCGTCAATAAAGGTGCGGCTGCGCTCGCCTGCCTGAGCTTGGTAGAGCCGGACTTCGTGCTCGCCGCGGGGGACGACCAGACGGACGAAGACCTGTTCCGCGCGTTACCGCGCAGCGCCTACACGGTGAGGGTAGGAATCCCGCATTCACACGCGGCTTACCACTTGAAGGATCATCTCGAGGTGCGGGCGTTGCTGGCTGCGCTCGGCGCGGCGGGGGAAGGGACCGGCTGAGGCTTCGGATCGCTCTCGTGCAGGTACGCCTGCGCGATGGTCGCCTCGTCGATGAAGCCGAGCAGCTGACCGGAAGCGTTCACCACCGGCAGCTCTGGCAAGCTCTCGGCTCGCATGAGGTCCAGCGCGGCGAGTAAGCTTTCGTCCACGTCCACACTGGCGGGCGGCCGCATGATGTCCGAAGCCGTGATCAACGGGCCGAGACCGGGTTCCTGCTCCAGAATGGCGAGCTCTTCGCTCGTGACCAAGCCGACCAGCTTTTCACCGTTCAACACCGGTAACACGTGTTGACCCGGAGGGAGCGCGAGGCCCAGCTCACGGCCGCGTGCGGCAGGCCAGAGCCGAGGGCGGTCTGCCCCCTGCACGGGCAAAGCGCTGAGCTTCAGCTGATCCAGCGCCTGGAGGGAGCCGCGCTGCTTCAGGTGAATGCCGTCTTGCTCCAGCAGCGCCTCGTAGATGGGCACCGGACGGAGGTAGCGCGCCAGCGCGTAAGCGCTCATGTTGGCGATCATGAGCGGCAAGATGAGCCCGTAGCCCGACGTGAGCTCCACGATGATGAGCACGCTCGTCATCGGCGCGCGGATGGTCCCGCAGAAAGTGGCGCCCATGCCGACCAACGCGAAGGCGCCCATCGCCTCCGGACCATGGCCGAAGATGCTCCGATCCAGCGAGCCAAAGGCTCCGCCGAGCATTGCCCCCATGAATAGCGACGGCGCGAAGATGCCGCCCGCGCCGCCGCTCGAATACGAGAAGATGGTCGCCACCAGCTTGGCCACGCCCAGGAGCAGGAGCACTTTGACCGGCAAGACGCCGGAGAGCGAGCTTTCCACGACCCGGTAGCCGCCACCGTTCACGCCGCTCGTGCCGAGCCAGTAGAGTGCGGCAACGGCGATGGCGCCCGTCACTAGACCTCCGACCGCGGGCTGGGCCCAGTCCGGGATGCGCCTTTGAGCTCGGAACTTGGCGCGGACTCGCAACAGGCCGTCGGTGAAGACGACCGAGAGCAGCGCCGCGGCCAAGCCGAGCGCCGCGTAGAGCAGGAGGGACCGGGCGTCGGTCAGGCCAAAGGCTTGGGGCACCGAGAACACCGGATGAGTCCCCAAGATGCTGCGCTCGATCACGGCCGCCAGGGCCGCGGCCACGATCACGCCGGACAGAACCGTCTGATCCAGATTGCCGACGACTTCTTCGATCGTAAACGTGACCGCCGCGATGGGCGCGTTGAACGCCGCCGCCACACCGGCCGCGGCTCCCACCGGCAGCAAACGCCGCCGATTGCGTGGCGAGAGCCGGCCGAAACGGCCGAGCGCGCTGGCGAGGCCGCTACAGATCTGCACCGTGGGGCCTTCGCGCCCGAGCGACGCTCCCGACCCGATCTGCAAGCTAGCGACGAACAGCTTGCCTACCGCGTCGCGCAGGCGGAGGGTGCCCTCTTTCGACGCGTAGGCGACCTTCACCTGCGGTACGCCGCTGCCGCGCGCGTTCGGCACGACGTGCTTCAGCAGCAAGCCCGCGACCAGACCGCCGAGCGCGGGGGTCAGGACCCCGGCGACGAGCCACCAACGCCCATGAGCCACGATGGCGCGTTCGAAGAGGAGGCTTTCGGCGAACGCGATCGAGAAATGAAACGCCACCGCCGCGAGCCCACAAGCAACGCCTATGAGCAATGTGAGGCCGAACAGGCGTTGCGACTCGGTCGGGGCGACCCGCAGCTCGAAGCGTAGCGCCCACTGGCGGAAGCGAGTCAGCCTTTGCCTCAGGGCCGAAGCGGAAGTCATCTGCGGAGCACTGTCCCTGCAGTCCCACGCGACTCGTTTGATGTCAAACGGGCTCGTCTAGCCAGACGACGCCTGCCTCGTCCAGCCCACTCTCCGGGTCAGGCACGTTGCTTGCTTCGCGCCTTGGCCGCGCGACGCGGCCCGGTCGGGGCCGGACCTTCACGCGTAGGCTCCTCGCGCTCCGCTGTCAGATCCGTGTCGAGGGCAGCCGCCAGGGCGCGCAGCACGGTCTTGGTCGCCGCCACTCGCTCCTTGGGCTGGCGTGCCAGAGTAGCGGCGACGGCTTCCTCGATGGTGCCGCGGCGCTCGCGGTTCAGGCGCATACCGCGGCGCGTGAGCTCGAACAGGGCCCGCCGGCGGTCGAACGGATCGCTCTCCCGCCGAATGAGCTCCGACTGCTCCAGCCGCTGCAACATGCCGGTTAGAGAGCTGGGGTGGATGTGCAGCACCTCCGCCAGCTCCCCCGCCGCAATGCGACCGTGGTGGCCGATGAGCCGCAGCACCAGCCGCTGCGGGCCGGTGATGCCGAGCGTCGCCAGCATGCGCTTGGAGGTGGACTCCAACCCGTGCGTGAGGGCCCACAGCACCTGCAGGAAGGAGAGGGCGTCACCGAGGGGGGGAACGTCCGGTCGGGGCTCTGCGACGGGCTTCGGCTGCGAGCGATTCAAGTGGAGAATGAAGCCAGAGGGCGGCGGCTGAGGCAAGGCTCAAACCGGGCCCCCGTTCAGCGCCGCGCGGGACTGCGATTCTTCGCGAACACCCCGTACGCAATGACCGCGAAGCCGAGGAAGCGCAGCACGTGCGCGTAAGTCTCGAACCCCGCCGCCAAGCTCGGGATGGTCCAGTTCGCGGCGATTAGCCAGAAGCCGATGCTGAAGCACAGGAACAAACTGTCTCGCGTGGTCCGCCAGTACCGGAGGAAGAATAGACCTGCGATGAAGGACCCCATCGCCACCGCGCCGTGGAGAAAGTCGTTCACGCCGCCTCCCGAATCAAGCCCACGAGTAGCAGAACGACCGCCACGAGCGCTACCACGCTGCGCCACACTTCAAGGCTTGCGCTCACGATGAATAGATCCGTGAACAGGAGCACGTTGTTGAGCCCCAAGCCAACGAAGCAGAGGCAGCACCAGAGCAGCAGCGGCGTGCGCTCCCGGCGGTAGCTGCGGATGAGCAGGAAAGCGCACAGTAGGCTGGTGAGCACACCGACGGCGTAGGCGAGCGGCCCCATTACTTCTTCTCCCGGTCCAGCCGGAAAGCTTCCGCCAGGCGGCGAGCCGCGGTGCTGCGCACACGCTCCAGGGCATTTTCGTTCATCATGCGGATGATGGCGAGGGGCTGCTCATCGTAGACCCGCGCGAGCTCCCCGACCAGGGCGCGCGCGGTGCTGCTGGAAGCCGTGAAGGCGTACGCGGCGCCGCTGGCCGCTGGTGTCTTGGTCACGAGCCGTCCCGCCTGTGCTAACTCTTCGAGCGCATCTTCGGCGAGCTGCAGCGGCAGACCAATCGCGGCCGCGATCTCTCTCGGAGCCCAGGCCCGCTCGGCCTCACGGGCTAGGCAAAGCAAGGCCCGCAGCTGCTCGAAGCTGGAGATGTGGTCTCGCGCGAAGAGACGCAGCTGCTCGGACGCTCGGTCTCTCAATCGGGCTTCTCATAGCTCCGATTACTTGGACGTCAAAGTGGATTGTTGCGGCCCATCCGCTCAGCGGAAGAGCTCGCTCTTCAGCGAGAAGACTCCGCCCGTCACCACCCGGTCGCCCGCCTTGAGGCCAGACAGGATTTCGGTGCGCGCGCTGTCGTTCGCGCCGAGCATGACGCGGGTCACTGCGACCTCTCCCGGGCCCGTGGCGACGAATACGGTCGGCTTGCCGTCCACGAAGGTAATGGCGGACGTGGGCACTACCGGATGCGCCTGGCCCGTGCCGCTCGAGTGCAACGTCGCTTTCACGGCTTGACCGACGCGCAGCTTACGGTCGCGATTCGAGACCTCGATGCGGACGATGGCGCTGTGCGTCTCCGGATTGATCGTGGAGGCGACTTTTGCCACCGTGCCCTGAAGCGCCGCGCCGCCGGTGAGCGGTTTGAGCTCCGCGCGATCGCCGACGTGGACGTGCGGCAGATTGCGCTCGAACACGTCTAGCTCGATCCAAAGGTGCTCCAAATCCGCCACTTTGAAGGCGACCAAGTCGCCGTCCACGAACTGGCCGGGCGCGACGTTGCGCTCTACCACCGTGCCCGCGATGGGCGAGCGCACGATGCGCGAGCCGAGCTCCGAGCCCGAGCCGGCTCCTCCGAGCGCGGCGACCTTTTGCCGCGCTGCCTCGAGCTTCAGGGCGGACTTGCGAGCCTCCACACTCGCGACCTCCACCTCCCGCGCGGTGGTGAGCTTGCGCTCGGCGAGGGCGGCCTCGCGTTTGGCGTTGATTTCTGCGGCTTCGTACTCGGCTTGGAGCATGCTCACCGCGGCTTGGGCTTCGCCCAGTTCCGCGCTCTGCACGAGCGCGAGCGATTCGCCCGCTTTGACGCTGTCGCCTTCGTACTTGTCGACGCGGCTGACGAGGCCCCGCAGGCGAGTGCCGATCGCGGCTACGTGCGAAGCGTTGAAATCCACGGTACCCACGAGGCTGATGGCGGGCTGCAGCAGCTCTTCCTTCACCTCGGTCACCTGGATCTGTGCGCGCGTGGCGAACGCAGGGGAGTACGTGATGCGGTCTCCCTTCGCGCGCGGCACGTCGGCGGTGGCGGCAGGGCGCGGCTCCGGCCCGGCCTTGCCTCCGCGCAAGAACAGCGCGGCGCCGCCTCCGACGACGATAAGTCCGCCGAGCACGAGCGCCAGCCGCTTGCGCGAGCGCCGCGGGGGTGCGGTCGTCTCCTTGGGCGTGAGAACGCGGGTGAGGTGGGGATGGTGGCTTACGCCTGCCTCGTCGGTCGCCCGCATGGAAAACACTATAGTGCTGGCGGGGCGGGCTTCAAACCAGTCGTCGCGCACGGCGGGTGGAGCTCGGACGCTGTGGCGGCATGTCCCCTAGGACGAGCTGGGCCGCCTGCACCGCGCACGCGGCGCCGAAAATGGCCCCCACGAAGGCCAAGAGGGGCCCGTGGAAGAATCCTCCCAAAAACGCGCCCAGACATGCGCCGGCCAGGCAAGCTATAGCGTCCCGTAGCGATTTGGACCATTTGTGGTGAGCCATCGTCGGCTCACCGTTCAACACGGCAGGGTCGGCACTTAATCCGTCGCGCGTTTCAATGCCAAAACCCGATGCTGAACGAGGTGTTCAGGTAGGCGCGCGCCACGTCCGCGGCGACAGAAAGCTGCCAATAATCGAACGGCTTCACCAAACCGAACACGTTCCAGCGGAAAAGGCGCACGTCCAAGCCGCCGGTGCCGTGGATTCGGACGGGCTTCAGATTCACGCGCTCTGCCTCGTAGTAGCTGCCGGCGCGTAGCCGCAGCACGTGTGGCACCACCTCCGCCTCCACCCCCAGGCGCGGCAAGATGACCGGCCGCGCCGCCGAAGCGGTGCCGCGCTCCGTCCACAGGCGCTCGACGCCTACGTGGTCTCCGTTACCTTGAACCACGAGTAGCTCCGTGGCGACGAGGACGTAGCGGCGCTGCCGGCCCTGATAGTCTTCGAACAGCTGGCGTTCGGCGCGCTCGCGATCCGCTTTGCTGGGCTTGGCTCCGCCGGCGGCGATACGAGCGACTTCGTCCACGCTGACGAAGCGCGGGTTCATCACGCGCTTTCCGAATTGGTACGTGAATCCCAGCGCGAGCTCCCATGGAACCTCCACGGGACTCGGAGCTTGGCCCACGTCGCCGGGTACCTCGGCGCGGATGCGTGATTTGTACGCGACGGCGACCCGGTACTGATGGGCGGCGGGCTTGTAAGTCACGCCCGCGGTGTAGCCAGCGCCAGCCGTGCTGAGCGCACTGCTGCTGCTCCGCGTGTCGAAGCTCATGCCCACGAAGCGCCCGCCGACCCCGATGAGCAGCTGGTTATCGAGAAAACCGTAGGCGGCGCTGCTATGCACCATGCCGAAATTGGCGCTGAAATTGCGCGCCACGCCCTGGTCTTCCTGAGGGCGGCTCGCGGCGTTGCTCTGCGCTTCGGCGGCGGCGCCCACGCCGAAGTGACCCGCGTAGAGGATGGCCGCGAGGGAGCCGAACAGGGCCGAGCTCTTGCCGGAGCCCCCTTCGGTGCCTTGATTGTACAAGTCGTTCTTGGGTAGCCAAGCGCCGACGGAGAAGTCGACACCGAAGCCGTAGTCCCACCACGTCCAAGAATAGGGAAGGCGGAGGGCGACCGAAGCTGGGTTGATCGCGACGCCTTCCGTGTCATCTCCCAACGCCACGAATGCCCCACCGAGACCGATGCGCCGCGTGCTGCCCGTGAGCGGCGAGCGTGCGGTGTCGATGCTCGTCGTGGTCGTTTGCGCGGAGCCCCGCGCGCAGAACACGGTGGCGGCGAGCGCGAGCGAAAGTCCTAAGGGCGCCGATCTGAAGGCCAAGGCGCGCGGCAGGCTGCAAAGCGCGTGCCTTTACTCGGAGTGACGCAGCTGCTCCGCAAGCTTCGCGAGGCTGCCCACCACCTCGACCAAGTTCGTCGGGTCGACCGGTTTCGACAGGTGCAGTTGGTAGCCGGTGGTAATGGCGCGCGCGTGATCTTCCGAGCGCGCGTAGGCGGTGAGCGCGGCGGCCGGAATTCCACGGACGTGCAGCGCCGGGTGTTCCCGCACGGCGCGCATGAGCGCGTAGCCATCTTGCCCCGGCATGCCAATGTCCGAGACGAGGACGTCGAAGCGCTGAACCGACAGGAGCTCGAGCGCGGACTCGGTCGACGCAGTCGTGACCACGAGCGCGCCGACTTCAGTCAAAATGGTTGCGATGAGCTCGCGCGCGTCCGGTTCGTCGTCGACCACCAGCACGTTCAAGCCGGAAAGCTGGGTCAACGAGCGGGCGGTAGGGGTGGTGCGAGGCCGGCTTGGCTGCGCCGCGTCGCTTCGTGTCCCGTCGGCGCCGAGGGGGAGCCGCACCACGAATGTCGCGCCGCGCCCCTCACCATCACTGAAGGCGGCGATGCTGCCCCCGTGCAGCTCGACCAGATGGCGCGAGATGCTCAGTCCCAAGCCGAGGCCGCCAAAGGCGCGCGTGATGCTCGAGTCGGCCTGGCGGAAGCTTTCGAACACGAACGGCAAGGCCGCCGCTGGAATGCCCGGGCCGTCGTCCGAGACGCGCAGCACCGTCTCCGCCGTGTCTTGCTCGAGCGAAAGGTCGACGTTGCCCCCTTGAGGCGTGAATTTTACGGCGTTCGACAACAGGTTCCAGACCACTTGCTGCACGCGGTGCGCGTCGCCGAACGTGGGCTCGACGTGGGCGGGCATGATCAGGCGAAGGCTCATTCGCTTGCTCTCCAGCGCCGGGCGCACGGTGTCGACCGCCGCCTCGACCGCGCTCTTGATGTCGTACGGCGCCACCTCCAAGTTGAGCTTGCCGCTCACGATGCGCGAAATGTCCAGGAGCTCTTCGATGAGCTGCGCTTGGGCGAGCGCGTTGCGCTCGATGACGTCCAGCGCTCGCTCGCGCCGCGCGGCGTCTAAAGTTCCGGCTTTGAGCAGCCGGCCCCAGCCGAGCATGGCGTTCAGCGGCGTTCGGAGCTCGTGCGAGACCATGGCCAAGAACTGATCCTTGCTCAGGTTGGCGGCTTCGGCTTCGGCCCGTGCGCGGCGCTCGCTCTCGAGGAGGCGGTCGCGCTCGGCCTCGGTTGCGCGGCGCCCGGTCACATCCAAGATCCACGCGACGCCGCTGTCTCGTGACCCTTCCCAGAAGGCGACCCCGAGCAAGATCGGAACCCGACGCCCGTCCTTCGCAAAGTACTCTTTCTCGAACGGCGTGCAGATGCCGGCGACGTCCATCTCTGCGAACGCGCGCTCGTCCAACCAGGCGAACTCGGGCGGAGTCATGTCCTTCCAGCGCACTTGCCCGCTCGAGAGCTCTTCGCGCGTGTACCCGACCATGCGCAGGAACGCGTCGTTGGCGTCCACCAAGCGACCGTCACGCGTCCAGAATATGACGCCAATCACGCCGGAATCAGACAGCCGCCTGGCCCGGGCCTCGCTCTCGGCAAGCTGACGCGCCAGTTCCTGAAGGCGTAGGGTCGCGCGCACCTCTTCGGTCACGTCGTAGGCGAACGCCATCACTCGGTCGAGCTCCCCACGCGGCCCCCGTAGCGGCTGATACACCCCGTTGAGGAACATTTCTCGAGGACCGTCCGGAGCTTCGACCACGACCCGAACCTGATTGCCCACGAAGGGCTCACCGGTTTCACGGACGCGCTCGAGCAGCGACAAGTAGCCTTGCGCCGCGAGCTCTGGCAGCACCTCCGCGACGCGCTTGCCGAGCAACGGCCCGCGTCCGCCCAAAGCGTCGTTCTGGGCGTTCGATAGCTCGTACACCCACTCGGGGGCGCGCACCACCGCCACGGCGGCCGGGAGGCTCTCCAGCAGCTCGGCGCGCTCGCTCTCCAATGCGAGCGCACGCTGCTCCGCGCGCTTCTGTGCGGTGATGTCGTGAGCGACGACGCACACGCCCGATTCGTGAGGGTAGAAGCGGTTGTCGAACCAGCTGTCCCAAGGCTCGTAGTAGTGCTCCTGTTGAACCTTGGTGCGACTCTCCAACGCTCGGCGCAGCGCCCGCGAGAAGTCGTTGTCACGCGCTTCGGGATAAACCTCCCACAGGGAGCGGCCGCGCACGGCCTCCATGCTGGTTCCCATGCGCGCGAGCAGGCGAGGGTTGGCGTAGACGAAGCGCGCCTCGCGGTCGTAGATCGCGATGCTCTGCTCCATCTGCTCGAAGAAGGGGCGCTCGGGGAAGTCGAAGTGAGACAACGGGCCTTGCGAGGCTTTTCGCTACGCGACGTTACGCTATACCGGATGAGTTGCAAAATTGGCCCTAAAAAGTGGGCGTAGCACTCCGCTACACGTCCCTCCCCAACCGCGATGGCTGGCTATCGACGGCCGTCAGGGCCGCTGTTACGTACACTGTAGAAGATGAGTGCAGAGCGCCTGGCTCAAAGTTTGAGCCGCGAGGTTTGGCTGGTTTGCTCGGAAGACGGGGTCTGCTCCTTCGCCGACCCCCGCGCCCAGAACACGCTGGGTCTCCGCGCGGGCCAACGCCTGGAGGAGTGCACCGACCCGGGCAGCCACAGCAAACTGACGGCGCTCCTGCAGAAGACCGCCCAAGGAGCAGTGCACGGCTGGGAGCTGTGCTTGATGGCCCACGGTGAGCCGCACACGTTCTTGTTCAGCGCCGAGCGCGGGCCCGAGGGTATCGTGCTCGTCGGTAGCCGAAGCACGCAGGCGCAGACGGACGCGGTGCAATCCTACCAAAGAGCGATGTCCGACCTGAGTGAGATGCACCGCGAAACGGCGCGGCAAAAGGTCGACCTCGCGCGCCTCAATACGGAGCTCAACGAATCCATCGAGGGGCTCAAGACCTTACACGACGAGCTGGACGAAAAGAACGACACGCTGCGCCGCTCGGCGGACGTCAAGGCTCGTCTCGTCGCCAACGTGAGCCACGAGTTTCGCACGCCCATCAACTCCATCTTGGGCCTCGCCCGGCTGCTCTTGGACCGGGTGGATGGTGACCTGACGGACGAGCAGGCCGTACAGGTCGGGTTCATCCGCACCAGCGCGGAAACGCTGCGGGCCCTGGTGGACGACGTGCTGGATCTCTCGAAGATCGAAGCCGGAAAGATACCCCTACGGCCGCGCCCCTTTGCGGTTCACGACGTGCTGAGCGGGCTACGCGGAACCATGCGCGCTTTCCCCCACGGCGAAGACGTGCAGCTGATCGTGGACGAAGCGCCGGGCCTAGAGATGGTCAGTGATGACGGTAAGATCGCGCAGATTCTGCGTAATCTCGTGTCCAACGCGCTCAAGTTCACGGAGCACGGGACCGTACGCGTCACCGCGGAGGCCCTTCCGAACGAGAGCGTGGTGTTCCGAGTCACCGACACCGGCTTGGGCATCGACCCGCGCTTCCACGAGACCATCTTCGAAGACTTCGCGCAGATCGACAGCGAGGTGCAACGGCGCGTGAAGGGTACCGGCCTCGGCCTGTCGGTCTCACGACGCTTGGCGTCGTTGCTCGGCGGCTCGCTCACGGTGACGAGCGAGCTCGGCGAGGGCTCCTCCTTCACGTTGACCGTACCGCGCGAGCACCTCGAGGCGTCGCAGATGCGCGCGCTCGAGGAGCGTAGCCGGGTTTTGGACCCGCGGCGCGCCCCCGTGCTCGTCGTGGAAGACGACCGCCAGACGATGTTCCTGTACGAAAAATACCTGAGCCAAGCCGGTTTCCAGGTGATTCCAGCGCGCAGCGCGGACGAGGCCCGGCTCGCCATCGCGAGGGTCAAACCCGCCGCGGTCGTGCTCGACGTCATGCTCGAGGGTGAAAGCACCTGGCGCTTCTTGCAGGAGCTGAAAGAGGACGAAGCGACACGGGACATCCCAGTGATGGTGGTCACGGTCGTGGACAGCTCACAGAAAGCTCGCGCGCTGGGCGCGGACGAGTTCTGGCTCAAGCCCATCGACCCGGAGCGGCTGCGCCGGAAGATGACCGAGCTCGCGCGGCGCGGACCGGTTTCCCTATTGGTGGTGGACGACGATCCCACCTCGCGTTACCTGCTGCGTCGGTTGATGGACGACACACCCTACGTGCTGCACGAGGCGACCACCGCGGCCGAGGCGATCGTTGCCGCCCGCGAGTTAGCCCCGCAGGTCATCCTTCTGGATTTCGTGCTCGGCGACGGGACCGCCTTCGACGTCATCGACGAGCTCAAAGCCAACCCCGCGACGCGCGGTATCCCCATCATCATCCAAACCGCCAAGACGCTGGACAGCGTGGAGCGGGAGCGCCTCGCGCGCGACGCGAGCGCGATTCTTTCCAAGCAGAGCCTGTCACGAGAGCTCGCGATCGCCCGTGTGCGCGAAGCGCTGGAAAAGTCAGGGAGGGGGGGAGGAGTATCGCGTGTCGACTGAGCTTCCGAGCACAATCCGCGTGCTCAACGTCAACGATGACAGCAGCGCGCGCTACCTGGCGACGCGGGTCCTGCGCCGAGCCGGCTTCGACGTGTTCGAGGCGGAAACGGGGCACGCCGCCCTCGAGCAGGCCCGAGCCCACCAGCCGCATCTAGCAGTTCTGGACGTGCGGCTGCCGGACATCTCGGGTCTCGAGGTGTGTCGGACCCTCAAGAGCGACCCGGACACGAAGGCGATCTTGATCGTGCAAACCTCGGCTTCCTTCGTGAGCAGCGCGAACAAGGCCGAGGGCCTGAGCGCCGGGGCGGACGCCTACTTGGCCCAGCCGTTCGATCCCGAGGAGCTCGTAGCGACGCTGCACTCGCTCATCCGCGGTCGGCGCCTGGAGGCGGAGGCGCGCGAGCGGGCGGACGCGCTCACGGTCGCCGATCAGCGCAAGGACGAGTTCTTGGCCATGCTGGCCCACGAGCTCCGCAACCCGTTGAGCGCGATCTTGACTGCGGCCAGGCTCTTGCAAACCAAGGGCCCCGAGGTCGCGCCTCGCCTCGCCACGACCATCGAGCGGCAAACGCACCACCTCGCGAGCCTGGTCGACGACTTGCTGGACATCTCCCGCATTACCCATGGAAAGATCCAGCTCAAGCTGGAGCAAGTGGACTTGCTGGAAGCCGTGCAGCGCGCGATCGAGACGGCACGCCCGCGGCTGGCGCGCAACCGCAACCAGTTGACCTTCAAGGAGTGCGAGGGCCCGCTGTTCGTGTCTGCGGATCCGGTTCGTTTGGAGCAAGTGCTCGTCAATTTGCTCACGAACGCCGCCAAGTACACGCCGGAGCAGGGCAAGGTGGAGGTCACGGTCGAGCGCGCTTCCGGCACGAAGGGCGCCGGCGTCGCCAGGGTGACCGTCAAGGACGACGGCGTTGGTCTCTCCGAAGAAGACCGCGCCCACATCTTCGACCTCTTTTATCAAGCGGACGCTTCGCTCGCGCGCTCGCAGAGCGGGCTCGGTATCGGGCTCACCATGGTCAAGCGCCTCGTGGAGATGCACGGGGGTGAGGTCTCGGTAGCGAGCAAGGGACGGGGTCACGGAAGCGCCTTCACGGTGGAGCTGCCAGAGGTACAGGCCCGCAAGCAGAGCTCCACGCTGCCGGTCGCGGCGACGGAGCTCCGCGGGGTTCGCGTGCTCTTCGTCGACGACAATCTGGACGCGTGCGCGCTGATGCAAATGTGCCTGGAGCAAGCCGGGTGCATCGTCGTTACCGCGCACGACGGCGGTGAGGCGCTGCTGCTCGCTGGGCAACACCAGTTCGACGTCGCAGTGCTCGACATCGGCTTGCCCGTGCTGGACGGCTACCAGCTCGCGACCGCAATTTCCGAGCGCCTGGGCTCGAGGCGCCCGCCGCTCGTTGCCCTGACTGGCTACAATCGCCCCGAAGACCGCAGCCGGGCGCGGCAAGCCGGGTTCGACGAGCACCTGGCCAAGCCGGTGTCGCCGGAAACGCTGCTGGCGACTTTGGGGGACGTGCTCCGCAACGTCCGGGTGAGGCTCGGCTGATGTCTCCGCTCACCGAGCGCTACGTGCGAGCGCAGCTCGCCGGTGAAAGGAGTGAAGCGCTGGCGATCGTGCACGAGGCGCTGGCTTCGGGCTTCAGCGTCCCCGCCGTGCACCTCGAGCTCATTCAGGCGGCCCAATACGAGATCGGCAGGCTGTGGGAAAACAACCTGATAAGCATCGCGGAGGAGCACCAAGCCACCGCCATCTCCCAGCTGGCCCTCGCGGTCCTGTTCGACAAGCTGCCGCGCGCCCGCCGCAACGGTAAACGCGTGCTGCTCGCTTGCGTCGAAGGAGAGCTGCACGACATGGGCTCCCGCATCGTCGCCGACTTCCTGGAGATGGACGGCTACGAGGTGCGTCTGCTCGGAGCGAACGTGCCGGCGAAGAGCTTGGCCGAGCGGGTGACCGCCTACGCGCCGGACTTGGTCGCGCTCTCGGCGACGATGAGCTTTCACTTGAGTGCCCTGGAGCGCGCCGTCGCCGCCATCCGCGGGAGCGAGCAACGCGCGGTGCCGATTCTGGTCGGGGGGCGCGCCTTCACGTGGGCGACGGATGCGGCAACCAAGCTGGACGTGCAGGGCTTCGCGGCGGACCCGGCCGAGCTGCTCAAGGAAGCGCGGCGACTGACGCAGGTGGCCGCATGACCATCGAAGCCTTGTGCGCGGAGCTGGAGACGAAAATCGTCGCCCTCTCCCGGCGCTGTATCGAGGCGATGTACGAAGACCCGTTCTGGATGGCGCGCTTCGGCGAGCGCGGCCGGAAACACGCCGAAGAAGACAGCGAGTACCACGTGAAGTACATCGTGGCCGCCCTGCGTGGCAGCGACGCAGCTGTCTTCGAAAACTATGCCCGATGGCTTCGCAGCGTGCTCGCCTCCCGCGGCATGTGCTCGTGGCACCTTGCGCAGAGCTTTTGGCAACTGGCGCAAGCGATGCGCGCAGAGCAAATTGCCGAGGCCGAGCCGGCGCTCTCCGTGCTCGGCGTGGGGCGCGCTGCGCTGGACTATACCATCGGAAACGCGGCGCCGATCGCCGCCCACGCGGCCGAGCTGCGGGCGGCGGTGGGTGACGACGCGTACCGGCTCGAAGAGCTGTGGTCCTTCTTGCTGGACGCAGTGGACCGTGACGACGCTCCCGCGTTTCGCGCGCACGTGGACTTCGTGGAGCGCGCGCTGGTGCAGGACGACGCGGAGCGTTTGCGGCTCGCACGCACGCTCAGCGCGCTGCAAAGCCTCGCGGCGATGCACGCGCCGGCGGAGCTGCCCGAGCGGCTGTTCAGCGCGCAGTAGCCGTCACTGACAGCACACGGCGTGGTAATTGCCGGAAGGCACGACGTCCCCGGTCGGTTTCGGCTCGGTGCCCACGCTGCAAGTGCCCCCGGCCCGCACGTACTCGACGGCGATGTGGGAGGGCTTGGCGATCTCCAGGCACTCGTTCGTCCCGATGACGTACTTGTCTACGACCGTCGAGCAGTCGCTGTCGGTGCTGAGAATGACTTCACCTGTGCAGCTCCCGCCCATGGGCCCCGCGCACTCGCACTCGCCGCAGCCCCGTTCGTCCTCGAAGCTGTCGTAGAGCAGCTCCTGGTTCGGGTACTGTTCCGGGCATTCCGGCGCGGGCTTCCCCGCCAAGACGACTCGGTACACACACAGCTGTGACGAGAAGCCGCCGGACGGCGTAGGAAAGCACGCCCCTCCGTCGCCGCACTCGTCCACGTCCACCTCCAGCTCGCAGAAACGCGCGTCTCGCTTCCAACGCGCAGACGTTACCGTTGGCTCCACCGCGGCGACGCAACGCCCGGTGGGCTGCCGCCGCGGCACGTCGATGGACACCCTGTTCCCACTGCACCCGTTTACCGGCGCCGGGCCGCATTCTTGAGGGCCCGTGGTGCCGCAGACGTTTGCACAGCCGAGATCATTGTAGATCGTCACCTCGTCGGTGGTTCCACACTTCAGGTCTCTCGCCGTGCAGGTGCACGCACAGTCCGCGGGCGCGCCTTCGGGGTCGGCGTGAAGGTCAGTCGGCTCTGCGTACCCATCCGGACATTCCGGCGGCTCGTCCCCGTTCGGCCCCTGCCAGTAGGCAACGGGACCGAGCCAGCCCGCGGGCGCCGTTGGCTGGCAGTCCAGGCCCTCGTCGCACAGGGGCGGTTGGCTGCTGCCACCCATGCCGCCCTCCCCAGCGCCGGCTGTAGACGAGCTTCCGCTCGAACCGGCGGTGGGCGCACTACCGGCCGAACCGCCCTGACCGTCAGCCAGGAGGTTGTAGTTGGGGAACTGGCACGAAGGCAGCTGAAGTACAGCGAACGCGATCCAGAAGCCGGTGCAGCGCATGTGGGATGGCATCAACTTGGAGAGCAGCGCTGCACGAGTCGCACGGCGTTTCACGCCAGCCACCGCATACCCATTAGTTGCGACGATAGCACTCCTTACTAACTAGTGTCGTCCACCTATTCGACCCGAATGGCGGATGGTTGACTACCTCGGCGCCCATGTCGGCGCTCTTTGTTCCTTGCGAGCTTCTAGCAACCCTTCGCTGCTACTGCCTCCTGTTGCGGGCAGCCAGGCTCCCCCGTTCGACGATGGGGGGACCGAAGCCATGACGAACGCGTTGGCCTTGCCGCGCATCTTGGCATAGCCACACCGAAATCCGTCCAGATTCGCACATAGCCAAGGTCGTTGCCGTTCGGGCTGCCGTGACGAACGTACGTACTCCGGCTGCGGCAGGTACGTAGTCGCTCCCACAACTCGATGTTGGCCAAGGATCGCCGGGGCGCGTTAGGTCTCGAGAGGACCGGCCGGGCGTTCATTAGGTCTTCTTTCTTCGTCGTGGGGACACTCAGCTGCCCGTTACGCCTGCCAAAGCTTCTGTCCGGTTACTTCCGGCGGCGGCCTTTCTAACTCTCGCAAGCCGTGCGCGGTCGCCCGCTGCAAACCCGCTACAGAGAGCCAATTCTGCGCGAAGCGCCGGCCGTCGGCGCATCCCGCAAACGCGAAAATGAGTCTCGCGTGGCGTGGCACGCTGCCTGCTAAGCGCCTCTGAGTCGAACGGAGGACATCATGCTTTGGTATCTGGTCGTTGCATTGCTCGTGCTCTGGGCCCTCGGTCTCGCCAGCTCCTACACGCTGGGCGGGCTCTTGCACCTGGTGTTACTCGTCGCGCTCGTCGTCGCAGTCGTTCAGTTGCTCTCCGGCCGTCGTACCGTTTGAAGGCGAACTCGCGGAAGTCTCGGGCGGACGAGCTCATGCGCCGCGCGGCTGCGACACGCGGCCTGATTTCGTTCGCCGGTGGCTTACCGGATCCGACGCGCTTTCCCAAAGCTCGGCTGTCGCGGGCGTTTCTGGCGGGCCTTTCCCGGCACGAAGACGTTGCGCTTCAATACAGCTGGCCCGAAGGAGATCTCGAGCTGCGCCGCGAGATCTCCCGGCTGCTGCGCGCGCGCGGCGCGAAGGTGCCGGCCGAGCGCATCATCGTGACGAGCGGCGCGCAGCAGGCCCTCGTCATTGCCGCCTTGGCAGCGCCACGCCACCGCACGGTTGCGGTCGAGCCGGAAAGCTACCAAGGGGCGCTAGACGCCTTCCGCGCGATGGGCGCCAAGTTGGTTCCGCTCAGTGCTCGCGCGGACCTCGAGTACTCTTTGCCCAGCGTGTCCAATCCACGCGGCGGGCGGCTAACGACCGCCCAGCGGCGCGAGGCTTTGGCGCGCGCGCAGGGGAACCGTTACTTGATTGAGGACGACGCCTACGACGGCCTCAGCTTCGGTGATGATCAGAGCCGGCCCTTGCTTGCGCTTGCGCCGGACCGCGTCTTTCACGTGGGCACCTTCTCCAAAGTACTTTCCCCGGGGCTGCGCATCGGCTGGCTCGTCGCCCCCGACCGGCTGCACGAGCGGGCTTTGGCGCAGAAGCAACAGCAGGACCTGCAAGCGAGCGGCCTTTCGCAGGCCCTCTTGGTCGAGTACCTACGCACTGGGCACTTGGCGGGGCATCAGCGGCGCTGTGCGCATGCGTACCGACGCAAGCTCGCCAAGCTGCAGAAGGCGGTGCGGAGCTCCTTGCCGGAGTTCCGCTTCGACACGCCTATCGGAGGGTTCTCTCTGTGGCTCGAGTCCGAGCTGGAGCTTTCCGAGCTGGCAGTGTTGGCCGCAGCCGTCGAGGCGCGCGTCAGCTTCGACCTCGGCTCCAACTTTCGCGCCCAGCCTTCCGGCAAGCTCGCGCTCCGGCTGTGTTACTCGGCGGTTGCGGAGGGCCAGATCGAAGAGGGCGTGGCGCGCTTGGCGCAAGCGATTGAGCGTGTGCGCCGACGTTGAAGAGGTGCGCTCAGGCCGCCGCGGCCGCGCGCTCGCTCTCCTGCAGCAAAAGCCGGGTGGCGTCGCTCATGGTGCTCACGACTTGGTTGGCCCCGGCCTCCCGCAGGCGTGCCTCGGCTTCTCGCGAGCGATGGTGCTCTGTCTCCGGCGCGAGCACGACGATGTACGCGCCGGGCAGCTCCGCGCGTAGACGCCGGCAGAGGAACCGCGCGTTGGTGTTGCTGGCCGGCGGCAAGGCCGCGATGCACACGAGCGCGGGGCCCTGCGCCAGCGTAGCGGCAAGGGCCGAGTCGCGCGCGCTCGGCGGTACTGCGTGGAGTCCAACCCCACGCTCGGCGAGGGCGCCGCCGAGCAGGCGTAGCAAGAGCTCGTCCGCTTGCGACTCCGCGGCTACGCCCACGATATTTCGGCTCTTGAGGGGACGCTCGGCGCTGGTCTGAAGCCGCGTCACGAGCCCGTCCAAGTCGCTCACTAGTCTATCCGCCGCGTCTTGATTGATGGCGTGCAGGCGTTGGTCCGCCACCATCAGCCGAAGCGCGGGGATGAGCAGGTGGTCGACGGCCGCGACGAGCGAGGATTCGGACACCTTGCGGCGCAAGAGGCGGTAAGCGTCCTTGCTCGCTCGCGCCAAAGTGCGTTGATAAAAGTTCAGGTCGGGGTTGAGCCCTGGCTCGTCCCCAAGAGCCACGGCTAGGAAGCGCAACTCTTGAACGTGGCGACCCACCACGGCCGCGCACACCGTGATCGGCGTCGCCAAAACGAGGCCGAGCCCGCCCCACAGCCATGTCCAAAATACTGCGGAAATCAGCAAGGCCAGCGCCGATACGCCGGTTCGCTTACCGAGCACGAGCGGCTCCACGAAATTGGCGAGCAGGAGGTCCACCACCAAGAACAGGGCGATGGTCAGCAAGGCTTGCTGCCAGCCGGGAAAGGAGACGAACGCCAGCAGGGTTGGCAGTAGGGTGGCAACCAAAGGGCCTAGCAGCGGTACGAACCGCAGAATCCCGGCGATGGCGCCCCATAAGAGCGCGTACGGCACGCCGATGAAATACAGGCCAACCGCGATCACGCCGCCGAACGCGCTGTTGATGTAAGCCTGCGTGAGCAGCAGGTGACTCACGCGGGTGAACGCTTCCGTCATCGTTCGGGTCGTGACCGTGACGTTCTGAGTGCCCAGGAGCAGGATCAGTCGGCCCCGTAGGTCTTCCCGGTGGGCGAGCACGAACACGGTGAGGACCAGCACGAGGGCGATGCCGGCCAGCGGCTCCAGCACGGGCCCGAACGCTTCCTCCAGCCGCTGCATCGGGGACGCGCCCCCGGGTACCACGCGCACCGCGCTGAGGTGGTCGCCCGTGCCGAGTTGTTGCTCGACGCTACGCGCGAGCTCCGTCAGGGCCCGGCTCGAGTCGGTGAACAGCTTGAAGCCGCCGCCGCGCAGGCTTCCGACTTTGTTGGACATCTGCGCGGAATAGGCGTGAATTTTGCTGGCGAGGTCGGCGACCTGCGCCACCAGCACCGCTCCGAGCACGGCCAAGACGCCGAGGGACGCGGTCAGCACGGCCGCCACCGAAAGACCGCGCGGCAAGCCCAGCTGCTCCAGCCGGTTGGAAGGTGGTGTGAGCACGAACGCGAAGTAGAGCGCGAGCGCGACCGGCACCAACACCGGACGACCCCAGTACAGAATCGCGACCACGAGCGCGAGCTGACCGAGGCGTCCGAAGCTCAAAGCCCACACAGCTCCGCGATGCGCGCCAGCAACAGCGACGTGTCGGTCGGCTTCTCGAAGGCGTCGTCCACTTGAAGCTTGCCGCGCTCTTGTTCGGCCATGGCGCAGAGCAAGACGACCGGGATTGAGCGCAGGCTCGGATGCTGCTTCAGGGACTCGCAGAGATCCCACCCACTCATCACCGGCATCTGCAGGTCGGTGAGGATGAGATCCGGATCCAGCCCTTCCTCTAGGACCGACATGGCGCGGCTTCCGTTCTCCGCGCCGACGGCCGAATAGCCTTGGCTATCCAAAAGCTCGACCAAGATTTCGCGATTGTCTTCGTCGTCGTCGACGACCAACACTTTGCAGCCGTTGCGTGCCACGGGTTCTACCAAGCCAAGGTGTCGAGCCCCGGACCCAAGCTCCGGCTCGGGGTGGGAGGGCGACGACCGCGCGTGTTGCAAAGGGCTGACCAAGGTAGATCCTCCATAAGTGGCGGAATACGGGAGCGGTGAGGCGTCGCTGCCGCGACAAATCGCCCCCTCGGTGGTGCGAGCGAGGCGATTAGCGACGCCGGGGTCAAGGTTGGCGCGTACGGTCGATGTCACGCGCCGGCTGGGCGCCGGGGGCCGCTTCGTCAGCAGGGCCTCGGTTGCGACCTTTGCCGTCGCTGCCTGACTGCACCGCCCACAGCACGGCAAGGGCAATCACCGCCGTAAAACCCGCGGCCAGGCCCCACCACACCCATCCTGCGGCTCGCCGGTTGCTGTCGGCAGGCCCCGTCATTTTCGCGTTCGCGCGATCTTCGGTCTCTGATCTCATGTGGGGCTCCTTCACGGCTCATGCGCTGGACGAAGTGGTGCATCGCTCGTGCCATAAGGCATGCAGAAACGGCTTCGCCCGTCTTGGGGACGGAGGAAGCCGTTTCCTTGGCCGGCGACCGAGGACGCACAGCTTTCATGGCGCTGAGCGACCGAGCTCGTCGGCCTGCGCCCTCGATAATCGCTTAGACCGTAGCTCGGCCGCGCGTGAAGACGCCGCCCCCCACCGCTAGCGCGATGAGAGCGCCGATCACGCTGCCGATGAGGCCCGCGGTGTTGAAGTCCATCACGCGGCTGTCGGTGAGCAGTGCGCCGATGAAACCGCCGATGAACGAGCCGACCACGCCCAGCAGCATGGTGGCGAGTAAGCTCATCTTCTGCGAGCCCGGCATGACCGCACGCGCAATGAACCCAACGACGATACCGAAGACGAGAAATAGAATGATGCCCATGGTGTGCTCCTGGCAGAGATGCCGATGATGAGCGAAGTCATCGCAAGATGCGGGCCACGCCGTTCGACGGAAATTTGGCTCGAACGTGCCCGAAATTGGCCCCTGATCGCCTCACCGTGACACATGCGCCGCCACTGCTGCTCCTTCAGAGTCGCTCGTAAGGCCAGGGACCCATATCCAGGTGCAGGTGCGTCGTATGCCGGGGATCGGCAGGACCGAGCATCCCGCGGAAGACGTCCGACTGGCGCAGCGCGGTCTCCAGCGCCCGGAAAAACTCGTGATGTTTGAGCGCGACCGCGTCGGTGGCAGCGCTCCCCGCCGCCGGATGGTGCCGCACCACCGTGATGGCCCCGCTCCAGCGCGCGCGGGAGTGCGGGTGCCTCCGCCGGCATTCCACCGGCGTTCTGCGGAGCCGCGGGGAGTGCGGGAAAGCGGAAACCCGTCACGTCTAGCGCATTGCCGAGCGCGTGCTCGCTCAGCCGCTCCTGGCGGTGCTCTACGGCTCGGCAGGCATAAGCTCCAGCGTTCAGAATCCGCGTCGGCGCGCGGCCGTAGACGCGTGAGCCGACCTCCGCCACCAGCACCTCGAAGCGCGCGACGCGCGCCTCGAAGGGCGCCGCCACCGTGATGGGCGGCTCGAGCCGCACGCGCTCGCCGCGGTAGACGCGCAGGCGTTCCGGATGGCACGGCTGCCCCGCGGCACGGCTCACCTCGTCCAGCTCGTAGGAATCGCCCGTGACGCGATGCCAGGAGGCGGCCGAGCAGGCGAGGAGGACGAAGGTCGACAAGCCGAGCGAGGCCTGGGCGAGGGGGCTCACGTCTTAGAGATACGCGCGGACAGCCGCTTCTGCACGCCGGCACGCTTCAGGGCCTCCGCCAGCTCGTAGCTGGGACCGACGACCTCGCGATTTGGCGAACCGCCACGGGCAGCACTCTGCTCCGACTTGCGGCACTCGACTTGCAGCGCCTAGACCAACATGCCCATCACGCCCAGAGAGTGGCGCGAAGTCCGCGAAATCCTCCACGATAAGTTAGAATTTCAGGCGCTCCGTCCGGGGCAAAAGGAAGCTCTGGAGGCAGTCCTGCAAGGGCGGGACACGCTGGCGGTGCTGCCCACGGGCTCTGGCAAGAGCGCCATCTACCAGATCGCGGCGCTGATGATCCCCGGCCCCACCGTCGTCGTTTCGCCCCTCATCGCGCTGCAAGTGGACCAAGTGGGCGCCATTCGCGACAGCGAGCTCGGCGAGGCCGCGCTCGTGAACTCACTGCAGCGTCGCAGTGAGCGGGAGGAAGCGTTTGCCGCGCTCGAACGGCAAGACTTGGAGTTCTTGTTGGTCGCGCCAGAGCAGCTCACCAACGCGGAGACGCTGCAGAGGCTGCGCGCCGCCAAGCCTTCTCTCTTCGTGGTGGACGAAGCGCACTGCATCTCGGAGTGGGGGCACTCGTTCCGCCCCGACTACTTGCGGTTGAGCACCGCGATAGAGGCGCTGGGCAGGCCCGTAACGCTCGCCTTGACCGCGACCGCGTCGCCGGAGGTGCGCCGAGAGATCGTGGAGCGGCTAGGGCTTTCGAATCCAACTGTGGTGGTGACCGGCTTCGACCGACCGAACATTCACTTGCAGGTGCGCTGCCTGAGCGGCGAGAGCCTGAAGCAACGCGAGCTGCTCCAGCTTCTCGCCGGGTTGGAGGGCTCCGGTATCGTGTACGTCAGCACGCGCAAGCGCGCGGAGACACTCGCCCAGGCGCTGGCCGCGGCTGGCCTTTCGTCCACCGCGTACCACGCCGGCCTGAAGCGTGACGCGCGTCACGAGCGGCAGGCGGCGTTCATGAACGGGGAGACCCGCATCATCGTCGCGACGTGCGCGTTCGGAATGGGCATCGACAAGCCCGACGTGCGATTCGTCGTGCACTACGACGTGAGCGACTCGCTCGACTCCTACTACCAGGAAGTGGGCCGGGCCGGACGCGACGGAGAGCCGGCGCAGGCGGTGCTGTTCTTCTCCGAGCAAGACTTGAACTTGAAGCGGTTCTTCGCTGGCGGAGGCAAGCTGGCAGAGTCGGAGCTGCAGCTGCTGCTGGAGGAGCTGCAGAGCAATGGGGCGCCCCTCACCGTTGTCGAGCTGCAACGCCGCACCGGGCTCACGAAGTCCAAGGTACAGCGCGCTATTGCGCGGCTAGAAGATCGCGGCGTCGTGGAGCGCAGCCGCAACGGCGTGACCCTCGAGCGAGATTCGCTGCCGGAGCTCGAGCAACACGTCGGCGCCGCGCTCTCTGCGCAGGAGGCGCTGCGCGCGCGGCAGAGCGACCGCATCGCGGAGATTCAAGCCTACGCACGCGCCCGTGGCTGCCGCCGCGCGAGCCTACTTCTGCACTTTGGCGAAACTCTGGACGCGTGCAGCGGCTGCGACAACTGCGACCACCCCCTGCAGGGGGCCGCCTAAGCCGAAGGCGTCTGCACGAGTTGAACCCCTCGGAGTACGCCGGCCAACTCGACGTGGCGCAGAAGGTACGCCACGTCGCCCATGGTGTCCGCGAAGGCGGCAGGCACGCCATGCTCGGCGAACAGCATCTCCCCCAGCTCAGCGCGGAGCTCGGGGTCGGATAGCTGGTAGCGTCGCCCTGCGCGTCGACCCGCGTGAGCGGTGTGGTAGCGGCGTTCGAATCGGAAATCTCTCACGTCCTCGCCGGCCATGATTTTCCCCCAGAGCTCGTAGACGTCGACGTCGCAGGCCGCGTTCATCATGTCCGTGGTGAAGCCGCCGGGCGGGCGCAGGTTCATTTCCAGCCCCGTGTACTTGCCGTCACCGTGGTTGAATAGCTCCAAGTGGAAGAAGCGCTCCCGCAGGTCGAACGCCGCAACGACGCGTGCTCCGACCGCTTCGAGTCCTGGAGGTAGCTCGCGGAGAGAGTAGTAGTAACCGTCTGACTGGCGCTCGCGCAACTGCATGATGCCGGTGTCGTATTCGTGCGAAGTCGCGAACACGATGCGCCCCTCTCGATCCGTCAGGCCGTCGTACGTGATGAGCGGAGCTTCCACGAAGGGCTGCACGACGTGACTCTGCAGCTGACGACCGATGGCTTCTTCGAGCGCGCCGTCGTTGGTAACGCGAAACGTGTCTCGGGCTCCGGAACCGTGGTCGGGCTTGAATATCAGCGGATACCCGTGCTCCTTCGCGAAGCTCCTGACCTTCGAGCCGCTCTCGGCGGGGATAGTCGGAGGGTAGGGCACGCCGGCCCCTCCAAACAATGCCGCCATGCCAAGCTTGCTGCGTTGCTGCGCGAGCGCGGCGCTGCTCAAACCTCGGATGCCGAATTCGTCCCTCAGCTTGGCTTCGGCGACTAGCCAATGCTCACCGTTCGAGTCAACGCGGTCGATCGCGCCATAACGCTCGATGAGGGCACCGACCGCGATTCTGAGGGCCCCGTAGTCGCCCATGCCCGGTTCGTAAACGTAGTGATGAAGGCCGCGCGCTTGGGCGCTGTCTTGGGGCAGCGGCTCGTCGCCGATGCCCAAGACATTCACGCCTCGCGCTGCGAGCGCACGACAGAAGGCGCCCGCGGTCGGGGGGAACGCGGGCGAAAGGAAGAGGATATTCATGACTGGCTCACGCCGCCTTGAGGACGACCTTTTCGCACCCGTCGCGGTTGTTGAGGAAGAGGTCGTAGCCGGCGGCGGCTTCGCTCAACGGTAGGGTGTGGGTGATGACGAATCGGGGATCCAGCTCTCCGCGCTCTATTCGTTCTAGCAGCGGTCGCATGTAGCGGTGGACGTGGCACTGGCCGCTCTTGATGGTCAGGGAGCGATTGACGATCGCGCCCATCGGAAAGTGATCGATGAACCCGCCATAGACGCCGATGACCGAGATGGTTCCGCCGTTGCCGCAGCAGCGGATGGCTTCGCGAAGGGCGATGGGGCGGTCACTTTCGAGCATGACGGATTGCTTGGCGCGGTCCAGCGCGTACATGGGCCCGCTCGAATGCGCCTCCAGCCCCACGGCGTCGATGCACGCGTCCGGTCCGCGGCCGCCGGTCATGCCTTGCAGCATGGAGTACACGTCCGTCTTCTCGTAGTTGATGGTGTCCGTGGCGCCGGCGCCCTCGTACGCTCGGCGCAGCCGCTCCTCGTAGCGGTCGATCGCGATGATGCGCTCGGCGCCGAGCAAGCGTGCGCTGGCCATCGCGAACAGACCAACGGGGCCCGCGCCCCATACCGCAACCACCGCGCCGGGTTTGATGTCGCACATCTCCGCGCCCATGTAGCCGGTGGGCAGGATGTCCGAGAGGAAAAGCACCTGCTCGTCCGTCAGGTGAGAGGGGACCTTGAGGGGACCCACGTCGGCGAACGGCACGCGGACGTACTCCGCTTGCCCGCCTGCGTAGCCGCCGAGCAGGTGCGAGTAGCCGAAGATGCCGCACGGGGAGTGGCCCCACATCTTCTCGGCGGCCCAGGCGTTGGGGTTCGAGTTTTCGCACAGCGACGTGGCGCCCGCTTCACAAGCGCCGCAGTTACCGCACGCAATGGGAAAGGGCACCACGACGCGGTCCCCCACCTGCAGGTTGGAGACGCCTTTACCGACCTCCACCACCTCGCCCATGAACTCGTGACCTAGGATGTCGCCCTTTTCCATACTTGGCACGAAGCCGTTGTAAAGGTGTAGGTCCGAGCCACAAATGGCGGTGCTCGTCACGCGAATGATCGCGTCCCGTGGACTGAGCAGCTTGGGGTCCGGCACATCCTGAACTTCGACGCGCTTCTTGCCCATCCAGCAGTTGGCTTTCATAGCGACTCGCTCCTTCCGATGACGGTGATGGCTTCGTTTTCCGCGGCGGGGCGCGCCGGGTGCCTGCCAGCATGAATGCTCGCGTCCGCTTGGCGACGGCAGCGCCGAGCGCGCCGCCCGGAGGCTCGTACTTGAGCTCCACGATGACGATGGTTCCCCGCCCGGCCGGGCCGGGCTTGAAGCAAACCGCGCCGCGGTTCGGGACCGTTGCCCCCTCGAGCGACCGCCATGCGATTCGCTCGTTCGGTTCGTCCAACGTGATCTCCGCCTGCCACTCGACGGTGGTGCCCGCTGGGGCTTTGGCGCGCCATCGCGACGTCTGGCCCTCCTCTTCGACCGACTCCAGATGAGCCATGAAGCGAGGCAGATTTTCGAGCTTGCGCCAATATTGATAAACCGTTTCTGGCGAACGGTTGATGTGCAGACTGCGCACGACGTGCAGCGGCTCCAGGACTTTTTGCACGAGAGGGCTGCGGCTAAGCCGAGCGGCACCGTACGCATCCGCGGCCGCCACGCCCGCAACTGCCGCCGTAGCGGCAACGAGACGGGACTTTTGCGGGGCGCCATCTTGAAGCGCGGCCCCGAGCAGGCCGAGATCCATGGCGTCCCCCAAGGTGCGCAACCACAGTGGACCGGAAGAGCTCGGATTCGCGAGCACGGCGATGCCGCTTGCTACCTCTCGCAAGCCGAGGAGGCGGAGCACGCCGCGGGTCCGGGGCCGGTTCTTGATGCCGATCAGGTCCGCGATGGCGCCCGGAGCCGCGAGCTGCGACAAGCCGAGCGCCAAGCTGAAGTAGCCGAGCACGCGAGCATGGCGCTCGCCGCTCTCCCGTCGTCCGAGCGTGGTGGTTTGCATGCGCCGCTCGGCTGCAATGGCCGTGCCGCGCCTACACGTCTTCTTCGCCGTCGTCGGAGACGAACGGGCTCGTCTCCTGAAAGAGGTCCTCGGCTCTTTGACGCTGCGCTCGCTCGTCCTGCCAGCGCAGCTCGAGCTCCGCCGTCCGACGCGCTTCATCTTGCCGTGAGTCCATAGAGTACTTTGATTGGTTCATCGGTCGGCCTCCTCCTCGGTTGCGTCCACCACGATGGGTGGCGGCGGCATCAAGTCTTCTTCGATACCCAGGATGGCTCGCTGAATTGCGTCCAGCGGAAGTTTGGGAGTTCTATCTGCATAGAGCAGGCCATTGGCCTCTTGGTACGTGTCCGTCAGTTGCGTGTAGCAGAAGCCCGATAGGGCTTCGAGCTTGCGCACGGTCTTCAGCAGCTTGAGCAAGGCGGTCCGAAACGACTCCACGTTATCGGCCCGGGTGTAGCCCCAAACGCCCGCCTCCCGGCTGAGGGCGATGCCGCCGAACTCCGAGAGCACGATCGGATGCTCACGGCGCGAGTGTCCCTCCAACACCAACGCGCGCCCCGCCGGGCGCTCCCGCTTGAAGAGCTTGGGCACGACGTCGTGCGCGAAGTAGCGGCGGGCCATTCGCTCGTAGTTGGGATCGTAGTCGTGGATGCCGATGATGTCCGTCGCGACGCTTTCCCACCCGTCGTTGCCTACGACGGGACGCGAAGGGTCGTGAGTCTTGGTCAGGTAGTACAGAGCGCGCACGTAGTTTCGTTCGGGTGCGCTGTCCGGCAAGTTGGGGACGCCCCATGACTCGTTGAACGGAACCCACGCCATGATGCAAGGGTGGCTCACGTCCCGATCCAGGATCTCCATCCACTGTTCGGTCAGCCGCTCCACCGAGCGCTTGGAGAAGCGATACGCGCTCGGCATCTCTTCCCACACCAAGAGTCCCAAGCGGTCCGCCCAGTAGAGAAAGCGTGGCGCTTCGATCTTTTGGTGCTTGCGTACGCCATTGAAGCCCATGGCCTTCACCAGCTCCACGTCGCGGCGAAAGGCGTCGTCATTCGGCGCGGTCAGCCCCGTTTCCGGCCAGTAGCCTTGGTCCAGCACCATACGAAGCACGTAGGGGCGACCATTGAGGAGCAGGCGGTCGCGGTGAGCGGCGACCGTGCGCAGCGCGGTGTAGCTGCGCACCATGTCGATGCGATTGCCGGCCATGTCGGTCAGCTCCACCTCCGCTTCGATGAGCCGGGGCGTGGCCGGGCTCCACAACAGCTCGTTGCGGAAGTCGTCGATGCCGGGGTCGGAGAGCGCGATGCGCCGGTGCACCTCGCCGGCGACGACCAAGTATTCGTCGTGCGCCAGCACGAGGTCGTCCACCCAAAGCTTGACCCCAAGCCGAAGCTTTTGGCTGTGGGGCGCGGTGATGGACGCGTCTAAGCCAATTTCCCAGCGCTCGACGTTGGAGGTCCAAGTTAGATGCGCGACGCGCATGACCGGGACGCGCTCCAGCCACACGGTTTGCCAGATGCCGGTCGTCCGCGGGTACCAGATAGAATGCGGGTTGAGCTGCCAGTCTTGCTTGCCGCGGGGCTTCTCCAAGTCGGTCGGGTCGTCCTCGACTCGCACGACGACCTCTTGCTCGGCTGCACTCAGGTCCAAGTGATCCGTCACGTCGAACGAGAATGGCGCGTAGCCGCCTTCGTGCTCGCCCAGGCGCACGCCGTTCACCCAGACGGTCGCGTGGTAGTCAACCGCACCGAAGTGCAAGATCAAGCGCTGTTCACGGCTGCATTCCGGCGCGTGGAAGCGGCGCCGGTACCAGCAGGAGCGGTACAAGCCCGTGTCCCCGATACCGCTGCGCTGCGTCTCCGGGCTGAACGGCACGACGATGGTTTGCGGCCACGACACTTGCCGTGGCAGCGTGAACTCCGCTTCTGCGTCCAGCTGGAAGTCCCAATTGCCATTGAGTGAAAACCAGTCTTCGCGACGGAGCTGCGGTCGCGGATACCCCATGGGGTCTCGACCGTCGTCGTCAGCGGAAAGAGACCTGGGCGGCGGGGAGGACTCCAGCAGCCCGATGCGCGATTGATAGCGACGCGGCACGATGAATCGGACCTTAGCTGCGGCCAGCAATAACGTCGATATCAAATTAATTGTTTCGACAGCATGGGACTTCCGTACGTTGCCTCGTCAATCCTGCCCCGCGCGCGCAAAGGTGCCGCAGCATTGCGCGATGCACAACGCGACAGTTCACGGGTCTTTACGGCGCACCCCCCTTGGCACAGGGCGTGCTCAAGCGACCCACCCAGGTAAAAGAATCCATGCGCATCCACCGTCAACATCAGTCGGCCGATTTCGATGTGATTTGTTTTTCGCATTTGCGTTGGAGCTTCGTCTTTCAACGACCGCAGCACCTACTCAGTCGATGCGCCAAAGAGCGCCGCGTTTTCTACGTGGAGGAACCCGTGAGCGCCGAGGGTTCTCCGCGGATGGAAGCCACGTTGGACGCGACGACGGGCGTCACGGTCGTCGTCCCTCACCTGCCCGACGGGCTGTCGGAAGTAGAACGCGAGCAGGTGCAGGCGCGGCTCGTGGCGGAGCTGTGCGAGGCGCAGGGGATAGAGCAGCCCGTAGGCTGGTTCTATACGCCCATGGCGCTGCCGCTCGCGGCAGGCCTGCAGCTGCGCGCCTGTGTCTACGACTGTATGGATGAACTTTCGGCGTTCCGCGGCGCGCCGCGCAGCCTGCTCGTGCGGGAAGCAGAGCTCATGGGCGTGGCGGACGTCGTATTTACCGGCGGGCACGCGCTCTTCGAAGCCAAAAGAGACCGGCACGCGAACATTCACCCCTTCCCGAGCAGTGTGGACACGACGCACTTCGGTCGGGCACGCAAGCCGACTTCGGAGCCTGCGGATCAGGCCGGCATTCCCGGGCCGCGGCTCGGCTTCTTCGGAGTCATCGACGAGCGCATGGATCTCTCGTTGATTGAGGGCGTTGCGCGCGCGCGGCCAGATTGGCAACTCGTCCTCCTCGGGCCGGTCGTCAAGATCGACCACGCTGACCTGCCGCGTCTCCCGAACGTCCACTACTTGGGAGGCAAGTCGTACGCTGACCTGCCCGACTACATCGCCGGTTGGGACGTCGCGCTCCTGCCATTTGCTAGGAACGAGTCTACACGCTTCATCAGCCCGACGAAAACGCCAGAATACCTAGCCGCCGGTAAGCAGGTCGTCTCCACCTCCATTCGTGACGTCGTTCGCCCGTACGCGGCACTCAACTTGGTGCGAATCGCGGATGCTCCGGAAGACTTCGTCAAGGCTTGCGAGGCGGCCATGGCGGAGCCCGCGCAACAGCTCATTGCGCGAGCGGATCCGTTGCTCGCCAAGATGAGTTGGGATTTGACGTGGCGCCAGATGGATCAGCTCGTCCAACAGTCCGTGAGAGACAACACACGCTCGAGCGGTGAACGCTTTCACATTTCGAGCCCTTCAGAGCAGCGGGAGGTTGGCTGATGTTCGACTACTTAATCGTGGGCGCCGGGTTTGCCGGCAGCGTGCTCGCGGAGCGACTGGCCGTGGGCTTGGACAAGAAGGTCCTGCTCGTGGAGAAGCGCGCGCACATTGGTGGCAACGCCTACGATCACTACGACGACGAAGGCATCTTGGTGCACCGTTACGGTCCGCACATCTTCCACACCAACAGCGCGGATATCTTTCAGTACTTATCGCGCTTTACCCAGTGGCGCCCTTACGAGCATCGAGTGCTCGCGAGTGTGGACGGGCAGCTGGTTCCCATGCCCATCAACTTGGATACGGTGAACAAGCTGTATGGCACGAGCATGACCTCGCTCGAGCTGCCGAAGTTCTTCGCGGCCGCGGCCGAGAAGCGCTCCATCAAGACTTCGGAGGATGTCGTCATCTCCGCGGTCGGTAAAGACCTCTACGAGAAGTTCTTCCGCGGCTATACGCGCAAGATGTGGGGCATGGACCCGTCCGAGCTGGACGCCTCCGTGACGGCGCGAGTCCCGACGCGCTGTAATCGGGATGACCGGTACTTCACCGACACGTACCAAGCGATGCCCAAGCACGGGTACACGCGGATGTTCGAGCGGATGCTGACGCACCCGAACATCAAGATTTTGCTCAACGCGGACTACCGTGAGGTGCAGCGGAGCATCCCCCACGAACAGATGATCTATACGGGTCCGGTCGACGAGTTCTTCGAGTACAAGGTAGGAAAGCTGCCGTACCGTAGTATCGAGTTCCATCACGAAACGAAGAACGCTCAGCGCTTCCAGTCCGTGGGCACCGTGAACTTCCCGAATGAGCACCCGTACACGCGCATTACGGAGTTCAAGCACCTGACGGGACAAGAACACGAGCGCACCAGCATCGTTTACGAAGTGCCCAAGGCCGACGGCGATCCGTACTACCCCGTTCCCCGCCCGGAGAACGCGGCGCTTTACGCGCAGTACAAGGAAATGGCCGGGGCGCTACCCAAGGTCCACTTCGTGGGGCGGCTCGCGACCTACAAGTATTACAACATGGATCAGGTCGTCGCCCAGGCGCTCACCTTGTATTCGAAGCTTCGGGAGCAGGCGCAACCGAACATCAGTGGGATTCGTGAGGAGGCGCATGAGCCAGCCATTGCTCGAGCTGTGGGGGGGAATTGAATGCACCGTCAACCGCGTGGAGGGCGTGTACCACGATCAACTGCGGTTTTCGGGACATCACGAGCGTAGCTCGGACCTGCGGGCCTTCGCGTCCCTCGGAATCAAGGCGCTTCGGTACCCGGTGCTCTGGGAGCGTGGCGCGCCGCACTCCCCGGAAGAGGTAGATCTGGGTTGGGCGGACGGCAGGCTCGCTTTGTTGCGGGACCTTTCCGTCGAGCCCATCGTCGGGCTACTGCACCATGGCAGCGGCCCCGCCTACACCTCGCTGATGGATCCGCAGTTTCCAGAGAAGCTCGCGGACTACGCGGGCAAGGTGGCACGCCGCTATCCCTGGCTACGGCGCTACACACCGGTGAACGAGCCGCTCACGACTGCGCGCTTCTCCGGCCTGTACGGCCATTGGTACCCTCACGAGCGCAGCGACAGAAGTTTCGTCAGGGCGCTCTTGAACGAAGTACGCGGCACCACGCTCGCCATGGCCGCGATTCGTCGAGTAAACCCGGGCGCGGAGCTCGTCCATACCGAAGACCTCGGCTACGTTCGCAGCACTCCCGATCTGGCATATCAAGCAGACTTCGAGAACCAACGCCGTTTCTTGGGCTTGGATCTTCTGTATGGAAGGGTCGACGCGCATCACCCGCTCTATCGCTACCTCCTACGGTTTGGCGCCAGCGAAGCGGAGCTCGCGCGCCTGCGGGAGGATCCCTGCCCTGCGGACGTGCTCGGCTTCAATTACTACGTCACGGGGGAGCGCTTTCTGGACAGCCGCACCGCCATCTACCCGGCTCACACGCTCGGAGGAAACGGCCGTCAGCGATACGCAGACGTGGAGGCAGTCCGAGTTTCGCGTCGCGGGCTTCTCGGTCCGTCGCCCCTTCTGATGGAGGCGTTCGACCGCTACCAAACACCGCTCGCCATCACGGAAGCGCACCTCGGCGGGCACGCCGACGAGCAGGCGCGCTGGTTCTCCTATCTGTGGCACTCCGCGGAGCGAGCGAGAGCAGCGGGCGCGGAGGTGTTGGCGGTGACGGCCTGGGCGCTTTGCGGGTCTTACGGCTGGGACCAGCTCGTCACCCAGGGGGCCACCTCCTACGAAGCGGGGGCCTTCTGCGTCGTTGATGGCGAGCTAAGAGAAACGGCGTACGCCGGCTTCCTACGCGCCATTGCGCAAGGAGCCCCTCGCGTGGTCGACGGCGGATGGTGGCAGCGACCGGAGCGCCTGCTCTATGCGGACCCGGAGCATTCCTTTGGGGAGCCGCGCACCATGCAGCACGAGGTGGGTGAATGAACCTGAGCGCTGCCGCCCAGGCCGCCATCCTCGAGCGCGAATCGGAGCTTGCTCAAAGGTACGCGCGGTCTCGCGCGTTGCTGGACCGCGCACGTCGCGTCATACCCGGTGGCTTTCACCTTTCAGGTCGGCCCCTGGTGGACGACCACACGACCCCGCTCTACTTCGAAGGCGGCAAGGGCGCGCTGGTTAGGGATGCGGACGGCCATGAGTACGTAGATTTTCTTATGGCGTTCGGGGCTTATTTGCTCGGCTATGCCAGGCCCGAGGTGAACGCTGCGGCGAGCGAGCAAGCCGGGCGGGGGAGCTTGCTGTCTCTAAACCATTCCTTCCATGTGCAGTTGGTCGAGGCGCTGCTACCACGGCTACCCGGCGCGGAGATGGGGGCCTTCTTCAAAACCGGCTCGGAGGCAACAACGGCCGCGCTACGAATCGCCCGTGCTTACACCGGTCGCCGCTTGGTGGTGCGCGCTGGTTACCATGGTTGGCACGACTGGTGTCTACCGCTCGAGAGCTACGTGCCGCGCGGCTTGGACGCGCAGGTGCTGGAGTTTCAGGCCAACGATCCCGGAACTCTGCAGCGCGTCCTCGCCGACCACGGCAAGGACGTGGCGGCCGTCATCCTAGCGCCGGAGATGGTCCTACCTTTCGAGCCTGCCGTCTTTCATGAGCTGGTACGGCTGACTCACCTTCACGGCGCGCTGTTCGTGATGGACGAGGTCAAGACCGGGCTGCGCATCGAGCCAGGGTCGGCTTGCGAGCGCATCGGGCTCGTTCCGGATGTGATAACCGTGAGCAAGGCGCTGGCCAACGGCTGGCCGCTCGCGTTCACGGCGGGGAAGCGGCATGTCATGCAGGCCGCCGCCGGTATGCATTACTCCGCCACTTACCACGGCGACACCGCGGCGATGGCCGCCTGCTTAGCGACGCTCGACGTCGTCGCCGCGGAAGGCACGCGCGGCCACGTGGAACGCCTGGGCCAAAGGCTCATCGACGGTCTGAACGAGCTCGTGCGTGAGCTGGACGTGCCGGCGCAGGCCTATGGCGAGCCGCTCTCCGCGATGCCTTTCTTCAGGTTTACCTACCCCGAGCCCGCCCAGGGCGCGCTCATGACGCGCCTCTTCTATCGGGAGGTGTTGGCGCGCGGCGTCCTCCTGCACCCGCGGCACCTCTGGTTCATCTGCGGGGCTCACACCAGCCAGCACATCGAGGAAACGTTGGCGACGTGTCGGGAAGCGCTGCTTGCCAGCTTGCAGCTCGTGCGGGCGTAGAAAGCAAGGGAAAGCGGCGTTGGACGGTCCGGCGGCATCCGCTTTGCATCGGCTCGCGCATGAGTGTCCGGATGCTAGCCATGGCTGCATGCCCGCGTTGTGCCGTGGGCATGCAAGCCAGGCAAGAGTTCTGGAGGGATGACCCCGCTTTCTATTCGGCGGCGCTGCTCGCGCC
>JAQSWN010000245.1 GCA_029266615.1 Polyangiaceae bacterium
AATGGACGCCGCGGCCGTCGCTCACCTCGTGCAGCAAACGCCCATGGGTCGACTCGGTAAACCGGCCGACATCGCCGCGGCCGTGGCGCTCCTGGCGAGTGACGACGCCCACTGGATCACGGGGCAAAACATCGCCGCCAGCGGCGGCATCGTTTGAGGGGTTGGACACCGTCGCCACCAGCGCGCGGCCCCGCCGTGCGCTGAGACTCAGCCTCGGCGCTTTCGACGCACCAGAGCGGACAGCCCGATGAGCGCCAGGAGCAGGCCGCTCGTCGGTGACGCGCCTCCCACACTGCAACCCCCTCCCCCGCCCGCGGCGAGCCCGGAGCTGTCGGTACGCCCGGGTTTCTCACCGCTGCCGGCGCTCGCTCCGGCACCTGCGTCGTCAGCGCCGTTGTCGCCCGCCGCGGGCCGGCGTGGAGGGTCGGTCACGGAGCTGCTGTAGGCGGTGATTGCGGTGTCGATGGTAGCACCGTGATCCTCCAGCACTTTGCCGGCGCCGGTCTCCCCTTGCCGCAAAATGCGTCGGTTGGCGGGTAAGGCGTCGAACGAGGCGGGCCACTGGCCTACGTCTTGGGGGCCACCCCGCACCACGCCGCCTTGCGGCAACTCGATCCGCCAGGGCGCCTCCTGCTGGTAGTAGCCCGGCGCGCATTCGATGATCCGCTGCGCCACGTGCAGGTTGCTGACGGACGGCAAGCTCGGGTTGAAGCTGAACAGGGGGTCGACGGTCATCTCCGCTGCGGAGAGCGTGCTGTAAAGCCGCGTAACGTGAGCTTGCGCGTCGAGGAGCTTCTGCACGACCTGGGCTGGCTCGATGACGTCGGCTTCGAGGGCGACCATGAAACTTGGCTCCACGACGTACTCGTCCACATAGCAATCTGGACACTCTTGAACGTCTTCGAGCGTGACGGTGGCGGGGAGCTTGACGTGTTTTCTGACGACATCCCAAAACCCGTCCCACTGGGAGTACCGAAACATGGCGTTTAGCACGAGGTCTTGCGCCGAAACTCTTCCTGCCGCAGCCTTGAAGCCCTCCCAGTCCTCTTGCTCGAAGGTGCTCCATGTCACCCCCGCCAAGCTCTGCGAAGCTTGCGCGTATTCGGTCACGAAGCCTTGACCGCCCGCCTCGTTGGCGGCCGCGATGACGACGTCGTTGTAGCCGGCGTTGGGGCTGAACCAGTTGATGCGCGCTTCGTTCAGCTCGAGCGCGTTGTAGTTGACGGGAACCGCCTGCGACGCGCCGAGCACCCAGGTCAGCACACCCATATCCTCGTTGGCAGCGACCGCGGTGAGCTTGATCGGGATCATGGGCTTGGTCGCCTCGTAGGTGAGGACGATGGGCCGAATGGAACCCGCGTCAGCACCTTTGACCAGACGCAGCGCCAGTAGGTACATGCCGTCGGCTAAGTAGGGTCCCAGCAAGCCCGGTGCGCCGGGAGGAACGTCGTATTCGTTCTCGTTCAGCCACTGAACGGCCGCGTCTGCCGGCGCTTCCAGGCTCTCGTCCAGGGAGATGACGGCCCACTCGAAGGACCCCACCACGCCGCTGGCTTCGACGGTCACCCCCCCTTCAGCGGAATCACCACCTGCGGCGGAGCCGCCTCCTGCCGAGGAAGCGGTGCCTCCACTTCCAGGCGAAAGCCCGATGTTCGTATCGCATTGGCCTTCAACGCGCGTCTGCAGTGAATATTGCGGGTTGGTGGCCTGCTGAAGGCGCTGAAACGAAAGGCCCGAAGCCACCCCGATTTGGTCGCCCATGGGGACGGACGATATCGGCAGCAACCATGAGAACTGGTCGGAGGGTCCCTGGTATTGAATCTCGATCACCGCCGTGACGGTGCCGTCCCCATTGTTGGCGAACACGATGCGCTCCGCGGCCTGGTTCACGCCTTGGGACTGCGAGCAGAAGAATCCGCCGCACGCGCTCGCGGAGCTCACGACGAGGCTGCTCCCCAGTACGAGCGAGCCTGCCAGCAACCATCCCCAATTCGAGGTTCTCATTCTCTTTACTCCTCACTTCGCGTTGCGCTGTCAGCGGCGGCGGTGAGGTGACGCGCGCGTCACTCGGCGACGGCCGAGCCCCCAAGCCAAGGCGAGTGCGGCCAAGCCGACCCCGCCGCTAGCTCCTCCGCCAAAGCTGCAACCCCCGCTCGAATGCGTGGGCGGAGTCGGCACGGAAGCGTTGTAGTCGCTCACGGAGGCCTCGATGCTAGCGGTGTTGTCCTCGAGGACTCTCCCGGCGCCGCTCTCCCCTTGGCGAGAGATGCGTTGATTCGCTGGTTGCGCGTCGAAAGCAGACGGCCAGACACCGACGTCCGACGGCCCGCCGCGTACGACCCCTCCGCTCGGTAGCTCGATACGCCACGGAGCTGTGCTCACGTAGTAGCCGCGACGACACTCGATCACGCGGTCCGCTCGGTGCAAGTTGCTCACTGCGGGCAGATCCGGGTTGAACGTGAAGACGGGATCCACCGTCATCTCCGCCGCGCTCAAGGTGGTGTAGAGACGAGTCACCTGCGGGTGAGCGTTGATCAGCGCCTGAACCAAGCGGATCGGCTCGACCACGTTGGCCTCGAGAGCGCTCAAGAAGTCGGCGTCGGGTTGCACCTCAGGAAAACACTCGGGGCACTGCTGGACCTGCTCCGCCGTGACACCTACCGGAAGAACGACGTGGTCGCGCAGCACGTCTCGAAATCCGTCGTAGCCCGCGAAGACGCCGGCCGCGTACCGGTACTGAGCGTCGGGCGGCAGAGCGCGAAGCTCTGACCACCGCTGCTCGTCGGAGGGAGTCCAAATCGCGCTCGCCAATGTGGTCGTGGTGCCCGCTAGCTCCGTGACGAAGCCATGCCCACCTGCGTCGTTGGCCGCAGCGACGACCACCTGATTGTAGTTGGTGGCCGCATTGAACCAGTTGATGCGAGCTTCGTTCAGCTCCAGCGAGTTGTAGTTCTGGGGAACCGCGCGAGAGTCACCGAGCACGAACGCCAAGACCCCCATGTCATCGTTCGCGGCGACGGCCGTGAGCTTGATCGGGATCATCGGCTGCTCGGCTTCGTACGTGAGCACGATCGGTCGGATCGAGCCAGCATCGGCGCCCTTTTTGAGCTTGAGCGCGAGCAGATACATCCCGTCTTCCAAGTAGGGGCCGAGCAAGCCGGGTGCTCCGGCCGGGACGTCGTAACCGTTGTTCGCCAGCCACTCGACCGCCGTCGCGGCAGGGTCCGTCGCGGCGTCTCCCACGGAGATCACCGTCCACTCGAACGAGCCGACGACGCCGCCGCCCTCTACCGTCACTCCGTCGCGCCCTGGGGCTAGAGTCGGCCCCCCGTTGCCGCTCGCGAACCCGCCGTTGGGCGAGGCGGAGTCCCCGGATTCTTGCACGTCACACGTCCCCTCCACGCGCGTGTTGAGGGTGTACTGGGGATTAGTGGCGGCCTGTAGCCGCTGAAAGGCGACGTTCGACGCGACCGCGATCTGGTCTCCCGCGGGCACGGAGGAGATGGGGAGCAGCCAAGAAAAGCTCTCGGAAGGCCCTTGGTACTGAATCTCGATCACCGCCGTGACCGTGCCGTCCCCATTGTTCGCGAACACGATGCGCTCGGCGGCCTGATTGACGGGCTGCGCCGTGGAGCAGAAGAACCCGCCGCAGGCACTAGCTACCCGCGGCACGAGTAGCGAAGCACAAGCGAGCGCGGCTCCACCCAGCCACCCCGCGACACGCCAGGATGCCCACGAGCTTCCTCGCCCCCCAACCTTTGCGTTCGATCCGGACATGGCTTGCACCCAAAGCACCTTCCCTGGCACAGAGCGGCACAGCTTCGCTGGCTTCTGCGCTAGGCATCGAAGTACAGCAAGCTTGGTGCCAGCCCTAAAGCCGCCCCATTTCACTGGGTGGGCGCGGCACGGGCGCCGGGAGGCGCGGACGGCACGGATACTGCTCGATCGCCTCACGTGCTCTCGCGACTGCTGGTACTTCTTATCCTCGCTTTGGGATGTTCGAAGCCCGGGACCGGGGAGCCGTTCGGTGCCGGCGGCGCTGGCGGTGACTCTTCGGACTTCCTGGTAGCGCCGAAAGTGGAAGTGGGCGTTCCGGGGGGCGAGGGCGGACTCGACTTTTTCCCACTCGAGGATGGCGCGGAGCTACGGCTGCAGACGTTCGGTCAGGGGGGCACTCATCTTCTCGTCGGCGTGCGCTGCACTGGCTTCGGCAGCCGGGCCTTCGTCTCCGCTACGCTGCGGAATTTATCGACTGGCGTCGAAGTGAGGGAGCCTCCCCCGGCGAGCCCTCAGCTGCTTTACTGCACCGAGGCAGAGGTATGCGAGCTGGTCCCGTACCTGGTGCATGCCAGCGGCCTCACCGAAGAGCCAGAAGAGCGCGACGGGCTTCGCGTACTGCTTACCGCCAGCGTCGAAAGTCGAGAGGGAGCCAAGGCCGAAGCGTCTCGTGAAGTGGTGCTCAGCACGGCAGATCTATGAGGTACAGCATGAGAGTATGGTTGACGGCGTGGGTCACGGGGGCGGCGCTTTCGCTACTAGGCTGCGGCTCGGGCGCGGAGTCCGAGCAGCCGAAGCCGCTGCCGGAAGCTTGGAGCTGGGTAGCGCACAGTCAGCGTGCCGCCCTGCTCGGCGTCCACGGCACCTCCGAAAAGGACGTTTGGCTCGCGGGGGCGGACGACGGTCAAGGCCCGCTTCTGCTGCACTTCGATGGTGCCGCGTGGCGGCGCCAGGAAACCAACGTTCGAGGGGACCTCTGGTGGGTGCACGCGCTGCCCGGGGGGCCCGTGTTTCTCGGGGGTAGCGACGCTTTGCTGCTGCGCTTCCAAGACGGCGAGCTGTCGCGCTTGCCGACTCCCGGGCTCGGGAAGCACACGGTGTTCGGCGTCTCGGCGGTCTCCGCTACGGACGTCTATGCCGTCGGCGCGGCGGCGGCTCGCAACGGCTTCATTTGGCACTATGACGGTGAGCAAGTGAGCGACGTGCCCCTGCCGGACGACCTTCCGCTCGACGATGCCCGGGATGCGCCAGGGTTCTTCAAGGTGTGGGCGGCTTCAAGCACCGACGTCTGGGTGGTCGGGGCGCGCGGGGTGGTACTGCGGGGCAACGCGCGGGACGGCTTTTCGCAGGTTCGGTCCGGGGGAGAAGAGATCTTATTTACGGTCAGCGGCGTCGGCGACCACGTCGCGATCGTGGGCGGCACCGGCACGGGGCGTCTCTTGGAGGTAAACGGCGAGGCGCTCGTCGACCGAGCGCCGGAGCAAATCCCCTTGCTGCAAGGCGTGAGCGTCGGGGCAGACGGTCACGTCTGGGCCGTGGGCGCAGGAGGTAGCATCTACCGCGGCAAGGGGGGGCGGTACGCTGCCGTCGATCCGGGTTTGGCGTTCGGCGCCGGGGAGTCTTTGCACGCCGTTTGGGTCGATCCCAAGGGCGGCGTGTGGGCCGTGGGGGGCGACGTGCTAACGCCGGAGCTCGATCAAGGGCTAGCGCTTCACAGCAGCACGGGCGTCCCAGAGCTCGTGGTGGAAGAGCCGAAGGCAGTCGAGCCCGTTTGCCCTGAGAGCGCGATTGACCCCGCACCGAGGGCGTCCATCGCGCGCCGCTGGAACGAGCAACTCCTCGGCGCCATCCGGCGAGACACACCACGCCCGGGCGTCCACGCGCGCAACCTCTTCCACGTGTCGGTCGCGATGTGGGACGCGTGGAGCGCGTACGACGAGGTGGCGGACGGTTACCTCGTCCATGAAAAAGCAACCGCCGCAGACGTCGCTCGCGCTCGAGAAGAAGCGATCTCTTTCGCAGCCTACCGCGTGCTCAGTCACCGCTACGCCACCGCGATCGGAGGGCGCGTCTCTCAGGCTTGCTTCGACGCCTTCATGGCTAAGCTCGGCTACGATGCTGCAGCGACGGACGCAACCGACGGAAGTCCTCGCGCGCTCGGGAACCGGATCGGGGCCACCATCATCGACACCTTCGCCGCGGACGGCGCGAACGAGGAGGAAGACTACGCGGACCTGGAGGGCTACCTGCCGGACACGAAAACGTTGGTCGTCGACAATCCGGGGAGCGGCGCCATCGACCCGCTTCACTGGCAACGCCTGGTGCTCGCCGAAGCGGAGACGCAAAACGGTATTCCGGGAGACGCCGGCGCTCAGGGCTACATCGGGCCGCACTGGGGTAGGGTCACGCCGTTTTCGCTGGTGCGCACGTCGAGGGACGAACCGTACCTGGATATCGGCAAGCCGCCGACGACGCTAGATGACGCCCTGGTTCAGCAAGCAGTGGACGTGCTGCGGCGGTCTGCGGAGCTCGACGCGGCCGACGAAACGCTCATCGACATCTCCCCCGCGTCGATGGGCAATAACCCGCTGGGCACGAACGACGGCGCCGGCTACGCCCAGAACCCCGTCACCCAGGAGGCGTACGCGGAGCACCGCGTGAAGCGGGGCGACTTCGGGCGGGTACTCGCCGAGTTCTGGGCAGACGGCCCTTCCTCCGAGACGCCGCCGGGTCATTGGAACGCCATCGCCAATCACGTGGCGGACGACCCTGCGCTCGTGCGCCGGCTGTACGGCAAGGGAGAGGAGCTCGATCCCTTGAGTTGGGACGTGCACGTTTACCTGGCGCTCAACGGTGCGGAGCACGACGCGGCCGTGGCGGCCTGGGAGCTCAAGCGCAAGTACCTGACCGCGAGGCCCATCACCCTCATCCGTTACATGGGGAGCAAAGGTCAGCGCAGCGATCCGAAGGGAGCATCCTATCACCCCGAAGGGTTACCGCTCGTGGACGGTTTGATCGAGGTCATCACCGATGAGAGCGCGGCGCCTGGCCAGCGTCACGCGCACTTGAGGCGCTACGTGGGAGAGGTGGCGGTGCGCTCCTGGCGGGGTGAGCCCGGCGATCGCAAAAACGGGGTGAGCGGCTGCGATTGGCTGCGAGCCGTAGAGTGGACCCCCTACCAGCGGCGCACCTTCGTGACGCCGGCGTTCCCAGGGTACGTTTCCGGGCACAGCACGTTCAGCCGCGCCGCCGCCACGGTCCTGAGCGCGTTAACTGGCTCGCCGGCGTTTCCCGGCGGGCTCGGCACGTTCCGGTGCGAGTCGGGCTACCTCTTCTTCGAGAAAGGGCCAAGCGCTCCGGTTACGTTGCAGTGGGCCACGTACTTCGACGCGGCCGATCAGGCGGGTCAGTCTCGAATCTGGGGAGGCATTCACGTCGCCACAGACGACCTGGACGGTCGCAAGGTCGGCGCGGCCGTGGGCGAACGCGCGCTCGAGCTGGCGCGGACGCACTTCGATGGCACGGCGACACCTTGAGCCAATGCACCGGGCGCCGTGAGCGTTGCTGCAAGCACATTGCCCGTTTTTCAATGGCGCGCGCCGCGCCACCTGCGTCGACGTGCGTGCCCAACTGCTGCGCCGCTTACTCGTGTCCCGCGCGTAACGCTCACCATCGTGGCCGTAGTTTTTCGTTGTCGAGGTGGGTGATGCTGAGGGCAGTCACACCGTGACAAGGTCGACGTCTTGGGAGTGTGCTGCCAAGGCTTCGAGATCGTCCGGGTCCGTTGTGAGCACGGTTCCCCCCGCTTTCGCGGGAGGCGTCGAACTCGCCTCTGCGCGTCCTCGCCAGGATTGTCAATCCTGGCTTAACAGCGCGTCGGTGAAACCGGGCCTCCGACAAGCCGCTAACCATCATTAAGGGTGCGGACGGCTCGTCTGTCCAAGCCGCGCCCTAACCCGCCGCCGGCGGAAGACGTGCGCAACGTCAGCCCAGCGGATGCCGGTGCCGCAGACCAGGAAAGCGCGCGAAATCGCTGTCGGCTGTGACGAACTCGCATCCGTGCTCGATGGCGAGAGCCGCATGGTACGCATCGGCAACCAGCTTCCCGCGAGCACGAGCTGCGCCGCACAGCCGGGCAAAGATATCCCAGCTGGCGGGGCCGTGCGTGAGAAGCCTTGCGTTCGACCTGCTTCTCAGGCGCTCGACGAAAGTGAGCGCATCTTCGGTTGGTGTTGCCTCATCCCAGATCCGCGCGTTGGTCACGATGCGCACGAAACCGCTCGCACCGAGCTCCGAGAGAGCGAACGGTTCGGGACCTTCCGCCAACCGCCTCAGCCACTCCGCGTAGCGCTCGTGTTCCGGCGACTCCCGTCGATGCGCGTAGATGAGAACGTTCACGTCAGGGAGCTGCATCGCGCTTCCTTGACCGGATCGCCAGGGCGCCCAGCTCGTCCTCCTCCTCGGCCGCTGTCATCTCGGCGGGCGTTGGGAATCGTCCGCGAGCATTGCCAGCAACGATGAGGTCGAAGGGCGGATCCTTCCCTGCTTGCCGGCGGGTTCCCAAGTACGCCGCGAGTGCCTGGCCAACGACGGCTCCGAGCGTCTGCTTTTCCTTCAGGGCAAGGCGCTTCGCGCGTTCGAGCAAGGCGTCATCGATATCCACCGTCGTTCTCATTCGCGCAGTCTAATCCTGCACACATCTTGATGCAACGCATGATGCGCGGTGCATCATACTAGTGCCGCGGCCTAGCGTGTGGAGAACGCCACGATGAATGCCTCGCCGAGGCGTTCACGACCGGCGAGTGCCCACCAATTGGATCCGCTGCTGACGGTAAATGCCCGCGACGCGTGGCCCGTCGACATGCGGCCGGGCTCGGGGGATAGGTCGTCCAAACGCCGTCAGGCGCGGTCCTGCGGCTAGCGATCGACGTCATCTTCCTTTCGTCCGCCGTTTTGGCGCCAGAGGGCGCCTTTGGTAAGCCGCTGGCGTACCTCGGTGAAGTATCCATCCGATTGGCACTGTCGCACCGACCGCAACCTCTCCTAGCGTGCGTGGGCCGCTCGCAGCAATCCCCATGACGACCGAGCAAACCCTGCGCACCGTGATGGCCCAGTCCATCAATGCAACCAACCTCCCCATCTCAGCGCCCTGCGCGCTCGACTTGGAAAGACTCGTCAGAACGGGCGCTCTCGCGCTCCACGCCAACGGTCCGCCCAGCCCAACCGAGCTGGATCTAGCCTCCGCGAGTCTGCGACGACTCATCTACGAGATGGGCTATGCCGCCCGCTCTCGAGGCGCTCCCGAGCTCCAGGAGTGGAGCCTCAGGGACGCGCTCGCTCAACTCTGCCCGCTCTACCCGTTCTGTTGATGACCAAACGATTGGGCCCTCGCGCCACCAAAGCCATCGACATCGTGGTGGAGCTTGCCAAGCAACTCATCACGCTGTCGACGGGCGTAATTGCGATCACCATCTCACTGGCCAAAGACATCTTCGCCGGCCAAACCGCCGGCCTCGGCTACCTGATCGCGTCGTGGATTGCTTACCTATTCTGCATCACCTTCGGCGTCTGGGTGCTGATGGCGATAGCGGGCGTGCTGGACCCCCTCCCCAAGGCGCCCGCCAAGGTAGCCAAGCGAGAGGTCCAAGAGGGCAACGACGGGAAAGAGCGAGAAGAGCCGAGTGGCGCTCCGCCCCCGCGCAAGAAGATGGCCTACTTGGGCTTCAACGTTCGTTTCCCCAGCGCGCTGCAGATCATCGCGTTCCTGGTCGCTACGACGCTGACGGCGGTCGCGGGGTGGAAGCAACTGAGTAGCATCGGCAAGCCGGTGAAGGCAGTCGCGTCGCCCGCGCCATCCGCGTCGCCCAGCGCGCGCTAGAGCAAGGCACAAAACCCTCGATGCCGCTAAGAGCCGATCCTAAAACCTGTTGAAAGGTCGCATCGAGTGTGATCTACCGTGCTTGGTGGAAGCTAAGTTTGCCGACGTGCCTGACGCTCTGTGGC
>JAQSWN010000246.1 GCA_029266615.1 Polyangiaceae bacterium
ACCAAATCGGCATTGGGAACGGCCTCGTCGTGGGCACGCCAACGTGGGATCCACACTGAGCCATGTTGCCGCAGGCGCTGCTCGCGCGGCTCTCTCTGGCGAAGCACGTCGTGGCGCTGACCGGCGCAGGCATCTCGGCGGAGAGCGGCGTTCCGACCTTTAGAGACGCGCAATCGGGCTTGTGGGCACGCTACAAAGCCGAGGAGCTGGCGACGCCGGAGGCTTTTCTGCAGAACCCGCGGCTCGTTTGGAATTGGTACGCTTGGCGCAGGAGCCTCACGCAAAAGGCGGCGCCGAACGCGGGCCACCTTGCCTTGGTACGACTCCAAGAGCTCGTGCCGAACCTCACGCTCATCACCCAGAACGTCGACGGCTTACACACGCGCGCTGGCAGCCGAGACGTGCTCGAGCTGCACGGCAACATCGAGACGACGCTGTGCTTCGACGAAGGTACGCGGGTCCCCGCCGGCGAATACACGGACGACGGACGGGAGCCGCCGCGCTGCCCACGCTGCGGGGGTCTCCTCCGGCCCGGCGTGGTGTGGTTCGGCGAGTCGTTGCCCCAGGCCACGCTCGAGCGCGCGGAGCGTGCGGCGGCCACCTGTGACGCGCTGCTCTCGATCGGTACGTCCAGCCTCGTTCACCCCGCCGCCAGCCTCCCCGTCTCGGCCAAGGCCAATCGAAGAGGCGCTTTGCTCATCGAGGTGAACCCTTCGCCCACTCCGCTTACCCCGCTGGTCGACGCCGCGTTGACCGGACGGGCGGGTGACCTGTTGCCTCAACTGGTGCAGCAGCTGGAAGCGATTCGAGGCTAAGCTCCGCGGTCCATGCAGCGCCCGCGTTGTTCCGTGTTCATCGCCGCCAGCTTGGACGGCTTCATTGCCCGCCCGGACGGCACGTTCGACTTTCTTTCGCTCGTCGAGCGTCCCGAGGAAGACTATGGCTTCGCGGAGTTCTTCGCGACGGTGGACGCCCTCGTCATCGGCCGCAACACGTACGAGACCGCGCTCGGATTTCCGGAGTGGCCTTATGCGGGTAAGCGCTGTGTGGTCCTCACGCACCGCGAAGCGCCGTCGGTGCACGGCGAGCAGTTTTTCGCAGGGGAGCCGCAGGCGCTGCTGGAGCAGCTCGCGATGGCGGGTGCGCAGCGGCTGTACGTGGACGGGGGCGCAGTCATCCGCGAATTTCTCACGCACGATCTGATCGACGACCTGACGGTTTCAATCATCCCGACCTTGCTCGGCAAAGGCATCTCCCTGTTCGGCAGCGAGGTACCAGAGCAACGGCTGCGCTTGAGCTCCTGCCGTGCGTACGAGTCCGGGCTCGTGCAGCTGAGCTACGCGCGCCTGCCCGTCGCTCACTGAGGAGCGGCGTCGCTGTCCAGCGTTGCGCGCAGGCGCTCGAGCTCGGCGCGTCGTTCGCCGAGGAGCCCGGACGCCAGCGCCTCCTCCACACCTTCGCGAGCACGCTTCGAGTCCCCCGCCGCGAGCGACCACTCGATGCGCGCCAGCATCGCTTCGCCGCGCAGCGAGCCGTTCGGAAAGCGTTGGCGATACGTGTCTAGCAACGCGAGCGCGCGAGCCGGCTGGCGCAACGCTTTGCCGGCCAAGCGAGCCTGCTCGAACAGCGCGAGCTCCGCGGTCACGCCCGCGCCGCTCGAGAGCGCTTCGTAGCAGCCAATGGCTTCTTCTACGGCGCCGCCACGGGCCAGCTCCGCGCACGCCTTGGCACTGCCGTGAAGCTCCCCCGGCGCTGGCATCGCCGCCGCGACCGGCGCGGGCGCGTCCGCACTCTGCGCCGCGGCCGTGGACGCGGCGCGGGAAGACTTATTGGGCGCGCTGCGCGCGGTGAGCGGCTTGCCGGGTGCGAGGAGCTGCGCGGGCCGCTCTTCGACCGGCGATTGCGGCGCTGCGGAGGCAACGCTTTCAGGGAGCGAAGCGACCGGCTCCGCGCGCACCGTGAGCGGCGGGAGCTCGGCCGGGCGAAGCGCGCGGACGCTCAGCGCCAACGCGAATGCGCCCGCGAGCACGAGCGCGGCCGTCTGCCGCCTACTTCGGCCGAGCCGGCGCTCTTGCAGCTGCGTGAAGCGCGGCAACGGCTCGCTCGGAACTGGCTCTGTCAGCGCCTGGCGAAGCACGTCTCCGGCCGCGCCCGGAGAGTCGGCCAACCGGCGCGGTGCTCCTGCTTCGTGCGTCACGAGCGCGCCTCGCTTTCGATGAAAGATTGGAATTTCTTGCGCGCGTCGTGCAGCCGCCGATAAACGGTCGCCTCGGGGCAGCCAAAAATGACGGCGAGCTCGGCGCCGCTCTGCCCCTCGAGCTCGTAGAGCACGAACGCCTCGCGCTCCAAGGCCGTGAGCCGCTCGAGCGCTGCCTGCAGCAGCCGCTCCGCCTGGCCGGACTGGGGCTCGCAGAGCTCCGTGTCACTCGCTACCTCCAGGGCCAACAGCTGACGAATACGACGAGCGAAGCGAGCCTTATCGCGAGAGCGCCGCGCCTGCGTGACCGCGAGGCGGTAGAGCCAGGTACGAATCGCGGCCTCGCCTCGGAAGCGCTCCAGGGACCGAAACGCCTGCAGGAAAACCTCTTGCAGCGCGTCGTCCAAAGCGTCTTGAGGTACGCCCAGCCGGCGCAAGAAGTGCGCGATGGTGCGGGCGTGCCGCGCGTAGAGCGATGCCCAAGCGGCCTCGTCTCCGGCAACACACCGCGAGACGAGGACGTCCTTCGGCTGCTCTAGGCCAACTAACGTGCGCATAGGTCTTCCCAAACGGATTGGAGTCACTCTCCCCGGCGGACCTTCGCCCGGCGCAAAAAAAACTTCACAGCTTCAGCTCTAAAGTGAGCTGACCATGCCCGAACCAGGCATCTGGAACCAATACCGCAATTTGGCCAGCCGCCCCATCGAGGAGGAATCGCGAAGCCGCACCGCGCACCTGCGGACCGGCCGCGACGCCGGCCGCGAGCCCGACGCTCGACGTGAGATCGACTCCGAAGCGAACGAATCCTCCGAGGCCGGGCAAGGCTCGGAACGCCGACTGCTCGTCGGCCACCGACGGGACAGCCGCTCGCTGGAGCCTCAGCTGAAGCCACGGCCCCCCGGACACGCGCCACTTGGCTCGCGTCCACGTCAAAGGGACTGCGAGCGCCCCCTGTAGCAAAAACGCCTCAACCTGCCGCTCGCGAAAGATCTCCGTCTGCCGCGCGAAGAAGGGGGCCAGCTCCAATGCGACACCGACGCCCAACCTCGGGGTCAATTGAAAGGCAGCCGGATGAACGCTGGCGCCGACGACGGCAGCGAAGCCGAGCTCCTGGTCGTAGAGCGTGCCCGCGCGAGCGTCGACCCCGACCGACACCGGCGCCCGTGCGGTCTCGACGACCCCGTCGCGCGGCGCCGCGACTTGCGGCGTCGGCCCCACCAACCCCGGAACCGATTCCAGCTTCGCTGCGGGTTCGACGGGCGCCGGTCGTTCAATCGCGTCAAAATAACGCTCGAGGATCAATGCGATCGTTTGTGCGGCGTCTTGGCACCCCGCAGCGTCCAGCGGGAGCTCTCGTCGTAGTACTTCTTGTGGTCCCTCGTGCAGCGTAAGCTTCAGCGTCTGCTGACCGTCGTCGCTGCGAATCAGCGAAAATGCCGCGTGATAGTCGCCGCGCACCTCGCCGACGCGCGCTTGCACTGCCGCGCGAGCCTCTTCTAACGGGGGACAAAACGCGTCCGGCGTGCCGGTCGTTAAGTCGAGCGAAAGAAAGCCTCCCAGCCATAACATTCCCCCACAGCCTAAGCCTTGGCAGTGAAAACGAACAGGCTCGAGTGTGGGAGATGCGAGCAAGCTGCGCTATAGCGGCTTGCAGCTGATGGGTCCCCTAGGTCACGTTCGACGTGCGGTCGCGCGCTGTCATCCATTGGTAGTGAAACTCCACTGGTTGGTAATGAGCGCCGGGTTGTGCCTCGTCGGGTGCGCCTCCGACGCGGTGCTCGGCGACTACACGGCGTCGAGCTGCGACTTCGCCGAGCCGCCGAGCGACACGAGCGACGTCACGCTGTACTTATCCACTTTCTGGGAGGACCCCAAAGAGATGGGCGCGCTCGACGTTCTGCTCGATGAAGGGCAGGTCTACATCTACTCCAAGTCGCCGAAGGAGACTCGTGTAGACGCGCAGCTTCAGCTGGACGCGGCGTTCGTGAACAAGAAGCTCCCCGACGTCTTTCAGGCAAATGGCGGCTCGGACGTGCTGCGCTGGGTGCGAGGGGGCGTCGAGTCCAGCGCTATCTGCCCGCTCGACGAGTTGTCGCGAGCGTACGGCTGGGAAGACGCCTACTTCCCGCGCAGCCTCGAGCCAGTGTCGTGTCTGGGCAGCCTCTATGCCTTACCGGTCGGTATTCACCGGTTGAACGTGCTCTTTTACAACCGCAAGCTGTTCGAGGAACTGAAGCTCGCGGATCCAACCCTCGTGGATCCTTCGGAGCTAGGCTCCTCAGCGCTGCTGCTCGAGCAGCTAGCGAAGGTCCAGCAACTCGCGAAGGCGCCCGGCGCTCGGAAGTTCATCCCGTTCGCGATCGGCGCGAAGCGCGCATGGCCTCTCACGGTCATGGCGTTCGAGAACGTGCTTTTGAGCATCGATCGCCGCGCCTACGAGACGCTTTGGCGAGGAGGCCTGAAGACCGACGACCCCGAGCTCCGCGAGCAGCTCACCGCGTCCTTACAACGAATGCTGGAAGCCCTCCGGAAGCTGGTCAGCTTCAGCAGCCTGAGCGAAGACGTGGACTGGCAGGACGCGGTGAGGCAAGTCGGCAGTGGCGAGGCGCTCTTCACGGTCACCGGTGACTGGGGCTGGGCGCAGCTGGAAGAGAAGCAGCTCGAAGACGTCGTCGCGGTGGCCTTCCCTGGCACGTCGTCGACCTTCGTCTACACGCCGGACAGCTTCGCGGTCCCACGCGAGTCCGAGCAAGACGGCTCTCGGGCGAGAGGCTTTCTACAGAAAGTGGTCGCGGACCCGGACGCGCTGCTCGCCTTTTCGGAGAGCAAGCACTCAATCCCCGCCCGTCGCGACTTCGACGCGAGCTTGCTCAAGAGAGCGGAGCTGCGGGAGACCTACCGCAAGTTCGCCGATTGCAGCGCCGGAGTCGGCGGTTGTGACGTCCTCTTGGCCTCTTCTGGGCTCGCCCCACCCCCTGGCTTCACCAGCTGCTTCGACGACATCGAAGCGCTGCTCGCCAAGGCCGTCACCGGCACCGTCCCCGATACTTTCTACGACAATCCTCGAAACTGCGACAACCCGTGGCCGCCGAAAACCGAGGCGGAAGCCGCCACGCGCATCGTGGAGCAACTGCTGGCGGTGGCTCGTGAGGAGTTCTCGGAGGAGTGCCGGCTGCCGGCAGAGCCTCGCTGACGCGCAGGCAGCGAGCGCTTACAGAAGTGCCCGCATCGGCCTTGAATCGCGGCCAAACAATGTCCGCCTGAACACTTGAACAGCCTCGGGTCCGGCGCTACAGTCGGCTCACCTATGTTGAGCTGCCTCCGCATTCGCGACCTCGCCATCATCGACGAGCTGGAGCTCGAGCTTGGCAACGGGTTGAACGTTCTTACCGGGGAAACCGGCGCGGGCAAGAGCATCCTCGTTAGCGCGCTGGAGCTGGTGCTGGGCGGCAGGAGCCGCGGGGAGCTCGTGCGCACGGGCGCCAAAGCCGCCGAGGTAGAGGCCCTGTTCGACGTGAGCGGGGATGCGGGGGTGCGACAACAACTGCAAGCCTTGGACATCGAGGCGGAGGACGAGCTGGTCGTGCGCCGCGTTCTGTCCAGCTGCGGTCGCAGTCGCGCGTTCGTCAACGGCCAGCTGGCGACCCAACAAGTCCTCGCGCGGCTCACGCGCGGGCTGACGGACATCTCCTCTCAGCACGAGCACCACACGCTGACGGATCCTTCCACCCATCTCGGTTTTTTGGATGCGTTCGCGGGCGCGTCAGCGCTCCGCCAACGTGTCGCACGCGCGTACCACACGCTCAAACAAGCCGAACAGCAGCTGGCGGACTTCGAGAGTCGCATCCGCGAGCGTGAAGCCCGTGTGGATCTGCTCAAATCGCAGGTGGACGAGATAGACAGCGCCGCGCTGCGACCCGGAGAGGACGCGGAGCTGGAGCAGACCTGCACTCGCTTGCGAAGCGTGGAAACTCTCCTCCGCTTGACCGGGAAAGCCGCGGATCAGCTGTACGAGCAAGACGAATCCGTGCTCAGCGGCTTGGCGAGCGCCTCACGCCGCGTAGCCGAGGCTGCCTGCTTGGACGCCTCGCTCAGCGGCATCGCAAACCAGCTGGAGCTGCTGCGTAGCCAGCTGGACGACACGGCCCGGGAGCTCGGCCGGCAGCTGGCGTCACTCCGGCCCGAGCCGGAAGCGCTCAATCGAGCGGAAGAGCGCCTATACCTACTTTCGAAGCTGAAGCGCCGCTACGGCGGCAGCGTGGAAAGCGTTCGGGACTACCTCGCCGTCTGCCGCGACGAGCTGGACGAGCTGAGCGAGCAAGTGACCACGAGAGAAGTGCTGGAGGAAGAGCAAGCTCGCGCGCTCACGGGCGCGGCGTCCTCGGCTCGGGAGCTCAGCGCGGAGCGCCGCGGGGCCGCCACCCGGCTCGCCGCCGCGATCAGCGCGGAGCTGGCTTCGCTCGGCATGGGCGGCGCGCGCATTCACGTGGAGCTGAGCCCCCTCGCCGGAGACGCAACCGAGGTCGCGGTGGACGGCGCGCGCCTCTCGGCGGACGGGCTCGAGCGCGTAGAGTTTCTGCTCGCGCCTAACCGCGGCGAAGAGGCGCGAGCGCTCAGCCGCATCGCGAGCGGAGGCGAGCTGAGCCGCGCCATGCTCGCCATCAAATGCGTCCTGGCGGATTTGGGTCCGGCCGGCATGTACGTCTTCGACGAGGTAGATTCCGGGATTGGCGGCGGCATGGCCGAGATCATCGGGCGGAAGATCCGCAGCGTCGCGCAGCATCGTCAGGTGCTCTGCATCACGCACTTGCCGCAGATCGCCGTCTTCGCGGACCAACACTTCAAAGTGGAAAAGGTCGTGCGCGGCGAGCGCACGCTCAGCACCGTGCGCCGCCTCACCCGCAAAGAGCAGCCAGAGGAGATCGCCCGCATGTTGGGCGGCCTCCGCATCACCGCAAAAACCCGCGCCGCCGCCCGAGAGCTCCTCGTCCAAGCCCGCCACGTGGCGTGAGTCACGGGCCGCCCAGCGAAGCGCCAGTGTCGAAGAGCGCGTGCGTCTCGACTCCAATCGCGAGCCCGAGCGGTACGCCGCCGATATTTTGCGCGTGATTACGCGGCATCCCGTCGAATCGCCAATGCACACCGAGGTAGATGCGGCTGACCGAGTTTTCCCATATCGCTTCCGCGAAGTTACGAAATCCCTTGTTCACCCGCGTCCGCGTTGACCCGTCGGGATCGGTGGCGATGCCGTCCAGCTCGTCAGATACGAAGCTGAACTTTTCCGCCGCGACCGGGCTGTCCGCATTGGTTTCGACGCGGATCACCTCGGCCAACGTGATCGGCCCGGGCGCCGTCGCCAGAGCCAGCCGCAGCGTTTGGAACAGCGCCGCCCCGAAGGTGGCGTGTCCAGACGGGTAGGCCGGGAAGTTGGGCGTCAGCGTCCGCCGTGTCGCCGTATTGGTCTGCGGTGCGCCGAGCGGGGCCCAGAATGGATCGTGACCGAGCCCGCCCTGATTGCGGATGCCGACGACCGGGCGCCACAGGTCGTAGGAATACTTGTAGTGCCAGGCGTCAATGCCGGCATCCGCCATCGCAACGTTGAGCTGGGCGAACAGTCTGGCGGCTCGGGCGATGCTGAGATTGCTATTCTGTATGAAGCGCCGCGCGACCTGGTTGTAGAGCCGCGGTGGGACGCCGAGGTTCATCGCGCCGTCGTAACCCCAATAGACCCCGATGCGCTCCTGTTCGGCGGAGCGCTTGCGGCGCTCAACGGCCCCGTAGTCGCGTACCTCCTCGTAGTCAGCCATGTAATCGGGATCGTCGAGAAAGTTGGCGCGGCCTGCGCCGGGGAATGGGGCAAGCGGCTGGTGCGCGGCGCCCGTGAAGCGCGTGACTTGACCCCAGACTGGTCCAAGCCGGTTCTGGCCGGGTTGAAAAGGGTCAGCGGCGTGATGACCGTGAACGAAGGTGGACGGCTGCGCGGCGGTCAGCATGTTGTCGGACCCGTCCCCGGCGCGGTGATTGAGTATCGCGTGTCCGACCGCACTGCCGAAGACGAAGTCAGGCCCGGCGTGGGGACCCGTGGAATCGTCGATGAACTCGACGAAGCGTGGATACATCGCCTTGAGCGTGACGACCGCGGCCCCCGCGATCGCGTCGCCGACACTTCCGGGCGGCGCCGCGCCGAGGCCATGCGGGACGCCCTTCTTGTTGAGATAGGCAGCACCGCTAGCGCCGGTGTGGAACGCTACCGCGTCGTGCATGGCGAGATGAACGATCGCCATCGCCCGCGCGGTGCGGATCGGCCCAGGCTGCTGGGCATTGTTGAACCCTCTCGTGAAGTCACGACGACTGCACTCGAGGAGTATGGCATTCCAATAGAAAATCGGATTCATGTAAATTCCATTCACCAGGATGAGGATGGACCTCGGGCGTGCCAGACCTCGGCGGTGAGGCGGGCGGACAACCTGGCGAGACCCCTCAAAACAGTTTGCGAGCGATGAGCCGTGACACGCAGAACTTAAGCGTTCGTGGCGCTTTGGCCATGGTCATTGCTGCGCCTCCGGCGAGCTGCCGAGCTCGAGGCTTCTTCGAGGTCCAAAACCCTGACGCGCTGCCGGGCCTATTCTTCCTGGGCCGCCCCTTGGCAGAGGACACACGCGGTTCGGAGCTCACGCTACCTTCTAAAGCCGCGTTGAGTGGGTTCGAGCTGGCACTCGGGGCGCGCCTTGATCAAGACCTTGGACTTCTATTCGCGGTGGCTCGTGGCTGCGATTCGGCTCCTTTACACAAGGTTCTCTTCAACAACCAAAGCGGCGGGCTGGAATTCTATTTCGTCAACAACTTCCCGGATCCCACGGTGTCGAGTACGACCGCGCAAGGCGCCGTTGGGTTCGTAAACGTTCCGATTGGAACCAGCATCCTCAGCGCGCAGTTTGAGTCCGGGAAGTCGCTTCGGCCAACCACGATTCGCACACGCCCCTGGATGGGTGACATTTACCGAGAGCTTTCCCTAGCAGGCTATTGTCAAAAGGGGTGATGCCGGCTGTCGCTCGACATGGAACACCGGCATCGTTGGTTGGGACCACGTGCTGTTCGCCTGCTCCGAGCACCACAGGCAAGAAGCGGTGCGGAAGCTATTCGGTGTCTTGAAAAGTTACTGCAGGCGGGCGCTAGCAACGACTCTAGGTCGTGAAGCGCGTTCCGCGGGAGGGTGAAGACGCGGCGACTCGCCCAGAATGGTCGGGTCCCGGGCGCGCCTGCTCGTGCCCCCTTTGCAAGAAGTTCGAGTGACAGGGTAGACGCTCCGTCTCACATCGGGTCACGCGACCGGCGAGCCGAGGAAGCTTTTCGGTTTCCTCGCCATTTCCGCGTTTGTCTAAGTTCAGCGGGACGACTCTAACTCATTTAAGTGGAGTGATTCTCGTCGGCCCAAGCATCGCGGCGATTAGTACGAAACGTCGCAGTACGCGGCTAGACAAGAACGGTTTCAGCACGAAGCGCCGCGGTGTGCGTGTGCGACGCCATCGGACCTGGGCGCCTAGCGGTGCGAGCTGCACTAGAAGCCAGACGGGCGGCGCGTGCTCATGAGGTTGGCGTTGACAACGCCTAGTGCGTCAACGACTCTCGTCGACGCTTGAAATCTCAGAGCCGTCTTGGGCTTCTCGCGGTGCTGGCCTCGTCCTGCGCATCGCTTTTTTCGCTTAGTTGCAGCGTGGTGGTGGACGCCGACAGGCCTCAATGCTCCACGGACGCCGATTGCGCGGCGCGTGGCTCTCGGTTTCAAGGCGCCGTGTGCGAGGCGTCCGTGTGTCGAGTCCCGACGAGCTGGTCCTGCTTGGACGAACCGAGTAAGCCGCCGTTGACCGAGGGGACGTTCAAGATCGCGTTTTCGGTGCAGGACACGGTGACACAACAGCCGAAGGGCGGCGTCTCTGCTCGGGTTTGCCGCCGGCGCGACGTGGCTTGCGCCGACGCGGTGACGGGGGTCCAGTCGTCGGACGCGAGTGGCTACCTTTCGTTCACGGTTCCAGCCGGCTTCGACGGGTACGTGAGGTTCGAAGGAGAGTCCATCTCGCCCTCCTTGTACTTCTTCGATCCGCCCGTCCGCTCGGATCTTCCCAACTTGACCGTGTCCGTGAGCTCGCCGGAGGCCGCGGCGGGCCTCGCCCTGCTCATCGGCGCGACGCCGGACGAAGGCCTCGGCAACGCGATCGCCACCGTCTACGATTGCTTCGGCGAACCGGCGGAGGGGGTCACCTTGTCCGTTGGTAGCGTGGGCGCCGCGGCTCGCTCCTTCTATATTCGCAATGGCTTGCCTTCTGCGGCCGCGAGCACCACGGACGAGACGGGCTACGGCGGCGTCGTCAACGCGGCCATGGGATCGGTGACGTTCTCGGCTTCAATTGACGAGCTCATGATTGGGTCGGTCACGGTGCTCGTCCAACCCGGGGCCTTGACGGTTGCCCAAATCGTTCCCAATGGCACCTGAAGCCTCTTCACGAGCAGCGCCAAAGCTTCCCGCGGCCTTGGGCCGCTACGAAATTTTGAGCCTCTTGGGTGCGGGCGGTATGGCGCAGGTCTACCTCGCGCTGCAGAGGGGCGCGTTCGCGTCCGAGAAGCTCGTGGTCATCAAGCAACTGCGGCCGGAGCTCGTCTCGGATCAGGTGTTTTTGACCATGTTCATGGATGAGGCGCGCATAGCGCTCCAGCTTCATCACCCCAATGTGGTGCACACCTACGAAGTAGGGGCGGAAGCGGGCGACTACTTCCTCGCCATGGAGTTTCTCGAGGGGCTGACCCTCACTCAAATCGTGCGCAAAGCCGGCGTGGGTGGTCTGCCGCTAAACCTGCACCTGTGGATCCTGAGCCAAGTCTTGGCGGGCCTCTCCTACGCGCACGAGCTACGCGCGTTGGACGGAGAGCCGCTCGGGATCGTTCATCGCGACGTCAGCCCCTCGAACGTGATGATCACGTCGTCCGGCGAGGT
>JAQSWN010000426.1 GCA_029266615.1 Polyangiaceae bacterium
CCGGACGCGCTGATGGAGAGCTACTACCAACTGCTCACGAACGAGCCGATGGACGAAGCTCGCCAGCGCATCGCAGCGAGCCCGCGCGACGCGAAAATCGCCCTAGCGAAGCACGTCATCACGTGGCTGCACAGTAAGGAAGCCGCCGACGCCGCCGAGGACGCGTTCGTCCGCCAGTTCACGAAGAAGGAAGTCCCGGGCGACATGCCCGAGTTTCAAGTCGGCCCCGGCCCCCACAAGCTCGCGCCGCTGCTCGTGCGCGCCGGACTGGCCTCGAGCAACAGCGAAGCGATCCGCAAGATGAAGGAGGGGGCCGTGCAGATCGACGGGGCGAAGGTGACCGACTTTCAGAGCGAGCTCTCGCTCGACAAGCCGCGGGTGCTGAAGCTCGGCCGAAAGTTCGCGCGGGTGACCGCGTAACCGTGAAGCCGTTGAGCGGCCGCGGCGTCGCACGCGCGACGCTCGGCCGCAAGTGAAGTATGCCGCCGCCGCGGTCCGCTCGAGAGAACCCATGCAATCCCCCGCCGATCCGACGAGGATCGGGGCTTCTCTAACCGCAGGAGGACTGCATGGGCTTCGATACGATCATCGCGCTGGACCTGGGCAAGTTCAAGAGCGTCGCGTGCGTCATGAACACGGCCACGCGACGCCACGGCTTCGAGACGCTCGACACCACGCCGCTTCGCCTGCACGAGCTGTTCACCGCGCACGCTGCGGCCGACGCGGCGCGCACGCTCGTCGTCGTCGAGGCCTGCGACGCCGCCGGGTGGGTGTACGACCTGGCCGTATCGCTCGGGATGGCGGTGAAGGTCGCCAACGCGAACGCCGAGGCGTGGAAGTGGCGCAAGGTCAAGCGCAAGACCGACCGCGACGACGCGCACAAGCTCGCGAAGATGGCGCTCGACGACGAGCTGCCCACCGTGCACATGCCGGCACCGCCCAAGCGTCAGCGGCGCCGGTTGATCCTGCATCGCCGCTCGCTGGTGGCGCGGCGGACGCAGTGCAAGAACGGCATCCGCTCGATCTTCAGCCAACAGGGTTTGAGCGAACGCCTGCCGCGCGGCACCAAGGCCTGGACGAAGGCGGGGATCGCGCAGCTCGCCGCCGAGGCCAAGCCGCTGGACGAATGCGCGATCGACGACCTGTGGCGCGGCCGGCTGCACCTGGAGCTGGCGCTGCTCGACGTGCTGCACCGCCAGATCCTCGCCACCGAACGCGCGCTCGACGAGCTGGCCCGTGACGATGCGCAGGTGAAGCTGCTCGAGACGGTCCCCGGCGTCGGCACCCGGCTGGCCGAGACGGTGGCCAACTGCCTCGACGATCCGCACCGCTTCACGAGCGCCGCCCACGTGAGCAGCTACGCCGGGCTGGTGCCCAAGCAGATGGAGAGCGGCACGATGAAGCGGATCGGCCGCATCACGCGCCACGGCTCGACGCTGCTGCGCGGGATGCTCGTCGAGGTCGCGTGGATGGTGTGGCGGCACAACCCGTGGGCGAAGTCGTTCGTCGCGCGGATCAGCCGCGGCATGAAGCTGCGCAAGAAGATCGCCATCGTGGCGCTGGCGCGCAAGCTCCTCGTGATCCTCTGGGCCATGCTGCGCGACAACGCGCCGTGGCGCGGCCCGTCGACAACGACCTGGCTGCCGTCACCCGACGAGCCGGCCGCGGCCACGTAAAGCAAGCGCGCGCGAGAGCGAGAGAGCGCGAGAGCGCGCGTGCGTCGTCGTCGTCGTCCGTCGTCGTCGAAGAACCACTCACGAAGCAAAAGCCAACACAGGCAAGCGGAGCGAAGGCATCGGCAAACGTGCAATGGGCCAGCGACCTCGATTAACCCGCTGCGTCACCTCTGCCAGGTGAACGCGTTGCAGCGAATGAGGCGACGGGCCGCATGAGGTGAATGAGGCCGCCCCAAGGCAGCGAACCGAGAAGGGGCGTGACCTCGAATAGTCGGCTGAAGCACGCACGCCGCCGATGATGAAGCGCTCGCGGGCCCCCCGCGCGCGGGGCAGACGAAAGGCAAATGCGCTTCAAGCGAAAAGGCAAAGACGCGGCTTCGCCGCGAGCGGAGATCGTCCGGACAAATTTTACGCTTGCACCCAACGGGGATTCATAGTCGACGGGTTAAGGTCGAGAGGCGAGTGTTCGCCTGCAACAATCCGCCGATTTTTTGAGTAGCCATACCTAGAGGTGCTAGGTATACTGCCCGCATGCGACTTTCCAAAGAGCTCGTGGCGGCGTCGGCCGGGGCGCTGGTGCTTTCGATCCTGGAGCAGGGGGAGAGCTACGGGTACGAGATCATCCGGCGGGTGAAGGAGCTGTCGGGCGGGCAGATCCAGTGGACCGACGGGATGCTCTATCCCGTCCTGCACCGGCTCGAACAGCAGGGTGCCGTCACGTCGCGCTGGCGCGAGGCGGCGGAGACGGGACGCAAACGGAAGTATTACGCCCTCAAGGCGCAGGGGCGCAAGGTGCTCGCGGATCACAAGGCCCAGTGGCTCGTCGTTCACGGGGCGCTGGCCTCTATCTGGGGAAATCATGTTTCAGCTTGAAGCGAAGATCGACGCGTGGCGGAAATCGATGGCCGACGTGCTGGGCGACCGCCCGGCATTGTTGGACGAACTGGAGTGCCACCTCCGCGAGGACGTGGCCGAATCGGTCCGCGGCGGCAGCCCGCCGGAGCAGGCGTGGGACGCCGCGGTGGCGCGGCTGGGGAGCCCGGCGGAACTGGCCGGGGAGTTCGACAAGCTGCCAACGAGCCGGCAGTGGCTGCCGGCGCGGCTGGCGTTCCTCGTGCTCG
>JAQSWN010000427.1 GCA_029266615.1 Polyangiaceae bacterium
AAAACGCACCGCGACGCGCCCGAGGACCACACCCAGCACCGACACGATGAGCGTGGCCTTCAGTACGTTCCGCGCCCGACCTTCGAGCCCGAAAGCATTCCGCGCCCAGCGGAACACTTGGACGTTGATACCGCCGAGCAGCGACACCATCAAAACAGCGAACACGATGATGCGGGCTGCGGACATACGGCGTGACCTTAGGCTAGCGACTCCGGGACGCCAGTCGGCTCAACAATTCTTCGCCGAGGAGCGCCGGGTGTGGCAAAGCCACAACGCCGTCCGAAGACGGCCACCAGGAGCGAGAAAAAAGATGCAGTTTGGAATGATTGGGCTGGGCCGCATGGGCGCCAACATGGCGCGCCGATTGATGCGCGATGGACATACGTGCGTCGGCTTCGACGTGTTTCCCGAGTCCGTAGAAAAGCTCCAGGCCGAAGGCGCAACCGGCGCCAAATCCCTTTCCGAGCTGGTGGAAAAGCTCTCCGCGCCGCGCGTGCTGTGGATGATGGTGCCAGCCGGCAACGTGGACGGCACCATCGAGAAGCTGGTGCCGCTCCTCGCCCCGGGCGACATCTTGGTCGACGGCGGCAATTCCTACTACCGCGACGACGTGGACCGCGCGAAAAAGCTCGCCGAGCGTGGGATCAAGTACGTGGACTGCGGCACCAGCGGCGGCGTCTTCGGTTTGGAGCGCGGCTACTGCCTCATGATCGGCGGAGAGCCTCAGGTCGTGCAGCACCTCGACCCCATCTTCAAGACACTGGCCCCCGGCGTCGGCGACGTTGCGCCCACGCCGGGCCAGAAGCAACACGGCACCGCGGAGCAGGGCTACTTACACTGCGGTCCCAGCGGCGCCGGCCACTTCGTCAAGATGGTTCACAACGGTATCGAGTACGGGCTCATGGCGGCCTACGCCGAGGGCTTCAATATCTTGCGCGGCGCGGGTGTCGGAAAGGCCCACACCGGCGAGCACGACGCCGAGACGGCTCCGATGCGCAACGCTGAATACTTCCAGTACGACTTGGACTGCGGACAGATCGCAGAGCTGTGGCGCCGGGGTAGCGTCGTCTCGTCGTGGCTGTTGGATCTCACCGCGCAGGCGTTCGCGCGGGACTCGGAGCTGAGCAAATTCTCGGGCAAAGTGTCAGACTCCGGTGAGGGCCGCTGGACGCTGGAAGCGGCCAACGAAGCCGGCGTGCCAGCGCACGTGCTCGCGGCAGCGCTCTTCCAGCGCTTCAGCTCTCGCGGCGAGGCGGACTTCCAGAACAAGGTGCTCTCCGCCATGCGCTTCGAGTTCGGCGGGCATCACGAAAAGAAGTGAGCTGACGCAGGCAGGCGTGGCAAGCTAAGCGGTCTCGGCCCAAGGGTTGTGGCCGGGACCGCTCAGTGGCCCGCAAGTGTCGTTGAAAGAGCAAAAACTCCCGCCGATCGCGACGCTTCGGGCGATCGCGGCGCTGAAGAGCGCGCATCTGGCACAGGTTCGGCCCGCACGCATCGGTCTGGGGTTCGAGACCGTCAGCACGCATCAAAAGTCGCTCGCCCAGCTAGAAGACTTGGTGGGCGGGCCGGGCCGATTGTCGCTCTCTTACTCATTGCGGCTGTTGCTGGACGCGATGACCGGGCTCGGCGTGCTGCATCGCACGTTGAGCTTCGCGCACGGAGAGGTCCAGCCGGAGCACGTGCTGCTCGGGGAAGACGGCGTGGGACGCCTGCTGCCCGTCGTGCGCGCCCACTGGGTGCGCGGCGAAGAGCGCGCCGCCGAGCGACTGTACTACCTCGCTCCCGAGAAGCTCTTGGGAGACAAGGTGGACGCGCGGTCGGACGTGTTCAGCGTCGGCGTGCTGCTTTGGGAGGCGGTAGCGGGGCAACGGCTCCTGGAAGCGTTTCGGGTGGACGACATCATTGCGCGGCTCATGAGCGGCGGCATCCCGCGCGCGCACGCGCCCGAAGAAGAGAGTTGGACCGAGCCGCTGTCCGCTATAGCCGAGCGCGCTTTGGCGGTGGACCCCGCACGGCGCTTCGCGACCATCGCGGAAATGAAGGACACGCTCGAGCACGCCTGCTCGCGTTATCTGGCGAGCACGCCGGGCATGGCCGAGCTCTTCCAGGATCCTTCGCGGCGCGCACGCGGCGCCGTCGGCGACTCCGCGGCACCGGACAGCCAGCGCATCACGCTGCCGCCCCACCAAGCGCCGCCCACCATCAAGCCGCGCCCCAAGAGCGAGCCGCCGTCTGCGCGCCCACCGGCCAAGCCGGTCGGCGTCGGAGTCGCGGATTACCTGGAAGAAGAGCTCACCACCAAGCCTAACGCGGCGCCCATCCCGAGCGCCTCGCGACGCGCGCACGTGAGCACGCTGCTCGGTACCGCGCCGCCTTTCACGGAGCCGCACGACGAGCTGACCACACGGTTCGCGCGCGTACCTCCCTCCGTACCGGTGCTCATCACGCCGCTCCCCAAGCCTCCCGCCACGCCGGTCACGCTCGCGACCGCCCGCATCCCCTCGCGCTCGCGAACTCCCGTTTCTTTCCCGCCGCCGCCCGCGAATCCGCCGCCGAGCGTGCGCATCGAGCCGCCGTCTGCGCACGCCGCTTCGCTTTCTCCGCTCGTCGCCGCGCGTCCCGCACCGATGCCGCTGATTGCGGTGGAGCCGAGCTTCGAGCTCCTGCGGCCGCGTAGGGGCCGCGGCGTGCTCTGGCTTTTGCTGGGCGCGGGCACCGCCATCGGCTTGTTCGCGGCACGGCCGTGGCTCGCGGCGCAGTTCGGGAGCGGTAACCGCTCTGCC
>JAQSWN010000247.1 GCA_029266615.1 Polyangiaceae bacterium
GTGGCGTAGAAACGACACCTACCGAGCGGAGGAAGATTGGCCTCCGGTGGCGCGCACACTCTTGTCGCAATATCGCGCGCGGCCCCACCGACAGTATCCGGACGAATCCGCCGTTCTAGAGACCCGACTGGACTCGCACTTGCAAGAAGTCGCTTGGGGAGAGCCAGGTTCCAATGATGGAACTGTTCTCGATGTCCTGGCAGCCCTTTTCCAAAACCGTTCGGGCCTCCCTCTCCGTGAAGTGCACGAACACGTAGGTCGTGTCCTAAGCCTGGGCGACGCCCATCTGCTCCGCGAGCAGCTCGTACGCGCGTTATGCGAATCGGGAGCGGTTGATTCGATGCGGCGCGCCGATGGGAGACAAACAATCCTTGTGGCACGGCAACCACACTTGGTCGCCTACCGCCGCGGTCCAGGCTGGACGGCGGTACTCGTAGGCCTGGCGCCATCGGTCGTTCGCACCGAATTTCGCAGAGCGGCCGAGCGGATCGCGGCGTTCTCTCTCGATGAGCAACGAACACCGAACCGTAGCCTGCCAGGCATGCTGCGGCTCACCGTTCCAACTCGACCGCAACTTGATGAGCTATCGAACCTGGTGGGTCTCGCAGCTCCCGAGTACTTGGAGTGGCCCGACGTCAATGTGCTGCCGGATGCTTTCAGAGTAAACAGCCAGCTGCGACAGGACGAAGTGCCGCCCATGTATGTCGCCGACGCCGCTTGGTGTTGGGCTACCGGCTCGTTCAGCAGAAATCAATCAAGCGATGCCGTGAGGGTGGAGCGGCGCCGCGATGGTCAAAGAGTCCCGATCTACGTCGTGCGTGTCCGGGACACAATCATCGGCTGGTCTTACTATCGAACGTGGGCGCTGCTCAGTGCCCACGAGGCGTACGAGCGCTCGTTCCTCACGGAAGAAGAAAGCGGCGTATTTGCGATTGCTGGCAATTCGCCGCTCCACCTTCCGCTCCCACTTGCCAGGCTTTGTGCAATCGCGGGCCTTGGTGCACCAGGCCCTCGTACAAGCAAGGCGGACCCGTCGCGGGTCGATGCCTATTGCTACCCGTTCGGTTCGCAGCTGTGTCGCCTTCTTCTCCCATTCCTCCCTCCCAAGTGGCTGTCCCCGCGCAAGAACTGAGGCAACGTGCAAGACCCAATCGGAAGCTTCGAACGAATTCGAGAGCTGTACATCAGCTACCTTGATACCGCGTTCCGCATTTCGGACGCTGACGTGGGTGACGAACGGCGGGCACTGCTGCGCCAACCTGGGACACTGACGACCGAACCGTTAGTTGAACCGATCTCTCGCTACCTCCCGCTCCAGCACGCAGATGGCAGCCCAGTCACGTTTGATGATCTCCATTCCCTCACGGATCCCGACAAGGCGCTCGGCGTCTTGTCGCCGGAAGCGCGCGCAGCCTTCGTGGATCTTGTCCTATCTGGGTTGTTCGACTCCATCCCAAGAAAAAAGGATGGAAGTTCGTTGCTCCGGGAGGCTGCTCATCCGCCATATGAGCATCAGGTGAGAATGCTCGCCCGCGGCATTCGAGGTTCTTCGCCCGCAGTGGTCACGTCCGGCACGGGCTCCGGCAAGACCGAGTCCTTCTTGATGCCGATCCTGGCGCGCATCGCTGCCGAAGCCGTCGATTGGGTGCGGCCCGACGACAGCTACCTCAAGCGCCGTTGGTGGCACGATCCAACTACGGGTATGCCCTACACGACCACAAAACGGGACGGCTCTACACGAGTTGGTCTTCCGCCTGAAAAGAAGGCGTCGGCAAGGGCTCCCCTAACCAACGCTTTCGAACCTCATCGGCGTGGCGAAGCCCGCCCAGCCGCGGTTCGAGCATTAGTTCTGTACCCGATGAATGCTCTGGTCGAAGACCAGTTGGTTCGCCTTCGCCGCGCGCTGGACTCACGGGAAGCTCGAGCGACCGCCGACGCACATTTCAACGGCAACCGGATCTTCTTCGGCCGCTACATCGGAGCGACGTCAGTCACCGGTCATCGCGGCTCGCTCGGCGATCCGCGCGGCCTCGACACTTTTCTCTCTGAGGGCAAGAGGGCGGCAAAAGACCGCGACCCCGTTTGGTTTCCTGACCACAAGCTCGCGGATCCATCGACAGGTATGGTCGCGTTTGACGAGATATGGGACGACGAATACGACCGACGGAAGCGCCGACTCGACGAGCTATTCGACGACATGGTCGCGCGAGAGCGGGCACAGCTGCAAGCGCGGCTTCACACTCTTGAGCTTGAGGGACGAGCCAAGCTGGACAAGGCGCTTGATCAGTATGAGGAACAGCATGGGGCGGGGTCTGTGGATCGAAGCATCTTTCTGCGCTTCGCGAGAGCAGCTGGCAAGCGGACGCAAAGGGGGCTTGAGCAACAGTTCGCCGTCCGAGTCGGGGAAGGGAACCTGGCAACCGAGGAGCTAGCCGATCTGTTCCTGACAGCCGAGGACGGCAGCGCCGCACCTTCGGCCAGGGCGCCCGACGATTCGGGGTTCATGTTCCCTTCTGTCGACGGTTGCGAACAGAGCGACCGTTGGGACATGCAGTGCACGCCGCCGGACATCCTGATTACCAACGTCAGCATGCTGAGCGCGATGCTTAGCAGAGAAGTCGAAGACCCAATCATCAGTCTCACGCAGAAGTGGCTTGAGAGGGACGACTCGTACTTCTACCTCGTTCTGGATGAACTCCACCTGCAAAGAGGCGCTGCCGGAACGGAGGTTGCCTATCTGCTACGTCTACTCCTGCATCGCCTCGGCCTTACGCAACCGCAGAACCGAAGAAAACTACGAGTACTCGCATCCAGCGCGTCACTACCGGTGGAAAGCGCCGGCACCGGGGATAGCGCGGCCTACCTGTGGCAGATGTTTGGCCCATTTGGTCTTGATCCGGAAGCGGTCGAACGCACCAATCCTAGCGAACGCAAGGAGCTATGGCGTGCGGCAATCGTCGCGGGCCGCGAGCAGCCCAGTCGATACACACAAGCAAGCCCACCCCAGAAGCTTCCCATCCGACCCTTCGAGCAGTTGCTCGAAGCGCACCGTCCCGACGTCGTCATCGACGAGAGTCAACCCTTGGCGCAGCCGTTAACCGCGAAGCTCCCCGCACCGGGAACACCGGCGGAGACAGCGTGGCGCAACGTGTGCCTCGCCCTTGGCGTAGAAGATCCTGACATTAAGAAGGCCATTCCAAGCGCGATCAGTGAAGCGACTGATCGCCTGATCTGGGCATGCTGGGAGCGCGGCCGAACGCGTGCGCAACCTCTGGCGGACCTCGCGGCTATCCTCTTTGAGGAGGATGAGGGTGGAACCGTTATCGGCCCCGCTCTACGTATGGCGATGCGTGGCCTTCTCTTTGTCCGAGGAGCGGCCGATGGCCTCCGCAACTTCCTGCCGAAAGGCGCGCCGCTGCCCACGTTCCGACTGCATACATTCTTTCGGAGCATCGAAGGCCTGTATGCCCCGGCTGTCAGAGGCGCGAGCTGCAAAAGTCCATTCGGTGCCTCGAGGCGCGACGTCCCTGTTGGTGCGCTCTCTATCGACCAAAAATCGAAGCTGCACGTCGGAGATCGCGATCTCCGGGTGTTCGACCTTCTCTACTGCGAGTGCTGCGGAACCCTGTTCTTCGGTGGGATGCGAGCGAAGGGCGCAGCTAGTAAGCATCTGCACACTGAGCTTCTGCCGCAGGAAGACAACCTTGCGGGCCTACCGGACGAAGCGCTATCGCAACGGTTCGAAGACCTTTCGTGGGATGACTACGCGATATTCTGGCCCGGCTCTTGGGCGCTCCGGGCCGAAAGGCTAATGGATCCAGACCATCCCGACGTTGGCGCCTGGCGGAAGGGGGCGCTCGATACCGAAACGGGTGCGGTGCTCACCGAGGACGGCGTCGGCAACGCTTCTGAAGCGATCGGCCAACGCCTACAGTTAGGTTGGTTCTTTGACATGCGGGGTCCAACCGCTGGGCACAAGCGGAAGTGGAGCCATAGGGGCACCCATGCCTCTTACGCTTGTCCGGCGTGCCGAACCTCGTACTCCGGTCGTACCGACACTCGCTATCGCCTTTCGCCAATCCGAAACTTCCGTGCGGGCTTTGCGAAAACAACGCAACTTCTCGCAACTGAACTATTTGACGCACAAAGAGTGAGCAATTTGCTCGGAGAATCGAAGCTCGTTTCGTTCTCCGACAGTAGACAAGATGCCGCCAAGGCGGCCTTGGACATCGAGCGAAACCACCACCAAGACGTTCGTCGAGAACTCTTGGTGGCCGCGCTGGAAGAACTCCAAGTCGAACGCGGCGCAGATGCGCCACCGGTCCGCGAGAAGCTGGACGGCATCCTGTCGGCACTTCGCCTGGATCTCTCACCCCATACGCGCAAACTGCTTGAGGACGAGCGTGGGCAACTGGAGACTCGCCTTCGGGATACCGAAGACCCCTCCGTTCCCATTGTGGACGCACTAGGGCGCACCGACTTCGCCGCTCTCACGGTTGAGAGTGGCGTTCCACGTGTCGTCGAGAACATGGCGCGGCTTGGAATCCATCCCTACGACGGGGCCGGACTTAAGCTGACGCCCGGCACCACTCCAGGCGCTACGGCGAGCATATTCCTCCCGTGGACGGCCCTCCTGGGCATTACACTTCAGACGGAGCAAGTCAGATGGCGCGCGCCTCGTCGTGCCTCTGAGGCACAGGCCTTCGAGACGGCCCGGGCCCACCTCGTCAGCAAGCTGCACGAAGCCATGACTGACGTGGTGTTCGGCAAGACTTACTTCTCCATCGAAGAGACTGGGATGGGTTACGTTTCGGTCCCACTCGCGGCGGCTTCCGGAACGGGCACAGAGAGAACGAAGCGCGCCTCCGAGTTGGCTGCGCTGCTCAGGGTGCTCACGGACGTCTATCGGTACACCCCAAACCCATTCGACCAAGAGGGGCAGGTGGGCAACGGCCCCACAGAATGGGTAGACGCTGATGGGGTCGATCGCAAACATGTGAAAGCCTTCGCACGCGCGGCTTGGGGTGATGCGCCTGAACAATGGAAGCCCGAACTCACGCGCGCGCTTCAGGAACTAAGCATCGCGGGCCACACTGCGGGGGTCGTACGAATGGACGCGGTGCGAATCCGCCTCGTGGACGTGAATGGTCTGTACGTCCGCTGCGCCAACTGTGGACGTGTGCACCTGCACGAGGGCCTTAGCATCTGCACCCGTTGCTTCGATCCATTGCCCTGGTCCTCGGACCGTTTCCGACCAACACGCGAACTCTACCATCGCTCATTCCTGGCGCGTCGAGTCCACCGTGTTCAAGAAGCAGGCGTGTCCCGACGTAAAACGGTTCCAAAGACCTTCAGATTGCACTGCGAAGAACTCACAGGGCAAACGCAAGAGCCGGCGGACCGCCAGAGGCAGTTTCGAGGGATCTTCGTTCCGCGACTCGACGAGCTTACGGGAGAAGCTGAGGACGCTGCCTTCGCCGATGAGATCAACGTCGACGAACTCTATCGTCGACGCGCTGAGATTGACCTCCTCGCGGTGACCACAACCATGGAGGTCGGTATCGATATCGGGCCTCTGCAGGTGGTGCTGCAAGCGAACATGCCGCCGCAGCGTTTCAACTACCAACAGCGCGTCGGGCGAGCCGGGCGCCGCGGTCAAGCGTTCTCGATGGCGCTAACCATCTGTCGGACGAGAAGTCACGACGTCTATTACTTTGAGCATCCCAAGACGATTACTGGGGACTTGCCGCCGACTCCGTTTCTGACGAAACGAATGGCAGACATAGGACAACGGTTCGTTCGCAAGGGCTGGCTCTGGGCAGCCTTCGGATTGCTGCGAAAGCGGGCCCGCGCTGCGGGCGAGATCTATGACGGCGACCTGCTGCTACCGCCGGACATCCACGGCGAGTTTGTACCGCGTCAAATCTATGAACACGGGGCAGGCAACGTTAAGGAGCGATTCAGACGCGCTCTTGAAGAGACGCAACCCGAGGCCATTGCCCTAGCGAGGGTGCTGGCTGAGGGCAGCGATCTGGAATTTCAAACGAATATCGATCAGCTACTCTCGGGCGTGGACGCTGCGGCCGCCCAGGTCGAGGTTCCTGGGCTCGCGCATGCGCTGGCGGAGTTTGGTCTCTTGCCGATGTACGGCATGCCAACTCGCGTTCGCAACCTCTACCTGGGGCTTGAGAAAGATGCGCGGCGGCGCGAACATTGGCGCACAATTGATCGAGACCTTGACCTCGCGATCTACGAGTTCGCGCCAGGCTCCACGGTCGTGGTGGATAAGCGAGAATACCTGGCGGTCGGGTTTACACCAGATCTTTCCAATCCAATTCCTGCCCGTGGCGGGCGCGTGGTTAAGTGCCTTCAGTCCCGCGCATTCGGGAGGGCGTTCAGGCTTGTCCAGTGCGGCGCATGCCACGCTTGGACGCGATTGCGCACGGACGAATCCATCGAGGTTTGCGAGTGTACCGCCTCACTTGCGTCAAAGCCCACACACATCGTGGAGATTCCGAACGCTTTCCGAACCAATTTGTTAAAGGCGCGAGACGAGGAAGAAGAGGTAATCGGCGGGGTCCGTCATCGCTCGATTCAAGCGGAAGCCCGAAGTATCGAATTTCAGAAAGCCGAAGGATTCGGGCAGCATGACAGGGTACTGTCGTATGCTCAGGATAACTCGACTACTTTCCGGCTGAATCGAGGCCCCAAGCCCGCTGATCCAGCAGACGTTCAAGGTCGCGGATTCGACGTAGAAGTTGGCCCTGAGGAGTCACCGCTCCATTTGAGCCTGGAGGCCCAGGTTATCTCAACAGACTACGACCTCCGAAAGCGCGTGCCTGGTTTTCAGCCAACCGGAGACATAAAGCGGATCTGGCTCGGGTCACCGAAGGTGACGGATGCGCTGTATCTGATTGCTTCGAAGTTGCATCCGGGGCTCGCGCTTGATCGGATTCCTTCGGTTGTCTTGGACGACCAAGCCTGGAGCGACGAGGAACCATGGCGAGGACTGCACCCATGGATCGGAGTTCGGGCAGCTGCCGTATCGGCGAGCTTCCTCGTCGCCAATCGTGCGGCACTCGCCCTGGATATTGATCCCGAGGAATTTGACGTTCTCGAACCTCGCCGCTACGGCGAGCGCGACCCTCGACCGCTTCTCAGCATGACGGACCACCTCGTGAACGGCGCGGGTTATTGTGCCTGGCTGGCGGAGTCCGACGCAAACGAGAACTATCCGCGCATCGCGAAGCTAATTCATTCGATTCTGGAAGATCCCAATGAATACCCGCGCAAGGACTTCTTCCAAGACGACCACGTACGGACTTGCGATACGTCGTGCTACCGCTGCCTGCGCAGATACGGCAATCAACCGTTTCACGCACTTCTCGACTGGCAACTCGGCCTAGCGTTCCTCCGCGCAATGGTAGACCCGAGCTACTGCGCGGGCCTCGATGGCACGTCTAAGCATCCAGAGCTTGCCGGTTGGCAGTCGACGGCCCGCAACTTGGCGCGGCAAATGGCGGAACGCTTCGGTCCGGGTCCCGCGGCAGGTCCTGGCTGGACCGAGTTCGCCGGCATTCCCGCCTTCCGCGTTTTGGGCCGAAAGCAAGTCGTCAGCCCCTGGGTGCTAGTTCGGCACCCGTTGTGGGCTTGGGATGAGCTCGAAGGCCCACCCGAAGGGTCAGAGTTGCACCGCGCCTGGTCCCTCATTGTCACCAATGGAGAGGCGCCGCCGCTGTGTTGGGACACGTTCAATCTAGCGAGGCGGCAGGTGTTCGTCCGCGAAGCCGTCCGCTCGCAGGCAAGACAGCTGTGACAACCTCACCACTTCCCGACCCAGCAGGGGCGGTGCAGGTCCCTCACTTCCTATCTCCCTCTCGCTTTGTGGACCTGCTCACCTGCAAGCTTTCGGTCGTAGCCCCGCACGCGCTGCAGGGTACCCTACCTGCTGCCCCGGCGGCCCTATTTGGTACGCTCCTCCATCGGGTAGTGGCCGAAGTAGGCGATGGGCGTTGGGGCGCGGCGCCCGACGCGGGGGCAGCCTTCGACAATATCCTCAAGACGCTGACCACCGAGCATGACGGTGGTGCACAACCACTCTCAGCGGCCGTCGGTCTCCAAAGATGGTTCACCCGAATAGCTCGCGCCAGAGCGTGGGCCTTGCGTGATGCGCCAACCAGGAGCTGTGGTGAACCACGGCTGCGCTACGGGACGGAGGCGCCGGCTAGTCCGTCTGAAACGCGCGTTGACCGTGGCAATGAAGCTTGGATCGTGTGGCCCGAGGGGAGACTGCGGGGACGAGCAGACCGGGTCGAAGAAGATGCAACGCGCAAGCTTCGCGTCATCGAGAACAAGTCGGGCGCGCTTCGTGATCGAACCGGCGCGTTGATTCCAGAAATCGGGGTTCAGGTTGGCCTCTATGCCCTCGCCATCGACGCGATCACCGGTCAACCGGTGGAGACGGTGCTCCGGGGTGACGAGCTTGTGGAGGTCCCTTGGGACGCGAAGACTCATGAGAGTCTCCAAGCGCTGTTGGAACGCACGCTTGCAACACTGCCGCCTGACGCCGCCGTAGCAGCTGAGTCGATCGCCGTAGCTGGACCGCACTGCCGTCGCTGCCGCATTCGCCCAGCATGCCGGACATACCTGAGAGATGCCCCTGCGTATTGGGTGGCGCAAAGCATCAACGGCCGCATGCCCCTCGACGTTTGGGGCGCGATTCGTAGCGTCCAAAAGGATGGCGACGCCCTGAGAGTCGAACTTCGCGACGCAGCGGGGCGCTTCGTCGTCATCACTGGCCTGGACCTCGATTGGGGCCTTCAGGACATTCCCGCGGGCGACCCTGTATATTTCTTCGCCTTAGAGACTGATCAGCAACGCCAGCACACGGAGCGGGTGCAACCCTCGAATTTTCGGGATGCCCCGCCCGGCGGGGGTAGCAATCGACGGCGCGCCTTCGGCCTACGCGTGTATACCCCGTAGTCCCTCCCCGCCCCATGGCCATCCGGAATGGCCACGAAGGCATCGACAGGCGCCCCCTACCTTCCCGCATCTGCACCCTGGTCCGCTGCAGTCCCGCGGTTTCCACCCAGGTCGCCCCGAGGGTCGGCTTGCCAAGGTGGACGTCGAGGGTTCAAATCCCTTCTCCCGCTCCAGAATTGGAGAACAGAAAAGACCGGTCAGACCGAAAGGCCTAGCCGGTTTTTTCTTGGTGCTCCGCGCCGCGCTCACGCATCGGTTCCCGACGTGCGCCGGCTGCGCAGCCTGGCTCAGTCCTCGTGCGGGCTCAGCAGCGTCCACGCCGCAGCGATCGCAAGGCTCAAGCCCACCGCTCCTAAGCCGATGGCCGCGTCGTCGACACGCTGGGTGGAGGCAACCTGCCCAGGGCTCGGGGGCTGCCGAGTGTCGCCGGACGTGGACCGCAGGTCATCGAAGCGCCCGCCGTTCCAGGCGTAGAGCGCGCCCGCGGCGGTCAAGCTCGACGCGCTAGCGGCAGCGAGGACCCCTCCCCAGGTGCGGCGCTGCGAGCGCCGCTGCGCATCGCGCTGACGTTGGGCAGCAGTCGGCGCGAGGGCCACCTCTTGGCGCACGATCGCGCCCGCCCTGAGCCACACCGACCGCGAGTGAGGAAGGTAGCCGTCACGCTCGACTCGAACCGAGTGTCGGGCGGGCGGCCGGGCTCTGGGCGTGGCGTGCAAGAAGAACCGCGACGTGACGCTCGAATCTGGACGCGCTTGCCAGCGGAGGTGACAGCCGACCTCATTCACGCGGTCGGGCTTCACGTCCATGTCGACGCGGGTCGGCACATAACCAGGGCGCGAAAAACCGACCCGGCGGAGCCCCACGTCGACCAGTAAGGGCCCCCGCGGGGCGGTCGGCGCAACCACGTTGCCGTCGACGGTCACCTCGATGTCAGGCACGTCGCACTGCACCTCCAGGCGCGCTTGGCTCGGGGACGGCGACCGCGGCGCCGGGATGAACGCAGAGCTGGTCTGGCCAGCCGCGACGGTGAACGCGAGCGTCACCGGGTGGCCCGCACCGCGAGAGTACAATAGCGAGTGGTCGCCTACCTTCAGCGTGATGGGTTGGTCGTGTCGATCCGATGCGAGCTCCCTGCCATCGAGCCAGACTCGCGTGTCTCTCGCGCTTGGCACGTGAAGCACCAGTTGGCCTATTCTCTGACGTTCGACTTCGATGAGCTGCTCGACGGCTTCGCGTCGAGACCCGGGCAGCTGCGAGCCGCCCTCCGCCAAGTAGCGCTCGAAGGTTGCGATAGCTTCGACGGGGTTGCCGAGTGCCGAGTGAGCCTGCGCAATGTTGTAAAGTACCGAGAAATGGGGACGAATGGTGTAGGCCGCTTCGAAGGACGCCAAGGCCCGCGCGACGTCGCCGCGGCGAGCGTGCTCGACGCCTTCCTTGAAGCGGACATGTGCGGCGACTGCTTCTGAGGTCGGTAGCTGCCCGTAGACGGGGCTCGTCAGGAGCAGCAGCACGAGCCAAACGCGTGCTGTCATGGCTCGTACGGGCTCAGCTCGTCGAAACGACCAAGGGACGAATGCTGGACCGAGGCGCTCGCGGCTGCGGGGTGGCGCGCGTGACGGCCGGACGGGCTCGGTGATTCCGTAGGTGGCTCGGCGACAGAGGTTGCGGACGCGGCGGAACCCCCGAGCGCAGGCGGGCTCGGCGTGGAACAGCCGTGCGGCGTAACCAAGCGCGGCTGGCTCGGCAGCGCGCGCGCGGGGACGGGCGCCCGTAGGCTCGTGGCCGCCACAGACGAGACCAGCGCCCCCGCGACTGCACCGGACGCGGCCCAGGACCAAGCCCGGCCGCCGAACAGGGTTGCCAACCGGCGGGAGGCAAGCCCATTTGTTTCCGACAAGGTTGTATCTGCGAGACCTTCGTGGGCGCCGAGGGCATTGCGCAGCTGAGCGGCGAGAGCACGGGCCGAGCTGGGCCGAGAGCGGTGGTCTTTGGCCAGGCAACGCATCACCAAATCGACAAGAGCAAGCGGCACGTCCACGCGTAGCTCGGAGAAACGGGTGGGAGTAGTGTTCATCACGCTGTACATCAGCTGCTGTGGGGTGTTGCCCGAATGTGCCGGACGCCCGCTGAGGCATTCGTACAAGATGGCTCCGAGACCGTAGATGTCCGTGTGGGACCCCACGTCTCCGTTCGCTATCAATTGTTCGGGGGCCATGTAGCGAAGCGTTCCGAGAATGGCGCCCGGCGACGTGGAGAGACTGGACTCCATCTTGGCGATACCGAAGTCCAAAACCTTGCACCAGTCGTCGCCGTTGTCGCGATGGGTGATGAAAAGGTTCTCTGGCTTCACATCGCGGTGAACGAGCCCGGCTTGGTGCACCGCGTCCAGACCGAAGCAAGCCTCCGCCACGATGTGCACGGCCCGCGCCAACGACAAGCACGTGAGCTCGCGCAGCAGTTGTCGCAAGTCGCACCCCTCGAGAAACTCCATGACCAAGTAGGGCGCGTCGTCGACCTGCTCCCCGAAGTCGAGCACGTCGACCACATGCTCGCTGCGCAAGCGCGCCACTGCTCTTGCTTCTTTCCGGAAGCGCTGGGCCAGCTTGCGAGTCGAAATCGCGTCCGAGCGGAGCACTTTGATGGCCACCGTCTTTCCCAGCCGCACGTGCTCGGCTCGGTAGACGTCGCTGCTCCCGCCCGACCCCAAGTAGCCTACGACGCGATAGGTCCCGGCGATGGTGGTGCCCACACGTTCGCGACGGGTGTCAACGTCTGTGGGGTCGCGCGCGTCTTCATGGACGCGGCTGGTGTGCTCAGCTCCCCAGGTCATTCTTGTCACCCCGCATGTTACCGTTCATCAGCCGGTACACGCGCTGGCGCGAGATGCCGAGCTCGGCCGCCGCACCCTTGATGTTGCCGCCGTTGGTCTCGAGCAGAGCTTTGATTTTAGCGAGGTCGTGAGCACGACGCTCCACGGGCTCGCGCGCGAGCGGGCGACGAGCGGGCTCCTCTTCCTCGACATGACCGGCGATCGCCGCGGGCAGGTGGCTGCGCAGCAGCGTGGGCTCGTGGCCGCGCACGGCGAGCAGAGCTTTGGTCGCAAGCTCCAGCTCGCGCACGTTACGCGGCCAATCATAGGAGCACAGAGCTTCGATCAGACGTGCTTCGACCGGCGGGGGCCGGCTACCCGCGTGCTGGCGGAGGACATGGGCAAACAGCGGCGCGATGTCGGTGCGTCGCTGCGCGAGTGGAGGCAACAGCAATTCCACGCCCGTCAGGCGCGCCGCTAGGTCTTCTCGCAACTTGCCACGGGCGACTAGCGTGCCCAGAGGGCGTTGGCTGGCGCTGATGATGCGCACGTCCACCGGTGTGGCGTGCGACTCTCCCAGTCCCAACACTTGCCCGTCCTCGATGACGCGAAGAAGCTTTGCCTGAAGCGGTGCAGTAAGCTCGGGCATCTCGTCCAGGAACAACGTTCCCTGATGGGCGGCTCTAAAGTGCCCGATGCTGCCGCGTTCAGCGCCCGTGAACGCGCCGCGACGGTAGCCGAAGAGCTCGGCCTCGGAAAGCTGCTCTGGGAGAGCGGCGCAGTTGATGGCGATGAAAGGACCCGTTCGGTTACTGAAATGATGCACGGCTCGCGCGAAGCGCTCTTTGCCGGTACCAGTGCTGCCCACGAGCAAGACGGGCAGGCTCGAGGGCGCCGCGCGCCGCACGGAGCTGACTATTTCGGCCATTTCTGGCCCTCCCAACAGCCCTGGGGCGAGCTCGGAAAAGGCGGGCGCGTCGGCGGGCCAAGTCACGAAAACTCCGACCCAGTCTCCTACCCTGAGCACGTCCCCAGCGGACACTGGCGCGTGCTCGACGCGGCGGCCGCTCAGCCACGTGCCGTTGGTGCTGGCAAGATCACGGACTACCCACAGGCGGCCTTGGCGATAGAGCTCTGCGTGCTGCCGCGAAACGCCGTTACCCAACACTCGAATCTTCGCCGAGCTGTCACGCCCGATGCTGAACCGCGGACCGTGCAATGGCTCCAGCCGTGATTCCGGCCAAACCCAGCATAGCGACAGCCCCTCCTTACGAGGCGGCGCGCAAGTCCCCTCCCGCACTGTCGTGTCCGTTCCCTCCATGACAGGGCACTTTCTTAGCACAATGAGACGCGGCTCCCTTCGCCTTGAAGCGTCAGATTTTTGTGTACTACCTCGCTCGCTTGTCGAGCGGCCGGCCGTGCTTCGACGCACCAACGAGCAGCACCAATTTTCCCAGTTCGCCCTAGGAGTGGAGTTAGACTGCGAGCCGACAGCTTGGGGCAGGCGATGAGATGTGCTTGGTTGCTGGGTATTTTGCCGGTGGTCTTGAGTGGCTCGTGCCGCGACTATGACGCGCTGCGGGCAGGCCGCGACGCGGGCCAAGGGTCGGCGTCACAGGGTGGTCACGAAGCGCAAGGCGGCCATGCGTCTTCCCTCGCAGTGGGCGGAAAACGCGAGCCCCTACAGGCCGGGGGTGACGGCCCGGGCGGTCATGATCCGGGCGCGGTCGGAGGGGAAGCGACGAACAGTGGAGAGCAAGGCGGAGCCGCGAGCGCGGGCGAGCGCGGAGCCATTCACGCCGGCGGAAACGACGACCCTAGCGCAGAAGGCGGGTCAGCTCCGTCGGCAGGCTCTCCCCCCGGCTCGGCCGGAACTGGCGCAGGCACGCTGACGCGCGCGCTCGGGGCGTTGCTGGATTCGGCGGATTTAGTGGCCGCGCGGCGAGTCACACCGCCCAACGTCACTTCCCTGCCCCGCTCTTACGACCTCAGTGATCGCTTGCCGCTGCCTGGCGACCAGGGCGCAGAAAAATCCGCCGTTGCCTGGGCCGTCGCCACCACCAAGACTTTCCTCGCCGCCAAGCAGAACGGATGGTCCCTCCTCTCGACGCGTTACCAGTTTTCGCCGGCATGGATCTACAGCCAGGTTGCGCGCGGTCGCGATGAAGGCGCTCGAATTTCGGACGCGGTTGACCTGCTCGTGAACGAGGGCGCGGACACCTCGCTCTTCTTCCCTCATCGGGCCAGCTCTTTTCGCGCCATACCGGACAAAGCGTCGTTTCGGCGCGCCGCGCGTTTCAAGTCCGCCCATTGGGGCACGCTAGAGGCAGAGCCGCTGGCGCTCAAGCGGTCGATTGCAGCGCAGGAGCCCGTCATCGTTGCGTTCGAAGTGTATCCCGACTTCGAAGCTCTCGATGTCGACAATTGGCTCTACGATGATTCGTCGGGGTCGAGCCGCGGTCGATATGCGGCGGTACTAGTCGGCTACGACGACGACAAGGCTGCCTTCAAGGTCCTCAGCTCCTGGGGCACCGAGTGGGGCGAAGCTGGATTCGGCTGGCTAGACTATGATCTGGTTCGAAGTGGAGCCGTCGATCTGACTGCCTACGTCCTGTGGGAAGGGCGCGTCGCACCTCCGGCAATGGCGCCCAATCTCTACGTCGTAGAAAATGCGCAGCTGTGGCGCGTGGACAGCGACTACGGCGACTACCGCGACATTGGCAAGGCGGATTGGGGTCAGTCCGAGGCCATCACCTCCTTGGCCGGATCCTTGTTCATCGTCCAAGGCTCCTGGCTTCACCGCGTCACGCCGGCCACGGGCGCCTTCTCACTCGTGGGAGAGGTACTCGGCGCCGGTAGTACGCTGCTCACGGAGCTCGGCGGGGCCCTCTACCTGATCAACGCGGGCGTGCTTTGGAAGATCAGCGACTTTGCGACCGGGCATCGCGATCGCGCAAGCACTGCGGATTTTTCGCGAGCATCCGCTGTGGCGGCTGCGTCCGGGGCTTTGTTCGTGGTGCAGGACGGCGCGCTGATACGAGTCAGTCCCCAGACTGGCACCACGAGCAAGGTCGGAAATGACATTTGGTATGGCCCGGTGTGGATGACGGCGGTCGCGGAGAAGCTCTATTTGATGAACGCTGGAGCGCTCTGGGTCGTCGACGACTTGGCCACGGGCAGCCCGCGGCGCCTCGGGCACGAAGACTGGACCGAAGGCTCGGTGCTAGCGACGCACAACGGCGCCATCTACGCCATGCGTGATCGCCAGCTTTGGCTGGTTGATGGCGAGCACGGCACGAGCCAGGCGATCGGCGCCCGCGTTTGGACAGTTGGGACCCTGCTCATGGCGGGGCTTCGTTGACGACCGCGCACACCGCGCTGCCATCTCTGGCGGAAGTGGTGCACGCGCCGGCACACGCGTCGCAAGCGAGGCGCTCTAGGTGCCCCTCGACGCAACGAACGGCGTCCCCGTCCATGCACCAGCCGTTATCTGGCACCCCATGGCACGGGTCGCTTTCACGCTCGACGCAACGAAAGCCGCGACGTTCGACGCTGTAGCCGCACGCCTGGCTCGCCGAGCAGTCCCTAGCCTGGAGCGTCCCCTCCTCACACCATACCGCACGCAAGCCGAAGCAGCGGCCGCGCTCGGTGACGCCGCCGCACTCACCGGAGCCGGCGTCGGTCTCAGGCTGTAAGTCCGAGAGCCAACCGCCCAAGTCGTCTAGACGCTCGTAAAAGTCGGGACCGTCACAACTGAGAGCGCCTGCCGAGAGCACGCCTGCAACTTCCAGCCGACCCGAAGGCCCTCGCACCAGCAAGGGGCCGCCCGAATCTCCCGCGCAAGGCCCGCCGCCCTGGGGGAGCTGGGCGGCGAGGTATTGCCCGTCGACTGCCAGCACCTCGGCCACCGCGAGCTCGACGCTTCCGGCGGAGCCGTCTTCCCGCCGTCCAGCCCCCGCGAGCTCTACCAGCGCTCCGCTCCAGTGAGCGGCGTCCTCCGCGCTGACCGTCAGCGTTTCCTGCGCAGCGAGGCCTGGCAAGCGGACGACGGCCACGTCCCGGTCGGGCGCGACGAAAATCGCCAGCTGTTCGTCCCAGCGCCGCCAGCTGCGCCCGGCAACTTTCAATTCCACGACGCTTTCGTCCAAGCAGTGCGCCGCTGTGAGCACCAACTCGGATGAAAGGATGGTCCCCGAGCACAGATCCCGAACCGCGCCCACCCGCACCAGCTCGATCGCGACGATGGCTCGTGCATCGGCTTCACCCAGACCCAGGTAGTCCGTTCGCGGATGGCCGCGCACGATGGCGCTCGCGACGCGCTCCACTTCGCAGACTTCGTCGCGCGCTTCGCAACTGGCGAGCGCCAAGAGCGACAATCCAACGGCAAAGCACCGACCACACGCACCGAGCTTGGAGATCACAGGCACCGCGAGGCGGTTCGCAAGGGTCATGCCAGGCCGGCCCATCGCGATGGAGCGAGCCGACCGACGTTTCACCGAGCGTCGCCCGGAGATCGGACATGCCCGTGACCGGTCACTGGTGTCCCACCACGTTCCCGCTCGCACGCTTTACGCGACAAACCCCACGGCGCGTGCGTGCTCGCCGGCGGCATTGGCTTTGCACCAGGGGCCGCCGCTCGACCGAGGGCACATCGACCGGTCGGGAAGAAGAAAAGGGAGTTCACTCATGTCGTCGAAGAGAAAATTCGTGCGTGCGATCCTGCTACCGCTGCTGCCGTTACTTGCTGCTTGCTCGGCGGATCCGGGCGAGCCCGGCTCGGGCTGGACGGAGAGCAGCGCAGGGCAGACCGCGCCGCTCACGTTCGAAGAGTATCGCGAGCTGGCACGCACCCACGTGGACAGCGGCGACCTCTTCCTCGTGGAAGGGGACATGCTGTTCGAGACCGAAGCTGCGCTGCGTTCGTATTTCGACGAGCGCAACTCCGCTACCACGGAGAAGAGCATCATCAACAAGGTGGGCGGCGTTGCCGACCTGCGCCCCAATCCCACGAACATCCGCTTCTGCTTCGCGGCGGGTTGGGGTGTGAACAACGGCACTTACACGGCGCCGGCACTGGCGGGAGTAAAGGCCAGTATCCTCTCGGCCATGACGGCTTGGGAGGTCGTCGCCAACGTCAAGTTCACTTACCGCAGCGACCTCGACGGAGCGGCATGCACGAACAGCGGAGCCAATCCCGGCCTCGACTTCGTGGTTGACCATTGGAACAACTCCGGAACCGCCACCGGTGCGTTTCCCTCGACGTCGTGGGCGAATCAGAAGCTGCGCGTGCCGACGGGCGGCATCGGCCACCAGCTCGCGCTGCACGAGCTCGGCCACATCCTCGGTTTCCGCCACGAGCACACGCATTCCGGAGCGAGCCCGCGCTGCTTCGAAGACAACAACACCATCGAGCTGACGGCGTTCGATACCGCCTCGGTGATGAAGTACAACAACTGCACCTTGAGCGGCGGCATCAACGGGGGCAACGCGCCCAGCGCGCTGGACGCGACCGGCGCCCACAAGACCTACGGCCCCACGGTCGACAACAGCCTGTACATTTGGCAGGACGCCGGGCTCTGGCGCACGGACAACGATGACGGCGTCTACAAGCACGCGGGCGACCCCGCCGTGGATTGGACTGGCGCCACCTCCGCCGCCAGGCTGAGCACGCGCCTCTACGTCATTCAAGCGGACCATCTCCACAAAGTGAATCCGAATGACGGCACGTACACCGTCTTGGGCGGCCCCGCGTGGCCGGGACCGACGACCATGGCCGTCATCAACAGCACCATCTACATCACGCAAGACGCGGGTCTGTGGAAGATCACCAACACGAACACCGGCGCGTTCGCGCAGGTGGGCAGTGCCGACTGGACGGGCGCCACCTCCATGACCGCGCACGGTTCCTCGCTGTACATCATTCAGGCCGACCACCTCCACCAGGTGAACCCGGCCGACGGCACGTACACCGTGCTCGGGGGCGCGGCCTGGCCCGGCATCACGACCATGGCGAGCGTGGGCGGCAACCTCTACGTCACGCAAGACGACGGTCTGTGGCGCATCACCAACCTGACGACGGGTGCTTACACGCGCGTCGGCACCGCTGATTGGTCGGGCGCGACCTCGATGACCGCGCTCGACAGCAAGCTCTACATCATCCAGGCGGACCACTTACACCGCGCTGAGCCGTCGACCGGAGCCTTCACCGTGCTCGGTGGGGCGGCCTGGCCGGGCTTCACGGCCATGACGGCCATGCCCTGACGCGCAGGTACGTCGCCGAGCGGGCACGCTTGCGCCCGCTCGGTGGCGGCCCACGCCATTTGCCGCCTCTCGTTGGGTTCGAGGGGCTCGCGTCCTAACGGATCGAGCTGGGTTCAGCCGTGTATGCCGCCACGGTGGCATCAGGTGACGAAGGGCAGCTTCCGCTTCGAGATTGCCGGCGAATCTGGACCCAGACAGAAGCTCTTGAGAACGAGCCTCGACCGAAGAGGCGCGAGCCGAGCGACGCCCGGAAAAGATGGGCTTCTTAGTGGGCGCGGTTTCGACAGCTCTTACAGCGGCCGCGAAGCTCGTGGACGTGGTCGTCCAGCTCGTAGTCGTAGCGGCGCGCGATCTCGCGCTGCAGCGCCTCCAGCGCCTCGGACTTGTACTCGACGACTCGCCCACACGACGTGCACACGAGGTGGTCGTGGTGGTCCCGCTCGAAGCTCGCCTCGTAGCGCTGGCCGTCGTGTTTGGAAACCAGCGCGGGCTGTATCAACCCCGCCTCCACCATCAAGGGGAGCGCCCGGTAGACGGTAGCGAGGTGCGCGTCCTGCACTCCGCGCTCGTGAAGAGTCTGCACCAACTCGTCCACGCTGAAGTGGCCGTCGTACATCAGCGCGGCGCGCGCGATGGACTCGCGAACCTTCGACATTTTCAGCGAGCGCTCCCGCAGTACGGCTCGAAACCGTTCCAGTCCTCGGGCCACGACCTCCGCCTTGGAAGCCGCGGCCTTTCGCGTAGTGCCCACGCGCGGAGACTGCCTCTCGCCTCGCCTCCGGTCAAGCGGACGCGCGCAGGATGATGAATGCGGCGTCGAGCCACTCGCCGCCTCGTGCGGAGCGCTCGGCGAGGCCCCGAGGCCGGGGATTGGCTCGTCCGCGACGCGCTGGCAGCCCTCAGGTTCGTTGACGGAACTCCGCGCCCCGTCCCTTCAGTGCGCGAAGCGACCGTGGTCGCCCAGGCTCTCGCGCGGTAGCTCGGTTTGAGAGCCGAGACCATGCCCGAGCGTCGTCCAGAGAGACTCCGCGGCGGCGCGGTCCAGCCTGAGGCTCACCGCGCCCAAGTGCAACGTGATGGTGCCGCAGTCCATGCAGCGATCCACGCGCACGAGCGGACCGCTTGCGAGCGTGACGAGCTGACATGGACTGGTTGATTCGGTGCTTCTCATGCTTCCGTCCTCCTTGGTGCGAACTAAGTGCGTTGTGAG
>JAQSWN010000248.1 GCA_029266615.1 Polyangiaceae bacterium
AGATTTTTCCGAGGGAGCCGGCATACGAGCCGGCAACTTTGAGTTGCATCCGTGCCTCGGCGCGGAGTTTGGTTACGACTCCAACTTCACCCGTGCGTCCCAAGCAGAAGGGCCGGTGGACGTGCTCAAGCTGCGAGTCACACCGTCGCTCACGCTGAGCACGCTCGGCAAGGCGCGACGCAACACGGACGCCCCGCCGAGCTACACCTTCGTCGGCGGCGCGCATGCGTCCTACTTCGAGCTATTTCCGCTGGATTCGAGCGAGTCCGAAGTCCGCAAGCGTCGCAACGTCGCCGCTGGCGTCGATGCGAAGTTGGACGTTTTCCCCTTGGGCAAGTTCGGCTTCGATATCCTTGCCGGTTGGCGTCGGGTGATTCAATCCGAGGGCCGCTCGATCGATTTGGCTGGGGAAGGCTTCAATCGTGACACCTTCCGCTACGGTGGTGGTCTCACCTGGCGTCCCGGAGGCGGCCTATTCGAGTGGCGTGGCGGGTACACGGGGACGTTCAACTACTTCGAGAACCCCACCTACAACTCCCTGCAGAACCTCCAGCACGAGGTTGGTACACGCGGGCGTTGGCGCTTTCTTCCGCGCACAGCGTTGTTGTTCGACACGACCTACACGTTCATTCGTTACTCCCGGGCCACGATCCAAACGGACGGCGACATCCTCCGCTCGCGCGTCGGCGTCCACGGCCTCATCACCTATCACCTGTCTGCTCTGGCGATGGTCGGCTGGGCCAGCACCTACTACCGGTCGCACATCGGCTCGATCGAACCGCGCCAGTACGACGCGCCCATCGCCAACGCCGAGTTGCGCTGGTTCATTCAGCCGCGTCCGGACCTAGAAACAGCCGCCATCGCCACCGGTCTCTCTTCGGTTGCGCTGGGCTACGCGCGCACGGTCAACAACAGCTACCTCGGGTCGTTCTACCAACGAGACCGCGGGTACCTTCAGTTCAGTGCGTTCCTGCTGGGTGCGGTCGCAGGTGGGCTAGAGTTCGGTGTGTCGCGGGTAGCGTTTCCCGCAGCTGCCGGCGCGGGCGCGAATACCCCCGCCATCTCTCAGCTCCGTCTGGACGCGAACGTCTTTGGCGAGTACCGCTTCACGGATACGCTCGCGGCGAACGCGACCGTCGTATACGACCAGGTCAACAGCGACGCGATACCGACTGAGGACCTCGACTACAAACGCTGGCAAGCGTATCTCGGCCTGCGCTGGTTCATGTGACGATTCATGCCTCGTGATCAATGCGCGCCGCGCTCGAGCCGCCGCACCTTGCTCCTCAGTCTTGCCGGCCTGCCGTTCATCGCAGCTTGCGGTAGCTCCAGCAACGTCCGTCTGAACCTGCCGCCCCCCGTGGAAAAGTCCACGGTCGGTCCGGGTGACGTTTTCGTGATGGAGGTCGTGGGCGAGAAGGAGCTCCCGCGCGAGTACATGGTCGCGTCCGACGGTACCGTGGACCTCCCTTATCTCCACACCGTCCCGGTAGCGGGCCTGGAACCACAAGACATCGCGCGGCTCGTGCGCAAGCTGCTGATGGAGAAGCAGATCTTGACCGACCCGAGCGTCGTGGTGCAGGTCAAGGAGTACAACAGCCGGCGCGTAGCCATCCTCGGGCAAGTGTCGAAGCCGGGCACGTTCCCGTACACACCTGGCCTCACGCTGATTCAGGCCCTGTCCCAGGCCGGCGGTCTCACCGGGATCGCCAACTTGGATCGAGTCAACCTCACGCGCCGCACGGGCTCGGGGTCGCGCACGGTCGTGATCGCGATTAGCGCGATCATGGAGGGTCGGTCAGCGGACATTCCCCTGCAATCGGGCGATCGCATCTTCGTGCACGAGCGCATGTTCTGAGCGCGCTCGTTAGCGTTCGTAGCGGACGAAGACGAAGCCGCGGAATGCGGGCACGCCGAACGCAACGCGCGACCCCGCCGCGTCTCCCGAAACGGGGAGGGCGCTGCCGCCGCCGAGCCCGAACCACCACGCCGAGGCGCTTGGCGCCCACTTGACGCTGGAGAGCCATTCGCCAGGAAGGTATCGGCGCGCTCCGGAGTCGACGAGGCTCGGCAGCAGGTATGCCTCGAGCGCGAGCGCGACGCGCGGCTTGGGCAGCTCGTAGCCGAGCCCGCCCGAAAGCGCAGCTTGGCTGCCCACGCGGGTTCCGAACACCTCCGCGGGGCGGCGTAGTCGGAGGCCCAGCTCGGCGCCCGCGAAAAAGCCATGATGACGGGCCGAGAAGGCGAGGGCGGGACTCGCGACGACGCTCTGCTCGCCGCCCAGCGCGCCCTGATCGCCCAGCGGAAGCTTGGCTTCGAAGCGCAGCTTGGCGCCGAACACGGGGCTACGCCCAAGCTCCACGCCGAAGCCGAGCCGCGGATCGTGGAGACTGGCGATGGGGATCGCGGGCGCGGACTGGTCGGTGACGCCCTTGATACCGGAGCCGCGCTGGTATAGCCCCGCGGGCACCAGCAGCGTGAGCTCCACCCGATTTCCCAACCCGAGCCTTGCCCCGAGCGAGACATCCGTCCCGTGCCGCAGCAGGTTGACCTCCCGGCCTTCACGGCTCGGCGCCGGCACCGTCAAGACCGCGGGCCGGTATCGGAAGGCGACGGTAGCGGAGCCGGTGAGCACGCCCGCCGCGGGAGTGGAGGTGTCCGATATGCTGGAGAAACGCGACGCGCTCGGAGACAGCCAGAGCGGCTCTGCGTCCACGCAGCCGGCGCTCGCCGTGCAGTCGGCGGCGGCGCCGCGAGCGAGGGCGCTTCCGAGCACGAATGAAATGAGCCCGGCGCGACGCACGGGACAGAACCTAACAGAGGAAGGCCTGCCTTGCTGATCGACGCCGATAACCCCCTCGTGCTCGGCTCCGGCTCCCCGCGCCGGCGCGAAATCATTTCGGCCCTCGGGCTGCCCTTCACGGTGCTTGCCGCGGACATCGACGAGTCTCGGCGGCCGGGGGAGCCTCCGCTGGCGTATTTGGAGCGCATCACCGAGGGCAAGCTGGCGGCGGTGCGAGCACGGCTCGGCTCGGCAGCGCACGCCGCGATTTTGGTGGCGGATACTAGCGTCGTGATCGACGACGACGTGCTCGGTAAGCCGGCGGACGTCGCGGACGCGGCGCGGCTCTTCGGGCGGCTGGTCGGGCGCGTGCACTCCGTTCATACCCGCTACGCCATCGGTCGCGCCGACAACGGTGCGCAGATTGCCCGCACGTTGGAGACGCACGTACACATGCGCGAGGCAACGCAGGCAGAGATCGAAGCTTACGCGGCGACGGGCGAAGGGCTCGACAAAGCGGGCGCTTACGCGGCGCAAGGCATCGGGGCCTTCTTCGTCGAGCGCATCGTCGGCTCTTACTCGAACGTCATTGGCCTGCCCGCGTGTGAGCTCCTCGCGGACCTTCGCGCGCTCGGCTTGGTAGACGCAGTGCCGTTTCGGGCACTGCAGGCGCCGGTGTGAAGCCAGCTCGCCCCGTGCTCGAGCGCGCCGTCGTTTGGCGCGAGGCCGCGTGGCTGTTCGGCCTTGCGCTCGCGCTGCGGCTCGCGGTCGCGCTCTACGCATCCGGACGATTTCCGCCCGCCGACGACGGCACGTTTTATCACGCGGTCGCTACGCGCATCGCCGCTGGCCAGGGCTACACCTGGGCGTGGCCGGACGGCGTCGTCACTCACGCCGCGCACTATCCGGTGGGGTATCCGGCGCTCCTCGGCGCCGCGTATGCGCTGTTGGGGGCGACGCCGCTGTCGGCCATGGCGTTGAACGCGCTGTTCGGCGCGCTTTTGGTCCTCGGAGTGCACGCTTGCGCCCTCCGCTTCACGTCTATTTCGCGCGCGCGGCTGGCCGGGCTCGCAGTGGCAGTCCACCCGACGCTCGTACTCTACACCGCGGCGCTGATGACGGAGGCGGTGGCCGCCTCGGTGCTCGTACTGCTCGCGGCTTACGCGCTCTTCGTGGCCGCTCGCGGCGGTGGTAGCGCCTGGCGCTTGCTCCTGGGTCTCGGGGGAGCGCTCTTGACCTTCGTTCGTCCGCAGCTGCTCCCCATCCTGCCGGTTCTCGGCGCGGTGGCGGTGCTAGTGCCGGCCGACGCGAGCCGGCGCCACGCGCTGCTCTCTCGGCTGCGCGGCGCGGCCGAGGTACTCATCATCGCTCTCGTGTGCTGCTTGCCGTGGACGCTGCGGAACTGTCAGAAGATGGACGGGTGTGTGTTCGTCAGCGCGAACGGCGGGTGGAACCTGCTCATCGGAACCTTCCCGGAGGGGCGGGGGAGCTTTGCGCCCATCGACGGCCCGAGCGTGCCGCCAGAATGTCGGAACGAGTTTGGAGAGGCGGGCAAAGACCGCTGCTTTGGGCGCGCCGGCACGCGACGCATCCGTGAGAGTCCCTGGGCTTGGCTCGCGCTAGGGCCGCTGAAGCTCGGGCAGATGTTCAATCACGGAGCCATCGCGAGCTCGTACCTTCAGACGTCGAACCCGAGCCTCGTGACCGAGCGCGTGCGCACCGCTATCGCCACGGTGGAGACCCTCTATGCGCGCCTGCTGCTACTCGGCGCCTGCGTAGGTCTGCTGCGGGCCGCGCGAGGCGCACTCGGCCGAGCCTTGTCGGTCGCGGCTGGGTTGTTCACGCTCAGCCCCTGGGGCTACCTCGCCCAGCTCTGCCTTTTGGGGGCGCTCGCGAGCGGTCGCCCGGGGCCGGGCCGCCGGCCGCTCGAGCTCTTGGCGCTGTGCCTGCTTGGATTGTGCCTCGTCACCCACACCGTCTTCTTCGGGGCCCCGCGCTACGCGCTGGTTTGGGTGCCGTGGCTCGCCTGGCTGATGGTCTTGCCAGGGCGCCCTCGTCTCGCCCCCGCGCATCGATAAGCGAGAGCTTCCGAGCCGCTCGCCCCTCGAGTCTTTGACATTTCCGCGCGTGGCGGAGGATAATTTCCGTTCCTCCATAGGAGCCCCCGGATGCCGCTGATTGAAACGGAAGAAGCCGCACGTCGTCTCGCTCGTGCCATTGCCAGCGACCTTTCTCTCTACAACGAAGAGAAGATTATCCGGGGCATCGAGCAGGACTCCTTGTTCGACGAGCTCGCGGAAGAAATCGAAGAGGGGCGCGCGCTCTACAAGAGCCGCGTCTCGCCCGATCTGTACCACCGCAACTTCTACGATCGCGCCCTGGTGGACATCTTGGTCAAGTCCAAGGGTCACATCAAAAGTCGGCTCTGGTAGCGGCGCTGAAACACCAGTTCGAGCTCGGGCCGCACGAGTCGCCCGAGCGCGTCGACAAGGCGCTGGTGCGGCTGCTGCCAGAAGTCTCACGCGCCACCGTGCAGCGTTGGATCGGAGAAGGCCGCGTAAAAGTCGACGGCAAGATCTGCCGCGCCAAGCAGCTGGTGCGGGGCGGCTCGCGGCTGGAGGTGGAGCCTAGTGAGCCGCCGCCGAGCCTCGCGGTACCGGACCCGGACGTGCCGTTCCAGGTGCTGCACGAAGATCCGCACCTGATCGTCGTCGACAAGCCCGCCGGCATCGTCGTGCACCCCGCGCGGGGTCACGCGAGCGGCACGCTCGTGAACGGGCTCATCGCTCGGGGCGGCTTCGAGCGCGCCAGCGCCGACGAGCGAGACCCGAACGGCGCGGTGCGGCCCGGCGTGGTGCACCGCATCGACAAGGATACGAGCGGTATCTTGGTCGTCGCCAAGGACGAGCCCACTCGCGAGGGGCTGAAGCAGCAGCTCTCCACGCACAGCATGGAGCGCGTTTACTTGGCGCTCACGCTGGGCGTGCCCAAGTCCGCGCGCATCGAGTCTCTCTACGATCGCCACCCACGCTCGCGCCTTCGCTTCACGTCCAAGACCAGCACCGGCAAGCGCGCGGTGACGAACGTTCGCGTGTTGGAGGGACTCGCCGGCGGTCGCACGGGTTTCGTGGAGTGCCGGTTAGAGACCGGGCGCACGCATCAAATCCGCGTCCACCTTTCGGAGCAGAGCGGGACACCGTTGCTCGCGGACTGGCTCTATGGTCGCACGCCCGGGGACGCCGACGTCGCGGAGATTGCCCAGGCGCTCGGTCGTCAAGCGCTGCACGCGGCGGTGCTCGGCTTCGTGCACCCTGCGACCGGCTCGGCGCTGCGCTTCGAGTCGCCGCTACCGGCAGATTTGACGACCGCTCTCGCGGCGCTGCGCTCGCTCACAGCTTGACGGCATTGCCAAAGCGCTTGGTGAGCGCGCTCTGGCCCGTCGTCGTCAAGTCATTCGCGAACATCTCCAGCTTGGTCAACCCCTTCAGGTGAGGCGACGCCGCGAGCGCTTTGGCTCCCGCGTCGCCGATACCGTTGGCGCTGAGGTCCAGGGTGTTGAGGCCCGCGAGCTTGGCTGAGGCCGCGAGCGCCTTGGCACCGTCGTCGCCCAGGGAGTTTCCGGAGAGCGCCAGCACCTTGAGCTTGAGGTTGGCTTTTGCGAGCGCCTTGGCGCCGTCCGCGCCAATCTCGCTGCCGAGGAGGAACAGGGAAGACAGCTTGGTGCGCTTTCCGAGCGCCTTCACGCCATCCGCGCCGATCGGGTTCATGCTCAAGTCGAGCGACGTGAGCACGGGGTAGCCGCCGCTTTGCGCCAGCGCCTTCACGCCTTCGGGGCCGATACCGTTGCCGCTGAGGTTCAGGCTGGCCAGCTTGGGGAGCGCGGCCGCGGCGAGCGCCTTGACGCCGCCGTCGCCGATCTCGTTGCCGCCCAAGTCCAGCGCGCTGAGCGCGCCAAGGTGCGAGGAGCCGAGTAAGCCGCGGGCGCCCTCGGCGCCGAGATTGTTGTCGCTCGCATCGAGCTTCTCCACGCGGTCGAGCTCGGCGCTGCCGAGGACGGCGCCGAGCTCGGGCCCAAGCCCCTTGCCGGCGAGGTCCAGCTGATTGTCGAGCGGGCGCTTCAGCTTCTCGCGGAGCGTCTCGAGCGAGTCTTCGTCTTTGGCTGCGGTCGCATTGGACCCGTCGTCGTCTGTCTTGGTCGGCGCGCCGTCCGCCGACTGCGGCGCGGCCGCCCCACTGCCGCCACCACAAGCGATGCCCCCCAGGGAGAGCGATACGAGCAGAGCGCGGAGCTGCGGCGAACGGACACCGGACATGTGCGGAAGATCTAGAAAGCTACCCCATTCCGGTCCGCGCTGCATCCACTGCCGAGCCGTTGGTCTCGTCGTCTCGGTCTCGGTCTCGGTCTCGGTCTCGGTCTCGGTCTCGGTCTCGGTCTCGTCTCGTCTCGCTCGGTCTCGTCTCGCTCGGTCTCGTCTCGCTCGGTCTCGTCTCGTCTCGCCTCGCCTCGCCTCGCTCGGTCACGTCACGGTGCGCAGCGCCCGCGGGAAGCGAAGACGGAGCAGGAACAGAGCGATGAAGCCGACCACCACCGCCCACCAAAGCGTGCACAGTCGCACCAGGATCATCGAAGCGGTGGCGGCGCCGAGCGCGACGTTGCCCCAGCCGATCAGCCCTTGACGCAGCAGCCCCTCCACCACCCCCAGACCGCCGGGCACCGGGATGAGCGCGCCGGCCAAAGTCGCGCTCGCGTACACGACGATGGCCAGCGGCAGCGCAACCGTCTGATTGAAGCCGCCGAGCAGCAGCCAAAGAGCCATGCCTTCCGCGCCCCAGCCGACGAAGGAAAGCAGGGTCGGGATGGGTAGCGCGCTGGGGCGAGCGAGCACGCGGAGGCTGTCAAGAGCGTGGCGCACCTTGGGAACGAAGCGCGAAAGCCGGCCGCCGCGCCGCTCTAGCCAGTCGCAAAACCATCGCGCGGGCGGGGGCCAAAGAATCAAGAAGAGTCCCACCACGACGGCGGTCACTCCCGCCACCGCCCATGGCAGCCCGGCAGGGAACGTCGCGCCACCGAGCAAGATGAGCAGCACGATGCCGATCACATCCGTCAAGCGGTCGGCGATGACGATCGTCGCCGTTCGTTCGACCGGCACACCGTGCGTCTTGGCCAGAACGGCGCTCTTGAACACCTCTCCCACTTTTCCCGGAGTGATCGTGAGCACGAAGCCGGACAAAAAGACGAGCAAGCTGTCGATGAGCGGGATGCCCCGAATGTCGAGCTTCTGCAGGTAATACTGCCACTTGCCAAAGCGCAGCAGGTAGTTGAAGCAAGCGAGCCCCAGGGCCGCGAAGAACGCGCTCACGTGGAACGTGGCCAGCGTCGCTCCGATCTCGCTCATCCCCGTGTACACGGCGAAGAGGCCGTAGATGAGCACGCCGAGGAGCGTGACGAGCAGCACGCGGCGCATGAGCTGGTTTGCGTTCACTTCGATCTCCGACGCCATGCGCGCAGTAGCGTTACCGCACACAGCAGCACCAGCGCAGCCGTGGATAGAACGACCAGCCAGACGGGCGCTCCCACCACCCCCCGCGCAGGGCCCGCGGGCGGGCGCTCCACCAGGGTCACGGGCGCGGGTGCCATCACGCCGGGGCCATAACCTCGCGCCAATCGCCCCGCAATGGCCCCCGGGTGCTAAGCTCTCCGGCCTCCCGTGACCTCCGACCCTGCGAAATCTCAAGACGCGGCGCTTTTGGGCCAAACATCGGACGCGTGCGGCCGCCTGCGCCGGGAAGTGAGCCGGGTGGTGGTGGGCCAAGACGCCGTGGTCGATCACCTGCTCGTGGCGTTGCTGACCCATGGGCACGCGCTCCTCGTCGGTGTGCCCGGGCTGGCCAAGACCCTTTTGGTGGCCAGCTTGTCGCGCGCGCTGGATCTGAGCTTCGGGCGCGTGCAGTTCACGCCGGATCTCCTGCCCGCGGACATCACGGGCACGGACGTGCTGACCGAGCACGACGGGCGACGTGAGCTAAGCTTTTTGCCCGGCCCCATCTTCAAGAACTTGGTGCTGGCGGACGAGATCAACCGCACGCCGCCGAAGACCCAGGCGGCCCTGCTCCAGGCCATGCAAGAGCGCGCCGTCACGGTGGGCGGCACGACCCACCCGCTACCCGGGCCGTTCCAAGTCTTTGCCACCCGCAACCCCATCGAGCAGGAGGGCACGTACGCGCTGCCCGAAGCACAGCTCGACCGCTTCTTGCTGGAGGTGCACGTGGAGTATCCGAGCGAAGACGAAGAGCGCAAAATCGCACGCCGCACGACGTCCGGTGCCTCTCCGGAGGTGAGCCGGGTCCTGAGCGCGGACGAGCTGCGGATGCTGCAAGCCTTCATCCCGCGCGTCCCCGTCACGGACGCCGCCGTCGACCTGGCGGTTCGGCTGACCCGCGCCACGCGGCCCGCAGACTCCGCCTCGTCCGAGGTCAAAAACTACGTGCGTTTTGGGTCTGGCCCGCGCGGCAGCCAAGCGCTCGTCTTGGCCGCCAAAGCCCACGCGGCCATGCGCGGGGACGCCGCGGCAGACGTGGAAGACGTGGTGGCGCTCGCGCTCCCGGCGCTACGGCACCGGCTGGTGTTGTCCTATCGGGCCGAGGTGGACGGCGTGAGCGACGCGGACGTGGTCGCGGCCATCGTGAAGCAGGTGCGAGCTTGAGCGAGCAGCCGGGCGACTTGAAGCAGCGCATCAAGCGCGCGCTCATCGAAGAGCTGGATCTACGTGGCAAGAGCGAGGCGGACATCGTCGACGCCGCGCCCTTGTTCGGCGAAGGTCTGGGGCTGGACTCGCTGGAC
>JAQSWN010000040.1 GCA_029266615.1 Polyangiaceae bacterium
GTGACCTCGTCGATGTTCACGTCGTAGGCGGGGCCGTCCGTGATCATGTTGAAGCCGAGCACCTTGCCGGTGTACGCGGCGGCGGGCGCGAGATCGCTGAAGTTGATGATGACTTGCTTCCAGTCGGCCGTGAGCGTGACCGTCTTGGACGGATGCTTGAACGCACACGCGCTCGCGCTCGTCGGGCAATCCCCGACCGGCATGCTGTCCGCTGGCTGCGTCGAGGGCGACACGATCTGGAACTTGAGGGTGTTGTCCGCGCCGGCGGTGCCCTTGATCCAGAACGAGATGCCCTTGAACGCGCTGAGGTCGACGCACGCCCCCTTGGCTGGGTCGACGAGGCCAAAGCCGAAACCCGCGCCGTAGCCCATCATCTTGGAGCTCTTGATTCCGGTCGCGCCCACGTGGCCGGAGTACATCGTGGTGAGCGCGCCCGTGCTCGCGCGATCCGGAGCCGGCATATTCGGCGGGGTGGTATCGGAGAACGAATACCAGCCGAGGAAGCGAGTGTCCTCCTCGAAGTTGTCCACGTACGCTTCGCCGACGGGGAGCTCGAAGGTGCTGTTGTCGCACACGCTCGGCCCTGCGGAGCCGCCTCCGGTACCGCCGGTACCAGTGCCGGCAGTGGCGCCAGTGCCGGCGGTGGTGCCGGTGCCGGCGGCGGTGCTCGTGCCCCCCGCGCTCGTCCCCGCGGCGGTTCCGGTGCCGCCGGTTCCGTTGCCGGCCGTCGCCGTTCCGCCGGTTCCGTTGCCAGAGCTACCGCCGTCGTCATCGTCGTCTTCGTCTCCGCCGCCCGAGCTACATGCCGCCGTGGCGAGCGAGAAGATCGCCGCGAAGGTGCCCAAAGTTAGCCAGATGCGCGTACGTTTCATTTTCTCACCCATGATTTGCTCCAAGGCGCGCTCGAGCCGACGCCAGGCAAAGCCCTGGCGCCAAGCCGCACGCTGCCAGCACGGCAGCGGGCCCGAGACGCGGGTTACACGAGGTGAAGTCGACAGTGAACGGAAGCCGGCTGACAGCCGCGAGCGATGCTCACGTCGAGGTCACGTTTCGCACTGATGAATTGACCGAGCGGGGGGAGCCGGTCAAAGGAAATCGTGGTCAATTCCCGCGTTTTACCGCGAAATCCTGCAACTTCGCCCGCCCGCGCGGCCGCCCCTCAGCCCTGGTAAACAGCGACATTTGCCTACGTTTTAGCTTGCGACAGACACCCTGCGTGATAGTTCTAAACGCACGCGGTCTCGCGCTGCTGCGCGGAAGTGCCGTAAATTTAGGCGAGTCTGCCGCCGCGCAAAGTGCCTCGGAACAACCACTCTCCGGCGGCACGAAGATAGCCGTCCTCTTTTTCGGGAAAACTCATGAGCTATAAGCGACTCTCGGTATCCGGGGCTCCCCTGCTCTGCCTCGCGGCGGCCTGTATCGGACCTCAGGGAGCAATGCCCTGCGCGGAGACCGCCAGCAGCGGCGCAGAGGAAAAGGGCGCCGACACGGGCGGCGAAGAACCCCTGGTCGAAGCCGTGGTGCCGACCGGCGCCTTGATTTGGGACGGCGCGAGCATCTCGAACGTCGGAGAGAGCCTGAGCCCGCCGGGCAGCTGGTTCGTGTACAGCGACAAGAGCGCCAAGGGTGTGAAGAAGCCGCCAAGCGTGGACGAGTTCATGACCGCGGTGGAGAACGGCGCGCTCCACACCACTGGCACGGGCTACACGGAGTGGGGCGGCGGCGTCGGCACGAACCTGATCGGTGCGCCGATGCTCACGCCGGTAGACGCGAGCAAGTACCGCGGCATCAAGTTCAAGGCGTCCGGCAAGACACCGATGAAGTTCCTCGTCGGCACCGTCGCCACCATGCCGGAGTTCGGCAAGTGCAAGAAGTGTTACGACCACTACATGAAGGTGATCACAGACTTGAGCGACGAGCCCAAGACCATAGAAATCACCTGGGCGGACCTCAAGCAAACGGGCTGGGGGGACAAGGTGAAGTTCGACGTGAAAACGATCGTCGCGCTGAACTTCACTTCCAAGGACGCAATGCCTTGGGATTTCACGCTCGACGACGTCTCTTTCTTGGAGTGAAGCGGGGCCTCCGCACGTGAACTTCGTCCCTCTAGCATTCACGCCCGCTTCCGGAGAGGTCGCATGAAGATCGCATCGTCGCTCGCGCTCGCGCTCGCCGTCACGTGCTCGATTGCCTGTACTCGCGGTGCGTACCAAGGCAACGACGAGGACGACGACTTGCCCGGCAATGTCGGCGGCAGCGCGGGGACCCCGGCCGCTCTCCCACGAGACACGGACTTCACGCTCCGACCCGAGTGGGAGGGTCCGTGCACGAAGAGCAGCGTCGTCGATGTCAACCTCGGCAACTCGCCGGAAGCGTTCGTGCGCGCGGCTCACTGCCAAATCAAGGGGAGCGAGCCGGACGCCGCGACGGTGACGGACACCGCGACGCGACTGCGGACGCTGAGCTACGTGCGCCGCGTGGACGTGGTGCGAGCCATGTGCGCGGACGCGGACGCTTCCTGCGTCTTGAACTACACGGATCCGTGGCAGCAAGAGGTGGAGCTCACCGCGCCCTGCACGCGAAGGGGCACGCGAGACCTCGGGGCGGTGTTCATGTATTGGAGTGACTGCCCAAGTCGAGTGAACTGCGGACTGGACTGGGCCAACACTCACGCCGCCGGCATGGGCACGACGTCGCCGCTACTTTCGTTCGGCGATACGCCGGCCGGCTACTACAACCCAAAGAACGCGGGATTTTGGCGGCGGGAGCTCTTGGACGCGCGTTGGAGCGGCTTACAATTCCTGTTACTCAACACCTTCGGCCCGGACCTGGTGCAGCTGCCGCGGCTGGTGGAGGCGCTCACGGCTATCGACGGCGGCATTCAAGTCGCGCTGTTCGACGACACGTGGGGGTGGAGCAAGCCCGGGCCCGCGCCCTACAACCAGAGCCCGAGCTTCGATGATCCTGACGGCGCCGCCGCGCTCATCTACCAGAAGTGGCACGACTTCTACACCGTGGTTCCGAAGGAGCACTGGTACCGCTACCAAGGTCGTCCCCTCATTGCCCTTTACAACGCGGGCACGCTGCACCCGCAAAATAAGAGTGGGGCTACGCTGGCGCGCCTCCGCGACCGGTTTCAGGCCGAGTTCGGGGAGGAACCGTTCTTGGTCGTCGACCGCGCCTTTTTTCAAGATCCCGCGACGGGGGCAGCCGCGGACGCTCAGTTCCGCTGGAACACCTTCGACGCCGGTGAGCTCAGCCGATACGAGACGAAAGGCGTGAGCTTCGCGTCGTTCATGGCCAAGTGGGATTCGCACGGCCGCGACGGCGGGTCGCAAGCGCCGGCCCCAACCGCAGAAGATCGCATCGTCAAAGGCCCGGAGCTCTTGGAGCAGTACCTGCAGGAGTCCGCGGATACGAACCTCACCATGTTAGCGACGTGGAACGACCTCGGCGAAGGTACCGGTCTCACCCGGAACTTCGACTACTACTACCAGGGGCAGTGGTTGCCGCCGCACGCCTTCATGAGCCGCATTCGTGCGGTGCAATGCCTCTAAAGCTCGTGACGAGTACTAGGGCGGACGCGAAGCGGACGCGGGGTCTGGGGCGAAGCCCCAGGGGAAAGATACTAGTGCGGCGCATGCCGCGAAGCGGACAATCGCGTAGCGATTGTTGACCGCAGGTCACATGCGCTGCACTAGTCGCGGGACTCACGCATCGGCCGTGTCCCACTCTACTTGGTAGCTCAAGCCCAAGTTCACGATGCGCTGAATCAGAACCGGGTACTCCACGCCACCGGCCTTAGCGCTCTGGGCGAAGTCCTCTGCACGCTGCAGATCCGGGTTGGGGTTCGCCTCCAACACGTAAACCTTGCCATCGGGGGCGAGCCGAAAGTCGATGCGCGCGTAGCCGCTCATTTTGAGCACTCGGTAGATGTTCGTGCTGATCTTGAGAATTTGCTCCGACATGCCCGGCGGCAGCTCCGCCGCGGCGGTGTCGATGTGGTACTTCTTCTGGTACGCGAGGTCCCACTTCACCTTGCGAGTGGCGATGCGCGGCGCCTTGTCCGGCAGCTGGTCCATCATCATCTCCCAAACCGGGAAAGCATGCAGGCGGCGATTGCCGACGACGCCTACGTAGAGCTCGCGGCCGTCGATGTACTCCTCGGCGATGACGTCCACCCCGAAAGTTTCGTGCATGAAGGCGACCCGCTCTTCCAACTTCTCGTCGCTGGTCACGAGGGATGCTTGGGAGATGCCGAGCGAGGCTTCCTCGTAGAGGGATTTGACTACCAATGGGTAGCTCAGCTTGCGCGGCCGGCGCGCCTTGCGGCCCAGAGGGAACACCGCGAAACGCGGCACTCGAATGCGGTGGAAGGCGAGTAGCTGCTTCGAGATCGCTTTGTCCCGCGCCAGCAGTAAGCCCGTCGGATTACAGCCGGTGTAGCGCTTGCGCAAGAGCTCGAGATAGCTGACGACGTGCTGGTCGTACACGGCGACGCCGTGAAAGTGCACGAGCAGATTGAAGGCGATGTCCGGCGAAAGCTCGGCGAAAGCGCGCCGAATGGGGCCCAAGTCACTACCGACGCCGAGCCGGTGCACCTCGTGGCCTAGCTCCTCCAGCCCTTGGATGACGTCGTACTCGGTGCGAAAGTCTGCGACCTGCTTCTCGGACAAGCCGCTGATATCGGCCGGGGGCACGAGATCTTCGTGCATCAGCACGAGGACTTTGAGCTTCTTCCTCATCGCGGAAAGTGGTGGTGCCCGCGATTCAAGTATTTGAACGTCTGCGTCGCGACCAGCAGCATCGCGTCTCGCTTGACGTGTGCGGCGCCGGAGGTGACGACGAGCTCGAGCTCCTCCGTACGTTCGATGATCTCGGCAAGCACGCGATCCACCGCATATTGATACTCGCCCGTCCACCGTGACACCAGCTTTCGGATCTCCGCGCGCTCTTTGCGCAGGAACGCAGCGGCGTCGCGCTCTCGCGGCGAGCCGGTGGACTCCGAGAAAAGACGTTTCAAATCGCGATCGTACGTTTTGCGAAGCGCGAGTCGGTAACGAGCGCGCTTTTGACGGTAGTGGTCGCCGAGCGTCTGCTTCAACTCCCCGATGGGCTCGATGCGGTCGCGCGCACGCTGCGCCGGCCGTTCGCCCTCGATGGCGCGCATGAGCTCGTCCAAGTACCGGAGCTTTTCCAGCGCTGCCCACCCTTTGTACCGGCTACGCCAACGTGAGCTCGGATCCAACCAGACCGCGAACGTTTCCGCGAAGTCCTCCGCGGGGTGGCTCTGTGCGTACCAAAGCTCCAAGTGCCGCACGAACCGCTTGCTGTACGGTTTGGGCTGGTAGTGGCTCACGTAGTGGCTGTCGAAGCGGCCAAACATGTCGCGCCAGTCCGGGCGGTCGTGCAGCACGTAGGCGTTGTCTAGGGCGTGCGCCGTTTCGTGCCGCATGAGCTGCAGACACGAGCGCGCGGTGCCGCCTTCCACCTCGTGCATCTGCCCCTGTTCCAGCTCCACCAAGCGCGGGTGAGCGAGATAAAAAGGAATCGCGAAGCCGGGCACGCCGTCGGGCGAAAACCACTCCGTGGAGAGCCACACGTGGGGACGAAACGGCAAGCCTCGCTCCGCGAGCTCTGCGTAGATGCGCTCGACGCGCGGCTCGAGCTCGGTCCCGGTGATGCTCAGCTTCAGGTCACAGAGCCGCACGTCCAGCAGCTCGTTGTCGCTCAGCTTCGTCCACGGGCGCGCAGGGCTTCGCCGCGCTTTCGTGAGCCGAAGGGGGGCGGAGCTCCGAGGAGACAAGGTCGACGACCGTCATTGAGCCACGTCCGCGGCTCGCGACAAGAGTGATCCTTTTCCCCGCCTGGGCGAAGCCGCCTCACCCCACAAATTCCGCAACCGAAGAGGAGGCGGCGACGGTCGTGCCTCTGGCGCCTCAGGAACGCGACCAGCGGTACCGGGGGAGGCCAGGACGGCCTTCTGCGAGGGGCTGCGACGCGCCAGCCCCTCTTCCGCAGGGTCGGGTCAGCTCACTGCGGCGCGCCGCCAGCGATCCAATCGGAGAGCAGCTTGATTTGCGGATCCGTCAGGCACGGATTCTGTCCGCTGCCGCACATGTGCGGCATGCGGTCTACCATCTCCGTCTGACCGCCCATCATCTTGCAAGCGGGCGGATTGCCCATCTTCACGATCTGAACGAGGAGGCTATCGTTTGCATTGCTGGGCACGACGAGAGCGCTGCCCTTGCAATGCTCGCCGTCGTTGCCGATGGGCATGGTGAGTCGCATGTAGAGGCCCTGCTCCGTATCGAAGTTGACGTGATTGCTGGGCTCGTTGTGGCAGTCGCCCTTGGCACAGGAGTCGCCCAGCAGCGTACGGACCTGAGCGAACGTCACGGTGGCGCCGCCCGCGCCGCCACCGCCGCCCGCGCCGCCACCGCCCGTTGCGCCACCAGCGCCGCCGCCGCCAGACGCGCCGCCAGTGCCACCACCGGCGCCGCCGCCGCCCGTTGCGCCACCGGCGCCGCCACCGCCGGACGCGGAGCCGCCGGTACCGCCGCCGCCGCTGGCGCTGCCCGCGGCCGAGCCGCCCGTGCCGCCGCCGCCGCTGGCGCTGCCACCCGCGGCGGTCCCGCCGGTGCTGCTACCGCTGACGTTGCCCATGCCGGCGGTGTTGCCGGGCAGGGGGTCTTCCGAGCTGCAATGCAGCGCGAACAGAGAGAGTGCGGCGGTTGCGAAGACGAACGGTGCGCCAGTGCGCTTGGAGGCTTTGAGCATGGTCTTTTTCCTAACGAAGCTACCTAGGGACTTAGGTTCTATGGGTGTCCGGCACTCCTACCTTCGGCTCAATCGCCCTGGAAGAAAACGGAGAACTTCGGCGTCTTCGACCAATTTTCACGTTGAGGGTAGAGCTTTTCCTGCTCACTCGAATTGCGACCCGAAGGCGAGCCTGCCGCGCACCCGCTCCTACTCAAAGGGGTGAGCGCGGTACTTCCTTGGCTATTTGTAAGTTCCGTGCATAACGCGGGAAAGAGCAACACGATGGTGTGCTGCGGTGTGCGGCGCCCTGGAACGCTGCGCGTACGTAAACACACCAAACTTCCGCGCGCGCGCAATTGTCCGACGGACGTGTCGTCTGGCCGGCATACATTCCGATGATGCTCCGAAGCTGGCAAGGTGCAGGTTGGTTGGGAGCGGTGGCGCTGTTACTCGTCGCCGGTTGCGGCGGCGGCAACGACGGCGACGCGAGCGGCAGCGGAGTCGGCTCCAGCAATAGCGGAGGCACCGGAAGCACCGGCCCCACCGGCAGCGGCGCAGATACGAGCAACGACGTCGGCAACGGCGCGAGCACGGGAACGGGAGCCAACGGCAGCGGAGGCGGGCTCGTGATCGACGTGCCGATTGGCGGCAGCGGCAGCGCCGGTAGCGGCAGCGTCGGCAACGGTATGCCCGAGCTGTGCGACGGCGTCGACAACGACGCCAACGGCATCATCGACGACGTCGACGCGGGCGGGGACGGCGTGTGCGACTGCTTGAACATCGCGACCATTGGCGGCATCGGGCCGTGGAGCAACGGCGGCAACGTCTTTGCGACGTGGCTCAACGCGCGCAGCCCCTTGGGCGCCGTGCCGCTCGCCGACGAAGAGCTCACCGCAGAGAAGCTGCAAAAATATCAGGTCATCGTCGTGCTGCACGCCGCCACGTCCGAGGTTGGCAACGACGACAAGAAAGCACCCGCGCTGCACGAATTTTCGGAAGCCGAGGCGAGCGCATTCGAAGCGTGGGTCCGCGCCGGAGGCGGCGTGATGACGACCATCGGCTACTCGAGCGACGAAGCGAGCGAGGTCGTGAACGTGAACAAGCTACTGGCCAAGCTGGGCATGGGCTACAGCACGACCAAGCTGGGGCTCACCGGCAACGTGAGTACTTGGGAGAAGCACCCGGTGACGGACGGCATCAGTAACATCTACACCAACAACGGCGCCGAGCCCGACGGTGCGAACGGCATGACGATCGCGCGGGGCGGTGAGGACCGCATCGCGCTCCAGGTCACGCAAGCTGACGACGGGCGCGTTGCGGTGTGGGGCGACGAGTGGATCACTTACGACAGCGAGTGGGCCGACACCGAAGGCCAGCAGGTGGAGCACTTTTGGCTGAACCTGCTGAAGTGGCTCAGCCCGCCGACCGAGTGCCAGGTGCCGATCCCGCCGCGGGTGGTGAAGTAATCGCCGCGCAGAGGGGGCACGCCGCCGGTGCGTGAGGGGCATCTCGACGATGTAGGTCGAGCACGGCCCGCGAGATCTCTGCGAGCTGCCGCCGCACCGCGCGGCGCTCGCCCTTGATACGCGCGATTTTCATCGAGTCGTAGGCGGTGGTTTGGTGGCGCATCCACGCGATGACGGCGGATTCTGCCCGTCGATCGATCGAGATACGCTCCGTGCGCGCGACCGTGCCGCTGCCGACGGGCGTGGCGTGCTCCGTCACCTGGCGCGCAACCGTCCGCGCCAGCGCCTCGAAACGTGGCGCAAAGCGCAGGAAGCCGAGCACTTCCACCTCGAAGGAAACGACGTACGAAGCCTGCTTCTGCTCGCGGCGCGCCGTCGCCCCGGCGCGCTTCTTCGCGTACGACTCCGTGCTGCGCTCCGCGGCCAAAGCCTCCCGCGCGGCCTCGATGTTCTCGCGCGGCGCCCACAAGCCCTTCGAGAACGCCTTGCGCCCGCGCTTTTCGATGATGGCCCACGAGGGGCCGAGCGACTTCACGCGCCGCGTGAGCCCGGCGTCGCCGGGCGGTAAGCAACCCCAACCGATGGGCGCGGTTCTCTTCGAACCGTCCGGCGCCAGAAAGACGGTGGGCTCCGAGGTTGGGGCGAGCACGAGCGCTTCGTTCACGCTCGCCCTTTAACCCGCAGAGCTGGGCCGCGTCGAGACGGATTCACGTGGAGCCCCGGGCCGCGAGCATCCTGACTCGGGGGGGCTTTCGGGCTAGCCTCGTCGGTTCGCCGCGAGGGAAAACGCATGCAACCGACTCAGCTGGATCCGACCGAGCTACCGAACGAAGCCCAAGCCCGAGCGGAGCTCGGTGAACGACTGAAAGCGCGGGCGCGTGAAACGTTTCAACGAGGCGAGCTAGTCTCCGCGATGCTGTTCGCGTCCGACGCGCTGATGCTGTTTCCGAACGAGCGCTCCTACTTGGACTTGGTGGACGAAATAGCGCTGGCGTCGCCGGACCCGCTCTCCACGGCGCCCGTCGCGACCGGCGCCATCCACGTCGCGACCGCGGCGGTTCGCGCGCGCATCCTCATGATGCAAAAGCGCCTGCCCGAAGCGATTGAGCTCATCTGCGACGTGATCGACGTAGCGCCGGATTTGGCATACCTGCCGTGGCTCACGCGCTGGTGCAATCCCGAGGTCATTTCGCGCCTCGGCTGGGAAGTATTTGCCCAGCACCCCGTGCGCTCGGCCCTGCGCGCCGGCATTCAAGTCTCGCCCCAGCCCGATCCGGAAGATCCGCGGCTCGCCAACGTCCGCGCCGGCGCGGACTTGTTCGCCGCGTTGCGAACCACGTACCCCAACGAGCCGGTTCTCTATTTCGGCGAGGTGCTACTGCGCCGCCGCTTGGCCGACCCGAACGCTACGCTGGCCGTCGCGCTCGAGGGCGTGCGGCGCTTCCCGGGGGATTGGAAGGTTCAAACCGCAGCCGCGAACGCGTTCCGCCAAGCTGGTCGCCCCGACGAAGCCGAGCAACACGCTCGCCAAGCACTCACCATCGACCCCAAGGACAACTCGCCGCTTTTCGACCTGGGCTGGGCCTTCTTGGACGCCAAGCGCTACGACCGGGCCACGCAGGTCTTTCACGAGCTTCTCTCGCGCGAGCCGGACTACGAAGACGCACGCCCGTCATTTCACTACGCGCGTTTCCGCGGCTACGACACGCCGGAAGACAAGCACGCGTTGCTCCTTCTGCGCGAGCGAGAATGGTGGAGTCACCTCACCCGCAAGCTCTGCGATGAGCTGGAGCCCATGGAGGCTTACTTCACGTTCCTGCAAGGACCGGGCGATGCAACGGCGGCCGCGGCGCGCTCCTTCGCACGTGAGCTCGCGCCTATCCTGCGCTGTTGCGGCCAAGGCCTGGAGTGCAGCATCGGGCTCGAGAGCAAATTCCTAGACGCGCCGAGCGTGAACATCGGCTTCGACTTGGCCATGCGCAGCTTGGGCGCGCGCGGTTCCTTGAACGTGACGGTCGAAGAGATTCAGCAGCCGGATCCACGCGTGGACAAGGCGCAGGCTCAATATCGCCTGTGGAGTTACGAGGGCACCAGCGCACGCAAGCTGTATCCAGCGGCGGATCCGCGCGCGCAGCAAGTGATCGCCAGCATCGCCCAGCAGCTGTACCGCCAAGACGTTTGGGACGGCGCGGCCCGCAGCGTGGCTCAGCACTGGGGCGTGGACTGGCTGCATGCCTTTCTGGCGGTGCTGACGGATCCGCCGCTGCCGCCCGCCGACTCCGGCTTCGACGGCTTCTATTGGACGTACCGCTGTCAGGTCGCGACCGCGCTGGTGCTGTCGCACCTCGGCTCGTGGGAAACGGGACCCGGGCGCGGCGCGCTGTACTCGCTCGTATTCGGGCCTTCGGACTGGACGACGAGCGCGGCCATCATCGCGCTCGGGTTTCGCGCCAAAGAGAACGCGGCGCTGCGCCCCGAGGTCGAGCAGCTGTTCGGCTGGCTGCGCGGGCAAGCGCCGGCGCGCGGCTTTACTGGTTGGGAAACGGTGCTGGCGCACGTCTGGCTTGGCCTCGGCAATCACCCTCAAGCGACGACGGATGGCATCCGAACCTGGCTGACGCAGCTCGCAGAAGATCCGGCCAAGAGCAACCGGGTGAAGCCGCCGACCCGCCGCTACGGCGGGCTCACGCTGGAGCAGTACGCGGAGTTCTCCGCGGAGCGGGATCGCATCCTCAGTAGCGTCGGTCACGGCGGGGCAGGGGCGGTGCTCGGGGCCATCGCGTCGCCGCCGCCGGCCCTGGTCCAGCTGTTCGAGCGATTCAAGCTACCGCTGCGCACGGACAACTTCGGCAAGCTCAACCTCGTCATTCCGGAGTGGCAGGAGGCGCTGAACAACAGCCGCGCGTTGCACGAGCGCTTCATCGAGCTGCAGGAGCTCCAGAGCTTCGCGAAGATGGGGGTCAATGCGGACGAGAAAGCCGCGCTCGATAACGTTCGGGACGGCAACATGGACATGCACCTCCGCATGGCTCAAGCCCAGCAGGCGCAGCACGCCTTGAAGCAGGGTGACCAGGATCCCGATCCGGTCGTATTCCCCGGACAGAACGTGGCCAAGCTGAGCGACTACGTAGCCATTCTGAAGGGCATGCAGCGCGGGGACATGATGGGCGCGCTGGGCCACTACGGCCTGGACATGATGAGCTATGGCCAAGTCGCGACGGCTTGGGGTGCCAAGATGGCCGCCGATCCGGTGCTGACCGAGAAGTTCACGCGCATGATGAACGGCTAGGGCTGCCACTCGGCAGCAAGGAGGGGGCCGAGCAGGTGGTGCGCGACATCGTCGCCAAGGACGGCAAGGCCGTTGCGGTGCAAGCCGACGTTGCTAAGGCGGAAGACGTGAAGCGGCAATTCGCGGAGACCGTCCGACCCCCTGGCGCGTCGGCGACTAGTGGCCGACGGGCGCGACACCTGGCTCTGCGTCGTCTTTGACGTGAAACGGCGCAAGCGCGGCCGCGATGACGGACGGGACCGAAGCGACGAGGCAGAACGCGAAGAAGTGCTGATAGCCGAGCTTCTCTTGGATGGCGCCGCTCATCATCGAGGGGATCATCAAGCCTAAGCCCATGAGGGACGTAGCAAACGCATAGTGCGCGGTGCGGTACTTGCCCGGCGCGATCTGCTGCATCATGTAAAGGATGTGAGCGACGGAGCCGAAACCGTAGCCAAACTTTTCGATGGTCACGAGCGTGGTGACGAGGGTGTGGCTCGGCGCATGGGACGACGCCAAAATCAGATAGCAAACGTGAGGCACGTTCATCGCTAGCGCCAGCCAAACGATGGATCGCTTGAGCGTGAGCTTGGCCGCGAACACTCCGCCCAGGAGCGCGCCCAACATGAAACCGAGTGTCCCGAAGGAGCCATTGATGTACCCGAGGGCCTGGTTGGAAAGGCCGAGTCCCCCCTTGGCGATGGGGTCCAACATGAAGAGCGGCCCTATCTTCTCGATGAAGCCTTCACCGCTGCGGTACAGCAGGATGAACACCAGGCCGAGCCCAATTCCAGGCTTTTGGAAGAAGCTCGTCAATGTGGCGCCAAACGCCTTCATCCCTTCTGCGACCCCGCTCGGCGTCTCGGTGGAGCGCACGTCCTGCGGGAGCATCTTCATGTGCCACACGCCCAGCAACGCCATGAGCGCGGCGAGCACGCCCATCACCACCATCCAGCTGTACTGCCAGGCATTGAGCTCGGCGGCGGCGCCCGTCGCGCCGCCCAGCTTTTGCTCGAACAAGTAACCGGTCAGCGTCACCAGTAAGCCGGAAGCGACGATGCGTCCGGCGTTCCAGCAGAAGCCCTGCACGCCCACCCACGCCGACTGCTCCTTGGCGGTAGTGACGGCCATGTATGCGCCGTCCGCGGAGATGTCTTGCGTCGCGGAAAGGAAGCCGGTCACCCAGAAGAAGGCGAGCGTGAGGCCCATGAAGCTCGGCATGGGGAGCGAAAGCGCCACGCACGAGAGCGTGACCGCCATCGCCAGCTCCGTGCCGACCACCCAATGCTTCTTGGTCTTGAACATCTCCGTGATGGGCGCCCAAGCGAACTTGAACGACCAGGGCACGTACAGGGACCCTGTGTAGATGGCGATATCGGTGTTGGAGACACCGAGGTTCTTGTACATGAGGGCGGCGACCACGCTCACCGTGATCATCGGGAGCCCTTCGGCGAAGTACAGCGTCGGCACCCAGAGCGCCGGGTGCCTCCGCCGTGCTACCGGCGGCGCCGCTGCAGTTTCACGCGCCTTGCTCGCGGCCTCAGTTGTCGTCACGGCCTGCCATTGTCCACAAGCCTACCGACGTGTCGAGGTGCCACCCGTCCAAAATTTCTCGCTTCGGTGGCGAAATGTCGAGCCCGGCGAGCGCGCTTGCAGCGGCCGGCGGCCAGCCGCATGGAGTGCCAATGTCCGATTTGCACGGGAAGGTCTGCCTCATCACCGGAGCGAGCTCGGGCATTGGCCGCGTCACCGCGGAAGTGCTGGCGCAGCGCGGGGCCCGCGTCCTCTTGGCGTGCCGCGACGCGAGCAAAACGGAGCCAGTGCTCCGGGCCATCGCTTCTGCCGGCGGCAGAGCGGACCTCATCGCCCTCGACTTGGGCGACTTGGACTCCGTGCGCGCCTGCGCCGCAGCCGTTCTGTCACAGAACGAACCGCTGCACGTGCTGATCAACAACGCCGGCCTCGCCGGTCAGAAGCGCGTGACCAAGCAAGGTTTCGAGCAAACCTTCGGCGTGAACCATCTGGGACACTTCTTGCTCACGCAGCTACTCCTACCGCGCCTCTTGGAGCAGCCGCATAGCCGCGTCGTCAACGTGTCGTCGGTGGCCCACTACGATGCGCGCGGCATCGACTTTTCCGAGCTGCGGGAGCGCGGCAAAGGCTTTGGCGCGATGCATTCCTACCAGGTCTCCAAGCTAGCGAACGTGCTTCACGCCAAGGAGCTCGCGCGTCGCTATGGGGCGCAAGGTTTGCACGCCTACTCGCTGCACCCAGGCGTCGTGGCAAGTGACGTGTGGCGCCAGGTACCACAACCATTCCGTTGGCTCATGACGCGAACCATGATCAGCAACGAAGAGGGCGCAAAGACGACGCTGTACTGCGCCACCAGCGCCGAAGTCGCCGACCAGAATGGCCTTTACTACGACGAGTGCCGCGTGAAAGAGCCGTCCGCGGCCGCGCAAAAGCCGGAGCTGGCGCAGGAGCTCTGGGAGCAGAGCGAGCGCTTCGTGGCGGGCGCGGTCTGAACGTGGACGTACGTGACCATGCGTGATCAGGTGTGATCATGCGTGACACCCGGTGACGTCTGGTAACGGCCGGTGTCAACGCTCGGGCGGCGACGATAGATGGCCATGCGTGATCAGATGTGACCCTACGTCCTGACCGGGGCGGGCTTCGCCGGGGAGGGCCCGCGCGGCGCCGTACAGGTGACGATGCGTGATCAGGCATGACCCTACGTGATCATGGGTGAGCCTACGTGCCTTCACGGCATGAACGCTCTCCGGACGTCGCCCCGTGATCGCCGGACCTCGCTCGAGACCGTAGGTGACCATGCGTGATCAGACGTGACCCTACGTGGTCACGTCTTCCACGAGGAAGCGTGCTTTCTGCAGCGGTACGTGACCATGCGTGATCGGGTATGGCCCTACATGATCCTAGGTGAGCTTTCGCGAGGGCGGGTGACCATGCGTGATCAGGCACGACCCTACGTGATCAGCGGTGAGCTTACGTCTTCACCAAGCGTTGAGATCACGGGCACACCAGCAAGCCTTGGCGATCGCAGATGACCATGCGTGATCAGGCATGGCCGTACGTGATCATGGGTGACCTTACGTGCCGGCAGGAGGTCTTCCGATCGCAGATGACCATGCATGATCAGGTGTGACCCTACGTGACGGTGGACCCGGGCGTCACCGCGTGGTCTCGGAGCGCGACTAGCGCTTTTGGAGCGCTTCCCACAGGAACGCCCACTGGTCGGCTATCTCGTCGATCTTCTTTTCCGTCGGAACCCCGGCGCCGTGCCCGGCGCGGGTCTCGATGCGGATCATGACCGGCGCGTCCCCCGCCTGCGCATGCTGCAGCGCAGCCGCGAATTTGAAGCTGTGGGCGGGCACGACCCGATCGTCATGGTCAGCAGTCGTGATGAGCGTGGCCGGGTACTTCACCCCTTGCCGCAAGTTATGGAGCGGCGAATACGCATAGAGGGCGGGAAAGTCAGCGGCGACGTCCGGCGAGCCGTAATCGTCCGTCCAACTCCAGCCGATCGTGAACTTGTGGAAGCGGAGCATGTCCATCACCCCCACCGCGGGAAGCGCGGCGCCAAATAGCTCGGGGCGCTGCGCAAGCATGGCGCCCACCAACAAACCGCCATTGGAACGGCCGAGAATGCCCAGGTGCGGGCGGCTCGTCAGCTTCTCGCGCGTCAGGTACTCGGCCGCGGCGATGAAGTCGTCGAACACGTTTTGCTTTTTCGCGCGCTTGCCCGCTTCGTGCCACGCCTCGCCGTACTCGCCGCCTCCGCGTAGGTTCGGCACCGCGAGCAAACCACCGAGCGTTAGCCAAGCCAAGTTGCCGACGCTGAACGTCGGCGTGAGAGAGATCGAGAACCCACCGTAGCCGTAAAGAAGGCACGGCGTGTCGGGGCTCGGCACGGCTCCTTTGCGCTGGGTCAAAAACATGGGAACGCGCGTGCCGTCCTTGCTGGCATAAAAGACTTGCCGCGTCTCGAACGCGTCCCCATCAACCTTGAGCTTTGGCTCGCGAAATACGCGAGTTTCCCGCGTCTTCACGTCGTAGCGCAGGAGCTTGCGCGGCGCTTGGTAGCTCTCGTAACTGTAGAAGGTCTCGGTGCGCTTCTCAGTGCCTTCGGATAGCCACACGGTGCCGAGGCCCGGCAGCGGCACCGTGTGTTCCAACTTACCGTCTGTCGTATGAACGCGTAGCTCCGCGCGCGCGTCCTTGAGATAATTGAGCACGAACTTGCCGCCCACGCGCTCGACCTGACGCAGCGTCTCCGCGTGCTCGGGGACGACCTCGACGAATTTTGGCTCACGCTGGGCAAGGTCCACGGACACGATACGCCCGCGCGGTGCGCTCTCATCGGTTCTGAACCAGAAGGTGCTGCCGACGTTGCCGATGAAATCGTAGAGGTGCTGGATGCGCGGCACGAGCGCCTTCGGCGGCGCGGGGGGCTTCTGCAAGTCCAGATAAAGGACCGCGTTCTTCGGATCCGTGCCTTGGGTCGCGGCGATCAGGACGTAACGGCCGTCGCGCGTGGTCTGCGCGCCAAAGGCCCACTTGGCCTGATCCTGACGCTCGTAAACCAGCTGATCATCGGATTGCTTCTGCCCGAGCCGATGAAAAAACAGCTTGTTGAAGTAGTTGGTCGCAGACAGCTCGGCGCCGGGCGCGGGCTCGTCGTACGCGGTGTAGTAGAATCCGGCTCCGCTCGTGAGCCAGGAAACCGTCGAAAACTTCGACCACTTCAAGAGATCGGGCAAGTCCTCGCCGTCGTCCACCCGCCGCACGCGCCACTCGATCCAATCGGAGCCGGCGCGCGAAAGGCCGTACGCGAGCAGCTTGCCGTCCTCGCTCGGTACCGCCCGCGCCAGCGCCACCGTGCCGTCGGGGGAAAGCGTGTTCGGATCCAAAAGCAAGCGCGGCTCGGCGCGGAGCGACGGCATCCAGTACAAGACGGGCTGGTTCTGGAGGCCCGAGTTGTAAAAATAGAAGTAGCGGCCACCGCGCTCGAACGGCAGCTCGTAGCGCTCGAAGTCCCAAAGCTCGCGGAGCCGCTCGCGGATCTCCGTGCGTCGCGGCAAGGAGTCCAAATAGCCACGCGTCAGGCGGTTCTGAGCTTCAACCCAAGCGCGCGTCTCGGGGCTGTCCGAGCTCTCCAGCCAACGGTACGGGTCTCGCACCGTCACCCCATGCAGCACTTCCTCCACCGGCCCGCGGGTGCTGGTCGGATACGCAAGTCGCGGCGGTGACTGCGAAGGTGGAGAAGCCGGCCTCGTCACCGGTGACGGCGTGACCGCTACCGGTGACGTCGTCGCGGGAGCAGCTCCGCCGCACGCGCTCGCACCTAGTACCAGCCCCAACCACCTTCGGTTGCTTCGCGTCCTCACCAGGTCCGGTCTATCAACCCCGGTCCGTCCTCGCTACGGGGTGGTCACCTCCGATTTCGGTCGTGGTGGCCGTTCTCTTGTCACTCGAGCCGCTACCCGGCCTGCACGCCTAGGAGCCGGTACCGGGCGTAGGTGGCGCTGGGGAAGCCGGGCGCCGGTTCTGCCGGTTTGAAAAAGTCCTTATGGATCAAACGGTTGCACTAATTGTCTAACTTCTGCCCGAACCTCCTAAAGTTGTGCGCGGGGCGGACGAATTTGAGGTGTCCGGTGAACTACCGACAGTGCCCCGCTAGAGCCTTCGACGCGATCGAGACCGAGCTCGTCGGAGGTCATGTCTTGCTGACCAGAATCCGTGGGCACGCGACGGGTTTGATGGTCGAGCGGCGCTTCGACCAATTTCGGGCCGAGCTCGGTGGCGTCTGCAAGCCGGTATGGATCGTCGAGCAGTTGGAGCTCACTGGTTTCGACCCGAGCGCGGTGACGGCGGGCGCGCGCTGGTTCACCGCCTTCAAAGATCGCGGAGGCGAGAGGATCATCTCGGTTTCGCAGATGGCGGCCGCACGCATGGTCGCCGCGACGTTGGCATTCGCAGTTCACGCCAGGCTCTTCAACTGCGGAACGCTGAGCGAAGCTTACGAGCAAGCCGGCCTCGGCGCGGTGGAGATCCGGCCCAGCCTCTATCCGCTCACGCCTCGCGAATGAAGCGCGATTCGGGCAGCCGCAAACGGCGTCGCACGGGCGTGTCGTCAGCTACAGGTAGCGGATCTCACCCAGCCGCAGAACCCGCGTGTTGACCGGCGCTTCCAGCTTTTCGCGATCGAAGTGCGACAGGTAGTACTCGAGCGAGAGGCGTGTCTCCCCCCTCGCGAGCGTCACGGCGAACGACGGCTGACGCCCTGGGTAACGCAGCGTGCTCCCGGCCGCGCGGATGAAGATGGGCGTCCCGTGCTGAATGGAGACGGAACGTTCGGTGAAGAACACGTTGATGCGACCGAGGATCTGATTGCAGAGCTCGCCCACCAAATCTTCCATTCGGTCGACTCGCAGTGGCCTCACGCCGGGCAGCAAGCTCTCGTAGATTTTTCGCGCGCTCTCGCTCGTGATGCCGACCATGAGGTGCCCAGAAACCCCGCCGGAAAAGGGAATGACCGCGCTGAGGTCCGAGAGCGCGGTTTGGTTCCCGACCAGGAACGCGCCGCCTTCCACCTCGAACCCCGGCATGGTGCCGAGCACCTCCAGCGCGGCGCGCTTCACGGCTTCTTGAATGGGCTTCGGGTAGAAATGCGCGGCGAGCAAGTCCGAGATGGCAGCGCGCAGCTCGTTGGTGCGGAAAGGCTCGGGGATGAGGCTGTCGGGACCCGGGCCGTGGGGCCCCGAAACGGGACCGGAAGGGGTGTCCGACGTCGCGCCCCAGATGATGCGGGTGTCGGGCGCCAAATCACGCACGCGCCCGAGAAAGTCTAGGCCCCCAACTTTGGTCGCGGCGGAGCTCGCGATGATGAGCGACAGCGAAGGCTTGGCTTCCATGAACTCCAGTGCCGCCCCGAGCGTCGGCACCCAGATGACTCCGAAGCCGAGCTCGGTCAGCTCCTCCATCACGAAGCTCAACGCGCCGCTCGCGGTGTCGACGACGAGGACTTTCTTGTCCACGCTCATTTAGCGCTATCCGGACTCGGCGGGCTCGGCGCGGCCACTTGCTGGGAGGGCACGCTGGAGGCGCGGCCGAACAGCGCTTTTTCAATCGCCTTCCACAGGAGCTCGGTCTTCACGGGCTTGAGGATCCATGCGTTGGCGCCAGCCCGCTTTCCCTCCTCCGCGCGCGTGGTAGCGGCGTCGGACGTGAGGATGAAGATTGGCGTCGTGGCGTATTCGGGGAGCTTGCGCAGCTCCTCAACCATGCGGATGCCGTCCATGACCGGCATGTGAATGTCGGCGACGACCAAGTCGACGAGGTTCTCGCGCGCCCGCCAAAGGCCCTCGCTACCGTTCTCGGCCTCCACGATGCGCGCACCTTTGGCTTCCAGCGCGGCTCGCAGCTGCGAGCGAACGAGGGATGAATCGTCAACGATTAGGATCGACCACGTCATGGCATGCCTCGCGCTATTGCGGCCTCCGTTGCGATCGACCGCGAACCCTGAAGCTTAATACAAATGCCCGCTTTCGCGAGCGCACGGTACCGCCGCAAGCGCAAACAAGCGCAACTTTTTGGTTGCATGTAGGAGCACGTGGGCTAAGGGTACGCAACCTGGAGGTTGCATGAATACCGATTCAATCGAGAAACGTACCGTGCTTGCGGCTCCTCTCGCGCGAGTGTGGCGCGCCATCAGCGATTCCCGCGAGTTCGGCGAATGGTTCCGCATGGAATTCGAGGGACCGTTCTGCGAAGGCGCAAGGGTCCGCGGCCGCATCACCTACCCTGGCTACGAACACCTGAGCGGAGAGCTGGTGATCGAGCGCGTCGTGCCGCCGAGCTACTTGTCGTATCGCTGGCACCCGCACGCCGTCGACCCGAAGCGCGACTATTCGCACGAGCCGATGACGCTCGTCGAATTCGAGCTGAAGGAGGTGCCGGGCGGTACGGAGCTCACGATCCGCGAGTCCGGGTTCGCCGCGATTCCGGCGGGGCGCGGCCTGGAAGCGCTGCGCATGAACACCGGAGGCTGGGACGAGCAGCTTCAGAACGTGAGCCGATATGTCGCGAGCCCCTAGCGTCAGCGTTCGGCGCGCAGCGGAAGCGGCTCTGGTCTTCGCCGCGTTGGGTGACGAGACGCGTCTGCAGCTGCTGTCGCGTTTGTGCCACGAAGGGCCGTTGTCCATCACTCGCCTGAGTGAGGGCGCCAGTATCAGCCGCCAGGCGGTCACGAAGCACTTGGTCACCTTGAAAAGCTCCGGGCTGCTCGAAGCCAAACGACAGGGCCGCGAGCGCGTCTACCAGTTCGCGCCCGCGCGGCTCCAAGCCGCGCGTCGCTACCTGGACCAAGTCTCCACGCAGTGGGACGACGCGATCGATCGGCTCCGCGCGCACGTGGAAGAGACGTAGGCGTTCGTTGGCACGCGGCTCGCTATGGCTCGCGCATGCCGACCAAAGATCCCGCGGGGGGACTGACGAGTGAAGGCCGTCGCTACTTCGCCCGTAAAGAGGGCGCACGTCTGAAGCCGGGCGTGAAAGGCCCCGCGGACACGCCGGAGAAGATGCGCCGCAAGGGCTCGTTCCTGCGACGCCACTTCGCAACTCTCCGCGGTCCCCTCGTGAACGACGCGGGTAAGCCAACTCGACTCGCGCTATCTGCGCACGCCTGGGGCGAGCCTGTACCGCGAACCGTGAGCGCGGCGCGCAGACTAGCTGAGAAGGGCGCTCGCCTCCTCGAGCGCTACGCGAAGAGCAAATCCCGGCCAGCCGCCAAGAAGCGTGCGGCCAAGAAGACCGTGCGAAGGAGCGCCCATGCCCGCTGAGAAGAAGAACTCGTTGGTGGCCAACATCAATCGCCGGAAACGTGCCGGGAAGAGTCGTAGCAAGGCCGCGTCGACGGTTTCGCGCGAGAGCTACGACCAGATGCAAAAGGGCTGGCCCAAGTCCCGCAAAAAGAAGACCGCGACCAAAAAGAAGACCGCGACCAAAAAGAAGACCGCGACCAAAAAGAAGACCGCGACCAAAAAGAAGACCGCGACCAAAAAGAAGACCGCCAAGCGCGGCTAGCTACTCAGCGAACAACCACGGCAGAGCCGCGCTCACTCGCTCTTGCACCTCACCCATGGGCGTGTGCCCCGCGCCGAACGCGTACTCCACGCGCACGTCGACGCCGCCGCGCGCAATCCACCGGGCAGACTCGCTCGCGGCGGCGTTGCAGTCTTTCGTGCCGCAGGCGAAAAGGATCCGTTTGCCTCCCGCCTTGGCGAAGGCACGAGCGCGCGGCACGTTCCACCGCTCGAATCCCTCCACGAGCACCAGCCGCGAAAACTTGCCGCCGTGCTTGGCGATGATGGCGCTGCCCATGCTCGATCCTTGAGAAAAGCCGACGTAAGTGCCGCCCGGAGCAATGCGCGGCTCGGCGGCGCGAGCCGCGCGCTCTGCCGCGACGAGCTCCGCCTCGAGCGCGTGCTGGGTGCGGTAGTAGTAGCCGCCCCCCTTGCCCAGCGACGTGCCGCGCAAACACACGACGAAGCTCCGCTCGCCCAGCAAGCGACTCCAGTAATCGCACTCCCACTCTGGACTACCTCCCGCGCCGTGGGCAGCGACGACGAGGGGTCGGGCCTCCGCGCCGGCCGGCACGAACATGACCGCGGGCAAAAAGCCCGGCACGTCCAGGGCGCGCGGCGCGGCCAAGGGCTTTCGCTCCGTGGCGCTCGCCGTTGAACATCCGGCGAGCAGAATTGAAAACAGCAAACGAGCTGCGCTCATCCGGCACTGCAAAGCAAGGAGCGCGCCGTGCGGCTTTCCGCTCGCACCAGAAACCAGCGGCGCGAGTGCCTATGGCTTCCCCGTAGTGAGGTCTGTACAAGTCAGTGGCATTTCATGATGAGAGCTTGGAAGGGCTGGTTCGTCGTCGCGGTGGGCGCCGCGTGCGCACTTGGCTGCAGCAGCAAGAAGGGCGCTGAAAAGGGGGAAGAAGGCGGTGCTCCGAGCGTCGCCGGCACGGGCGGCAAGGAGGCGGGCGGCTCTGTCGCGGTGGACGCAGGCGCGCCGGCCGAAGGCGGCAACGGCGCAGCGCTCGACCCGTGCGAGGGAGTCACGGCCCAGGGCGACTGCGTAACCCCAGACCGCGCACGAGCGTGCGTGGTGCCGACCGGCAATGGCACGCCCATGCTGGTCACCACGGACTGTCGTGAGTTCGAGCATTGCGATACGAGTAGAGGCCAAGCGCGCTGCGTGCTGAACGAAGACGCCTGTGTCCCCGGGCAGTCGGAGTGTATGGACGCGAAAGACCTGAGCACGTGCGACGCGAGCGGCTCCTGGCAGCGCGAGACGTGCGCCGGAAGTTGCCGTCAAAGCGCGCTCGGAGGCTTCTGTGTGGACCAGGCCGCGAGCGGCACCTTCGAAGGCCGGCTGCTCTACGAAGCCGTCGGTCCCTACGAAGATTACAGCGACTGGTCGGACACCTCCGTCGCTCTGCCGGCGGAAGGCGTGCTGGTCATGGCCGGCGACGGCACGGACTGGGTGGACGCGGCCCTGGTGGGCGAGGACGGCAGCTTTACCGTCCAAGTTCCGGCGACGGCCACCGGCGACGAGCAGCTCGCGTTCTTCCTGATTCATCCGGATCCTACGGGAGCGTTCGCGCAGTTCGGCGTGTTCGATCCTGACGTGCCGAGCGGGGTGGTCAGCCCGGAAGAGATCCGAGGCGGCCAGGCGTGGAGCTGGTCCGCACCGCTCGCGGACCTCACGAAGGGGCAGGACATTCGCATCGGCGAAAACGAGGGCAGCGGAGCGATTCACATCTACAACCGTCTGCTGCACGTGCAGCGCATCGTGAGCGAATTCTACGGTGACTCGCCGGGCACGATCGCGGCGTGGATGCATCTCAACACGGCTTGGGATTGCGGCGCCTGCTTCGCGCCCTGGGGAGCCGAAGTCGCCTCCATGCCGTTCGACTCGCAGCTGTTCGTCTCCGCGACGGCGGAGGACCGCGCGTACTGGTCCGACGCCGTGACCATCCACGAAGCCGGGCACTACACGATGTGGAGCTACGGCGTGTCTCCGAACGAAGGCGGTCCACATTGCTTGGGTCAGCCGACGGCGCCGGGTCAAGCGTGGAGCGAAGGTTGGGCGACCGGCTTTTCGAGCATCTTGCGCGACAATCCCGTGTACTGGGACAAGCAAGGAGGGTCCATGTTCTGGTTCAGCCTTCGAGAGCGGGCGTACGACCAAGTGCAGTGGCGGCGTCCGCGCGCCAGCGCCGGCCTGCAGCAACTCATCGACGAGAACGAGGTCGCGGCGATGCTCTATGGTCTATCGACGGATCCGGACGTCGGCAGTGACGTCGTGCTCGCCGGTTTGACCACGCCCAGCGTGACCGCGCCGGACTTCAAGCGCGGTTACACACGCCACGTCTGGGACATGCGAGATTGCGAGCCCACCGGCTACCACGATACCGGCGAGAGCTCGCCGATGTTCGCGGACTACTTGGACGGCTTGGTATGTGGCGGTGTTCCCGCAGCCGCCGTCGACCGCAGCACGAGTCCGCGTCAGTACTACCCCTACCCCAGCGAAAGCCCGATTTGCCAGTGAGGCCCGCCATGCGCATTCCTTCCGTTTGCATTTTCATCTCGGCGCTCGCGGCGTGTCACAGCGGCGAGCCCGCGCCGGAACGGCAGCCGGCCGTCTCCACGCCCCCCCCGCGCCAAGCGCCGGAGCTGGGCCCGCACCGCAGCCCAGTTTCGGTGAAGCTGGCCGGCCCGGAGCAGGTCACGGCTGGGCAAGACATCGAGGTAGTGGCGCGCATCGACCGGCGTGTCGGGAGCGACGCGGCGGTTTCGATTGCGCTGCAGCTGCCGGACGGCGCGCGGCTCGTCTCCGGCAACCCGAACGAGGTGCTGCCGTCCGGCAACGGCGTGGTGGAGCGGCGCTTCGTCGTGCATCTGGATCGCGTACCCAGTACGGACATTCAAGTCGTGGCCGAGACGAACAGCACCTCCTTCGGCGCGCACGCGAAGAGCGCGTACCGCTTCGGTCGCCCCGAGCCTCGCTTTGCGGAGCCGCCGCGCAGCGGTAAGCAGGTCCAGGTGGGCGGCCGCGAAGTGGGCAAGCCGATTCGGCTGCAGCCTTAGCCAGTACTAGAGCGCCCGCTCGAGCACGGCCGAAAGCTCCGCGGCGGTGAGCGCGATGGGGTTGCCCTTCATGCTGCTCGCCACTGCCGCTTTCGCGACGATTTCGGGGACGTGAGACGCCGTCATGCCGTAGCTGGACAACCCCGGAACCGCGAGCTCCGACGTGAGCTGCCGCACGAACGCGATGCCGTCTTCGATTTGGGCCGACTCGTTTCCGGTCAACACCCGCGCCACGCGCTCGAAGCGCGGCAGAGCTTCGCTGTGCGGCTGGCGCGCGCGGAGGGCGGCGACGTTGGCTTCCATCACCAGCGGCAACAGCCGCGCGCACACCGCACCATGCGGGCTCTCGAATTGTCCGCCGACGGGGGCCGCGAAGCCGTGCACGGCGCCGAGCTTGGCGTTGGCGAGCGATAGCCCGCCGAACAACGAGCAGAGCGCCATGTCCTCGCGCGCGGCGAGGTCCGCGCCCTCTCGAAACGCGCGCGCGAGCGACCGGGCCCCGCGCCGCATACCTTCCAGGGCCAGCGCGTCCGTCAGCGGATTGTGCTGCCCACTCACGTACGGCTCGAGACACTGCGTGAGCGCGTCGAGCCCGGTGGCAGCCGTGACCGACGGGGGCATGCCGAGGGTGAGCTCCGGATCCACGAGCGCCAGGGCCGGCAGCATCGAGTCGTGGCGCAGGCTCGCTTTCACGCCGTGTGCGGCGGAAGCGAGGACCGCGTTCTTCGTCACCTCCGCGCCCGTCCCTGCCGTCGTCGGCACGGCGATGAGCGGGAGCGCCGGGTGGGGCAGCGGGCGCGCCTTGCCGACCACCTCTAGGTACTCGAACGGATCTTGCGGATTCGCGAGCAACGCCGCGGCCGCTTTTCCGAGGTCCAAAACACTTCCGCCGCCGCACGCCACCACCAGCTCGACGCGGATGGTCTGCCCCACGGCGACGGCGGCCAGCGCGTCCTCCACTCGCGGCTCTCCGATCACCCGGACGTGGACGAGCTCGACACCGGCCGCGCGCAGCTGCTGCTCGAGCGCGGCGTGACGCTCGGCGCTCTTGCCCGTCACCCACAACGCGCGAGAGCCGTAGGCGCGCGCCCGCTCGCCCAAAGACGTCGCCGTGCCGGAGCCGAACACGATACGCCCGGCGCTTAGGAACTCGAACGGGCGCACGTTGGCCGCGCTCATGCGTCGCGCGTGCTCCAGCGAGGCTCGTCCGGGCAGAGGCTCTGGTATTTCACGCTCGTGCGCGGGCTCGCCATCATGTCCACGACCGCGTCGCGCCAGGCCGCGTAGTGCGCGGTTTCCTTGTGTTGGGCGGGTGCCTCTGCAGTCTTGTACGCCTCTACCAACACGAAGCGCGTCGGGTCGTCCGCCTGCTGCACGACGTCGAACCGGGCCACGCCCGGCTCCTTCAGGCTGGCTTCGGCGTTGAGGCGCGTAGCCGTAATGAAAGCCGCGAGGTGCTCGGGCTTGACGTGAACTTGGACGTGCACGACCAACATCCGCCGATCATCGGCCGGACCCGCCGACAGTCAACGCCATTTCTCGCCGCGCCACCCCCGCCGGCTCTGACCTATGCGGCAAATTGGCCAAAATCCAGCTTTTTTCAGAATCCGCTGGCCTGCCGCCGTGCGGCGTTTAAACTTGTGCCGCGTATACAACTTATAACCCTCCAGGGTCCCGACCGCTCGCATGCAGCTGACGCTATTCTCCGACTACTCCCTGCGAATCCTGCTCTACCTAACGATGCATCGCGGCCGCCGCGTCGCGTTGCCGGAGATCAGCACTGCCTATGGCATTTCGCAAAACCACCTCGTCAAGGTGGTGCAGCGCTTGATTGAGCAGGGCTGGGTCGAGAGTGTGCGCGGTCGCGGCGGAGGTTTGTCACTCGCCCGCGAGCCGGCGGACATCAACGTCGCGAACGTGGTGCGGATGACAGAGCCCCACATGAACCTGGTCGAGTGCTTCGACTCGAAGACCAACACGTGCCCCATCGATCTCGCCTGCGGCTTGAAGAAGGTGCTCCTACGGGCTCGAGAGGCGTTTTTGAAGGAGCTGGAGCAGCACACGCTGGCGGACTTCGAGCCGCGCGCGCCCGCGCTCATCAAGCTATGGCGAAACGAGCTCGCCGCCGCGGAGGCGACATGAGGCGCGCGCTCGCCCTCTTCGCGCTCCTTGGCGCCTGTGGGAGCGCGGAAGACTCCGGCCCCTTGCCCCCCGACGGCGGCGCTCCCGGCGTCGGCGGCTCGGCCGTAGACATGCCGAATCCGCTCGGGCGCGACCGCTGCAAGCCGCCCGCGGGAACCACCGGCTCTCCCCAAACCATCGAGCAAGCCGTGGCCCTGCTGAACGCGTTGCCCAAGCCGACCAGCGTCGCTTGCTTCGTGGAGAGCTTGGATCGCCCGCTGACCATCTTATCCACGAACAGCGTTTTCAGCGCTCAGCCCGCGCTCTCCACCAAGAGCCCGCGCGTCTTCATCAAGACCGGTGAGCTCTGGTCCTCCATCGTCATCGCCGGGGACTCGAGCGACCTCATCGAGTTCGGGTACCTCATCCCGGGCACGCTGCGCTCCATCAAGGCGGAGCTGCACCTGCCGCTGCAAGCTCCGGTGGGGCCGAGCGCGCCGTACGATCGCGTCATGTTCGGTGAGACCGGTACCGGCTGTGGCTTCTGTCACTTCGGGGAGCAGCTGGAGCCGGTGAGCGGCATCAGCAACGTCTTCTCCTCCGTCGCCTTCAAGCCCCGCGCGGACACCCACGTCTCTCTGGAAGGGCTGCGGCTAGAGGCGCAAACGTGTAGCTGGCAAGCCGAGCCGCGACGCTGCGAGATGCTGGCCGCCGTGTTCGGAGGCGGCGCGGTCGTAGAAGGCGCGTTCCCGAGCTCGATGAATACTTTCTTCTGAAAGCGCTATTCTTCGGGCTTTTTCGGCTTATCTAGCCGCGCGCCGTCCACCTGAGTGTCGAGGCGCTGCTTCTGCTTCAGCTCCTGCAAGCGCTCGGCCTTGGTTCGCCCGTGCAGGCGGCGGTTGGTGTCCGCCTGCTTCTCGCGGTCTTGCTTGGCCTTCTGCTTCCGAAACTTGTTGAGGTTGACGACCTTGGCCATGCGCGCGTGTGCTCAACCATGGCAGCTCCGCGGAGCTCGCGGTAGCGAGCCCCTTCAAATCTCGATCTGCGAGCCGATCTCCATGACGCGGCTCGGCGGGATGCCGAAGAATGCCGTCGCCGGCTGCGCGTTGCGCGTCAAGAACGCGAACAAGCGCTCGCGCCATAGCGCCATGCCCGGGTTCTTGGTGGGCAGTACCGTTTCGCGCCCGAGGAAGAAGGTCGTAAATTCCAGCGAGTAGCCGCTGAACTTCGCGTGGTCGAGCAGCTCTGGCACGTTCGGCGTCTCCATGAAGCCGTAGCGCGCGGTCGCACGCCAGAAGCCGTTCGGAAGCTCTTCGATCTTGACGCGCTCGGCGAGCGGAATGCGCGCCGTCTTCTCCGTGATGATGGTCAGGATCAGCACGCGGTCGTGCACCGCGCGCATGTGGAGGAAGCCTTGTAAGAGCGCGGGCGGCGTGCCCGTATCGTTACCCGTCATGTAAACGGCCGTGCCGGGTACGCGCGCGGGGCGCTCCAGAATCATGAGCTCGAAAAAGTCCTCGAGCGGCACGGTCCGCTCCTTGATCTTCTCGAACAGTAGCTGGCGACCGCGCCGCCAGGTCGTAAAGACCGTGAACATGACCGCGCCGACCGCGAGCGGGAACCAGCCGCCGTGCGCGACCTTCGTCAGGTTGGACCCCAAGAACACCAGCTCCAAGCAGAGCAGGGGGATGGTGACGAGCAGCGCGGTACCGACCGCCCACTTCCATTGCAGGCGCGCCACCACGTACGCGAGCAACGTCGTGATGGTCATGTCCAGCGTGACCGCGACGCCGTACGCCGCCGCCAAGCCGCTCGAGCTACCGAAACCCCACACCGCCGCGATGGCCGAGATCATCAGCAGCCAGTTCACGATCGGCACGTAAATTTGGCCGATGTGATGAGCCGACGTGTGCAAGATACGCACGCGCGGCAAGAAGCCGAGCATCAGCGCCTGGCGCGTGACGGAAAACGCTCCCGAGATGAGCGCCTGCGACGCGATGATGGTCGCCATCGTGGACATGACGACGAGCGGGTACAGCGCCCAGCTCGGCGCCAAGTTGTAGAACGGGCTCTCCAGCGCCTCCGGTCGATCCAGCAGGAGCGCGCCCTGCCCGAAGTAGTTGAGCAAAAGTCCAGGCAGCGCAATCGTGAACCACGCCGTGCGGATCGGCTTGGCCCCGAAATGGCCCATGTCCGCGTAGAGCGCCTCGCCGCCCGTCACTACCAAGAAGACGGAGCCGAGCACCAAGAACGCGAGCTTGCCGTTCCGCATGAAGAACCAGACCGCGTGGGCCGGGTTTACGGACTCCATGATGCCGGGGTGGCGGATGATGTTGTAAATCCCGAGCCCCGCGAGCGTGACGAACCAGAGCAGCATCACGGGGCCGAAGATGGCACCCACGCTGCCGGTGCCGCGCCGCTGCGCCGAAAAGAGGAGCAGCAAGATGCCACTAGCAATCGGTAAGATCAGCGGCTCCAGCGCCGGCGCGGCGATTTCCAGTCCTTCCACCGCGCTCAGCACGGAGATGGCAGGCGTGATGATGCCGTCGCCGAACAGCAGGGACGCGCCGAACAACCCGAACGTCAACGCCAAGCGATGCGCCCACGGCCGCATGCCCTTGCTGGAGACGGCGAGCGCCGTGAGGGCCAAGATGCCGCCCTCGCCCGCGTTGTCCGCGCGCAGCACGTACGCCACGTACTTGAGCGAGATGACGATCATCAACGCCCAGAACACGAGCGAGACAATGCCGTACACGTTGTCCGGGCTCGCCGGCACGCCGTGCGAATGGTTCAGGCACTCGCGCAGCGCGTACAGCGGGCTCGTACCGATGTCGCCGAACACGACGCCGAGCGACGCCATCGTCAGCGCAAAGAGGCCCTTGTTTCCGTCTCCGTGGGCGGGGTCTTGCTCGTGACCGTGACCGTCCTTTCGAGCAGGTTCTGCGGCCGCGTGGCTTGCCGGCTCCTGGCCGTCACTCATTTGGCCCGGATCTAATCCACCCGGGCGGCGCTGGGAACGGTTGTTTCCGCGGCATTGGCGCCACATCCGCCCCAACGCAAGCTACGGCGCCGCCCACTCCACGGCCACGAAGCAAGATTTCGGCGCGTTCGGCTGGCTGCCGTCGGCAGGAATCACGCTCAGCTTGCCATCGATCGTGACGCGCGAGCTCTCGGTCGCCGCGCCGTCATTAGGTAAGTGCAGGCGCACGTCGGCGGCCGCAAACTTCTTCGGCAGCTCGACCATCTCTCCCGGCTCCGTGCCCACCGGCACCGAGAGACGCACGTTCACGGGTTCCGGACCCTTGGCAGGGTGTAACAAGTCGAAATCCGGCGGGGCGGCCGCGGTCGCGTACAGCGCCAAGTCGCAAGTCTTCTTGCCGCCATACGACGAACAAAAGCTCATCAGCCCGCGGCGGTAACGCAGGTAGCCGCTCACGCGCACGCGGCTGCCGTCTGCTTCGTTGCAAACTTGCTCGGCCGCGACGACCTTGCCCGCGGGAGGCGCCGCCTTCGAGCAGCCGAACGCGGCGACCGCCACCAAGCCGCAAAAGAGTCGCTTCATGGGCCCATGGTAACCGAGCCCCCATGATCGCGAGCGCTCCAAGCAGGCCGCGCGAAGCCGGCCCCGCGCTCGAAGAACCTTCTTGGGGCCGCCGAGCCGCAGCTACCCTGGCGCAAGGGTCCCGTGCCGGCGCCAGGTGCCGCTGGGCGAGCGCACCGGATTCCCGCCGAGACCGCACCGCTCGCGTTGCGGGCGTGTCTCACAGCCCCGGAAGTCCCGATGCGGCGGCTCGCTCACCACGCGCGCAGACGGCTCGCTCGCCGCGGCGCCCCCGACGCTCGGTATGGCAGCGTTGCCGGAAACGTTACCTCCCGCAGAATTTCCGGCCGCGGTAACGCTACCAGTGCGCTCGTCGGTGCGCCGCGCCGGGTCGCTGAAGCTACACGCAGCGCACCACACCGAAGCCACGACCGTGAGCGACTCATAGCGGCCTCGAGTCTTCGTGCCATGCGACCCGTTCACGGGCGAGCGACCTAAAACACTTCTCCGAACGCTGCGTGTCCGGACGCGAAAGGAATTGTCACGCGTAGCGGCGGACAACAACGTTTGTAGTATCTTCGCGCCATGAGTGAGCTCGCGGTCAGGTCGAAGGACAGCTGTCGTTGGGATTTGGTTTCGCTGGGTGAGGTAATGCTCCGTCTAGATCCGGGTGAAGGCCGGGTCGCGACGACACGCGGCTTCCAGTGTTGGGAGGGCGGCGGCGAGTACAACGTCGCGCGCGGGCTCAAGCGCTGCTTCGGGCTGGACACCGCGGTCGTCACCGCCTTCGCCGACAATCCCATCGGGCGTCTGGTGCAGGACCTGATTTATCAGGGCGGCGTCGACCAGAGTTACGTAAAGTGGGTGGCGTACGACGGCATCGGCCGCGCGGTGCGAAACGGCCTGAATTTCACGGAGCGCGGCTTCGGCGTGCGCGGCGCAGTGGGCGTGTCGGACCGAGGGAACACCGCCTGTTCGCAGCTCAAACCAGGGGACATCGATTGGGACCGCGTCTTCGGCAAGGACGGCGCGCGTTGGTTCCACACCGGCGGCATCTTCGCCGCGCTCAGCGAGACAACGCCGCTCGTTGCCAAGGAGGCCATGGCGGCCGCCAAGAAGCACGGCACCATCATCTCCTACGATTTGAACTACCGGGAAAGCCTGTGGAAGGGCATCGGCGGTAAGGCCAAGGCGCAGCAAGTGAACAAGGACTTGGCGCAATACGTGGACGTCATGATCGGCAACGAGGAAGACTTCACGGCGTCGCTCGGCATCGAGATTGAAGGGATCGACGAAAACTTTTCGAGCCTAGACCCTGCCCACTTCAAGAAGATGATCGAGACCGCGCGCAAGGCGTACCCGAATTTCCAGGTCGTCGCGACGACGCTGCGCAACGCCAAGACCGCAACCAAGAACGACTGGGGCGCAGTGTGCTCCTACGGAGACGAGTTCTTCAGCGCGGAGAACCGCTTGGACGTAGAAATTTTCGACCGCGTCGGCGGCGGCGACTCGTTCGCCAGCGGTTTGATTTACGGCTTCCTGAACGCCAAGGGTCCGCAGTTTGCAGTGGACTGCGGCGCCGCGCACGGCGCAATCGCCATGACGACGCCGGGCGACACCAGCATGGCCACCAAGGACGAAGTCTTCAAGTTGATGAAGGGCGGCAGTGCGCGCGTCTCGCGCTGAGTCGAATGCCGGCCGGTCACGTCAAGACGAAACGTCGCCGGCCGACTTCGGGAGAGTGATGCGCGGCGCCAGCAACGGCCTACCGATCTCGCGAGGCACGGCGTACCTGACGAGGGCACCCGCGAGTTGAGGTGACCAGCTCTCGGGAAGGAGCGGGCTGAGCAGCAGCGCCTCATCTTTGGGTGGAAGTCGCGGGTCGCGGGGGGGAGGCCAGGCCCAGTGTTCGTCCCAGATCGAATCCTCGCTGGGTAGGCGCGCGAGCGCGGCGCCATCGCTGCCGGCAGCAAACCACATTCAGGCAATGGCAACGAAGAACGCGTAACGAATCGTCATGTCGAGTCGTACGAGAGTGGACGAGAACGCACGCGTCAGGCACTTTCTGAGGAGGAGGCGTGATGATCCTGTTCGAGCTCCATTTCCAAGTCGACCCCAGTAAACGCGCGGAATTCGAGGCCGTGTATGCCGAAGTCTTCGCGGTCGCGATCTCCAAGCAGAAGGGATTCAAGACGCTCAAGCTGCTGCGCGTGTACTCACCCCCCGCCGTTGCCGAGATAGGAGCTTCGGTCACCGAGTACGACTACCAAATCAACTTCACCTTCGAGAGCGAAGCGGCGCGCCGCGCTTGGGCGACGAGCACCGAGCACGACGTGGCGTGGCCGAAGCTGAGCGCCCTCACGCACAAGTTCTTCTGGCGCGGCTACGACTTGCTCGCGGAAAAGTAAGCGAGTCTCAGCGGGACAAGGAAGCGACCGTCGCGACCGCTTCCTTGACCAGCGTCTGAATGGCCTCGAACTTACGCTGGTGAATCAAGTCGCCCGGCGCCATCCACGAACCGCCGCACGCGAGCACGACGGGCAGCTTCAGATATTCCGCCAAATTTTGCGGGTTGATGCCGCCGGTTGGCATGAACGAAAACGCGCTGTACACGTCGGAAAGCGCCTTGAGCGTTTTCACTCCGCCGTACGCTTCCGCGGGGAAAAACTTGAGGTACTTGAGCCCATAGTTCCGCGCCGCTTCGATCTCTGTCGGCGTGCAGACTCCGGGCACGACCGGCACGTCCTGCTTCAGGCACCACTCGACGACGCGCGTGTTGAGGCCCGGACTGATGACCAGCTCGGCTCCACAATCCACGGCAATTTGCGCCTGCTCTGGTGTCGTCACGGTGCCGGCCATGAGCGTGACCTTGGCGCCGCCGGAGGCGATCTTCCTCATCGCCGCGGCCGCCGCCTCCGTGCGCATCGTGATCTCCACGATGGGCAACCCCCCACCGGCGAGCGCGGCGGCCAGATCCGCAGCCGCGTCCGCCTCCTTGATGGCGATGACGGGGACGAGCCGGTGTTGACGGCAGGCTTCGACGGGGTGAGCGGATGAGGGAGCCATGGTGCTGCGCGTTTACGGCGTGGGGAGCGCGTTGATCCAAGCGTCCAGTTGGCCGAGGCCGGTCGCGTCCGGCATTTCCGTACCGAGGGGCGGCATTTGCGCCGCGTCTTCACCCGCGCCGACGACGCGGAGGGCCATGAGCTCGCGGAGGCCGCTCTCCATCGGCGCCTTCGGCACGATGCGCTTGGCTTTGCTGGAGATGTCCGTCTCCAATGCCGCGCCGGTGGCGTGACCTGGATTGCACGCCTTAATCGGGTCCATCTTCGCGCCGATGCCTTCGCCCGGCCATTCGTCGCAAACCATGGACAAGTAGGCGCGCGTCGTTTCTACGGTTTGGATTTGGTCCAAGTGCGTCCACAGGTCCAAAGCCGCGGTGTTGTAGATCTTGCCACTGTCGTTGTGGCACATGCCGCAGTTGGAGTGCAGGTAGCCGAGCGCCTGCTTCTGCGTGTCGTTACCGGGGAGGGTGTAGCCACCCGCAGACGGAGACGTGGTGAACCAGCCGAGCGAGTCCGCTTGCGCGAGCGTCATGCTCCCCGGCTTGTTATGCGAGAGCTGCAGCGCGGTGAAGCCGAGCGCGTTGTCCACCATCGCGGTGTGGCAGCCGGTGCATCCCTTCTGCGAAGGGATGTCGTGCTGCGTGCCCATCGCGTTCGCCTCGCCGTCCGGCACCGCGACCGCGTCTGAACGATCCGCGTTCCATTTGTACGAGACCATGTACCAATCCGCGGCGCCGGAGCCCTTCTTGAGAAGCAGGCGCGTCTCGATCAGCACGCCGTCCCGCGAGAAGTCTTTCCAGAGCTTGAAGCCGGCCGGGTAGCGCCAATACTCCATGCCGTTGCTGCTGCCGTCCGTCACGATCTTGCCGCCGGGCGGCATGTACACCCAACGGCGCTTGACCGCGCTGTCACTCCAGAGTGCGTATTGCGGCTCGAACGCGTACACGCCGGGTGCCAGTGTTTGCGCCTTCACGTCGGTATAAAGACCGGTTTCGCTGAGCAGCTTCGGCTCCAGGTTGGGCATGCCTCCCGCGCCGCCGCCGCCGGTTCCGCTGCCACCCGCTCCACCGCCGCCCGCTCCGCCGCCACCGCCGCCCACGCTCGAGGAGCCCGCCGTGGCCGCGCCGGCGCTTCCGCCGCTCGCCATGCCGGCGGAACCAGCCGAGCCGCCGACGAATGACCCGGCCACGCCATTGCCCGGCGGAACTGGATCTTCACTGCTGCAGGCGACGCTCGCGAGCACGAGCGTCGCGGCCCCGAGGAAGCGACTGTTCACGAGGTACCTTAGCACTGGGAACCTCAAGGGGTCGGCAACACGAACACATAAAGCGCGGCCGTGCTCGTGAAGCCGACCGTGAAGAGCTTGTTGCCAACGAGCACCGAGTCCATCGGCGTCTTGATCCCCTTCGCGAGTTGCTTGGCGTTCATGGTGTAAACGCCGTTCTCTTTCTTCATCGTGAGCAGCAGCAGGTCTTCACCCGCGTCACCCAGTGCGCTGCCGATGAGCGCGCCGTAGCTCAGCAAGAAGCCGGCCTTGTAGTACTCGCCGCACAGGGCGCCGGTCGTGTCGAACGCGAGCCCGAGCGGGGACCTATGACCGGTGATGCCAGCGAGACCGGCGACGACGGGAGCCGGCTCCGCGTTGCGATCCGCACGGCCGACGTTGGCGGCCGGACCCAGGTTCTTGATCGGATCCGTGAAGGGCGTTGCCGGCTTCGCGGGGAACATGGCGTCGTACTTGTAGGAGCCGTTCTTGACCGAGCCGTAGCCGGTGTTGAGGCGCTTGTCGCCCGCCGGAACGTATGCCGGGTCCAAGACGGGGTTGTCGACGTCGCCGAAGCGCCACGGAAAGCCGTAGTGCTTGCCCTGCTCGAGGAAGTTCACCTCGTCGGGCAAGTCGATATCTGGCCCGTTCTCGGCGCCGAACAGGTCGCCGTCCGCGTTGAAAGCGAGGTCGAACGTGTTACGCGTACCGTCCGCGAACAAGTACGGCTGCAGCGCGGCTTCGTCGTTCTTCAAGTCCGTCGGCGTCACCGCCGAGACCTTGAAGATGGCGGAGCTGAGGGGCACCTCACGGAGATTGGCCTCCGGCTCACCGTGCTCCGTGCGCGAGCCGCTGCTGAGGTACAGCGTCTGCCCATCCGCCGAGATTGCGATGCTCGAGAACGTGTGGTCGTAGTCGGTGCCCCCGGCTTGGAAGCCTTGGCTGGTGGTTACCAGCGTCGTCCAGGTGCGCGGCGCCCCCGCGGCGCCCGGCGTGCCCTTCTTGATGTTGACGCCCACGTTCGCCCCGCTCTGCGCGGCGAGCACGTACAGGTTGCCGTCCTTGTCGAAGGCGATGCCGCGGTGGTCGTTGTAGGCGCCGTTGGGCTCGTAGCCCGAGTTGTAGGCGGCGACGGTCGTGATGGGCGCCGTCGCGGCGGTGGTCGGCAGCGGCAGGTTCGGGTCGAAGCTCGACATTCCTCCGTCCTGCTTGAGGAGGACGACGACCTTGCCGACCGGATCGTAGGCCATCTTCGTGAAGCCCTTGGCGTCGGCGTATTTGAACGCGCTGATGTCCGTCGCGTCCACGGTGAGGCCAGAGCCGTTGACGGCCGTGACCGGCTTGCACGCCGGCGCGCCCGTGCCGCCGCCCGCCGTGCCACCGGAACCGCCGGCTCCCGCGGCATTGGTGCCGCCTGCGCCCGCTGTGCCGCCGGCCGTGCCTGCGCCGCTCGCCGCGCTGCTGCCCGCGGCGCCAGCGCTGCCACCAGCCGAGGTTCCAGCGCTCGTATTACCGGCGCCGGCAGTCGGTTGACCGCCAGGCGGTGGGGTCGTGCCATCACCGCACGCGGCGAAGCCGATGACGGTCGCGACCGCCACCAAAATTGCGGAGCTATACGTTGCGCGATTCATGAAGTCTCTTTTCCGACCCAGTCACTGACCGAAGTAGACGAACAAGCCTTTTTTGTTCGCCGTGCACATATCCATGACGCCGTCCGTGTCCACGTGGCCGACGGCTAGCTGCCGACCGACGCCCGCCGGGTCGTTCGACGTGTCGATAGGGTGCGGCTCGAACGTGACCGAGCCGGCGAAGCTCGGCGTGTTGCGCTTGATCTTGAATACGTAGGAAACGGGCACGCCTTGCAGATCCGGATCGCCGTAGCCGTCCGGATGAGCGAAGCGCATCTTGCCGACGACCACGTCCGGGATGTCGTCGCCGTCCATGTCCGTGACCTGCATGGCGTGCGGCTGAGAGAAGCCGATGCCGCCGTACATGGCCTTCTCGGCCGCTTCCGGCCCGCCCACGAACTTGTGCTTCGTGAACGTCATCAGGTTCATGCCGTTGTTCTCCCACCAAGAGATGCCGGTGCGATGCGCAAAGTCGGCCGAGATGACGTCGTTGTCACCGTCACCGTCCACGTCTGCCGCGTACATGTGCGAGCCCCCGAGCTCGCCACCGTCGTTACCGGTGCCGCCGTAGAGCAGCACCTGAGTCCAAGCGCCCATGTTCGGCGTCGCCGCGGTCACGTCGGTCCAAATGCCGCCGCGCTCGAGCAAGTCCGGCTTGCCGTCTCCATTCACGTCGCCGAAGCCGAGGCCGTGGAGCCAGCCCGTTTCGCCTTCGAACGGGAACTCGTAGGCGCGCGTCACGGCGCGGAACTGCCACGACTGCGTGGGGTTGGTCCAGTCCGGGTTGAAGTAGTAACCCTTGGTCTTGAGCGGGTTACAGCCTTTGCAAGCGCCGAAGATCTCGGGCTTGCCGTCCCCGTTCACGTCCACCAAACCGTGCTGCTCCAGCCGCACGTCGGTGTGAATCGCGTAGGGCTGCCACATCGCGGTGGAGGCGGCCGCGCCGCCCGGGTTCTTGTACCAGAACGCGGTGGCGTGAGCTTGGGGCTTGGGGTTCGGCTGCGGCGTCTTGTTCTCGTCCACGTCGCAGCTGGCGATGTTGATGATGTCGGTGTTGCCATCGCCATCCATGTCGAACGGGTAGCAAGCCCAATCATCCGAAACACCGGTAACGAGCTCGGGCGCTAGCCCGTCGCGTGGTAGGTCATCGTGGCCGCCCCGATAGATATGCTCTTTCAGTGGCACGGGCGCGCCTGCGGCGTCACGGAATGGGCCTTCGTACCAACGCCGGCCCGCCGAGACGTCGGGGATACCATCGTTGTTGTAGTCGGCGATCGAGCAGCTCTCCGCGAGGAAGCGCGTGTGGAGCGTGACCTTTTGGTAGGTGAGCGTGCCGGCCTTCTTAGCTACCGCCGAGCCCTGGGCCGGCCAGGTCCCGGTGATCGTGTAGTTCTTGCCGCCGCTCGGCGGCGTGCCGCCCGCGCCGTTGCCGGCGGTCGTGCCAGTACCGCCGCCGGGAATCGCTCCTGTGCCCGCGGTGGTGCTGCCGGTGCCACCCGTAGCAGGCGCATTGCCGGTGCCGCTGCCGCCGACTCCGGGCGTGTTGCCGGTGCCAGGCACGTTGCCGGTGCCGGGCGCGTTGCCACTCCCTTGACCGCCGTTCGCACCCGGGGTCGCGGATTCGAATCCGCATGCGACCGTGAGGCCCGTGCCTGCGGCGAGCGCCAAGAGAATCCAACGCCAGGTCTGTGCATGCTGGTTATGTGTTGCCACGGTGCGTCCTTCTCGTTCCCACAGGTCTGAGGCTCGTGCCGAAGCCCCGATGCGCCTAACGGAGGCGGGCCGTTTCCAGCGCAAAAACCCCGCATTCGCGCTCAGAAGGCGCGTCTAGCGAACGGTCAAGCGCTTCCACTTTCGTTCTATGTCCTTCTCGGCGAAGAAATGTTGAGAAAATCCGCGCACCGCGCAGCGCCCGTTTCGAAGCCGCAATTTCAGCCGCCTCGGTTTCCGCGACCGTTGCGGCACGACGCGACACATCGCGATTGATGGCCACCGCGTGAGCCTCCTTCTTTAAGGACACGTGCCCGTCCGCTGTTGGGTGATCAAGGGACACAAGTAACGACACCGAGAGGCGCGCCAAGGGACACGAAGGCGGACGAGAAAGACGAGGACCGGTGAAGAAACGGGCGTTCGGAGTGACCGCGGCGACTCCGGCCAAGGCGGACGTGGTCTTCTACGAGAAGGACAACTGGTCCGTTTACACGCGCGGGCTCATCGCGACTCACTATCAGTACGCGTTCGGCGATGGTGATCCGGCGGCCGCACAAGGCGTTCTCGTCGGCGGCAAGATTCTTCCCGGCGCGGCGACCGACCCGATCAATCAGAAACTCAAGCTTTCTCGTATCCGAAGCGGATTCATCGGCACCCAGCTCGGGGTGGGCGTCCGCCGCATCATTTCGGACCGCGTGAAGGTGGACTCCCTCATCGCGATCAACCTCGCGGACGTGAGCTCCAATCGGAACCAAGAGATCAACAAGAGCGTGGACGTGCGCGAAGCGTGGGCCGCGGTGGAGACGCCGGTCGGTACCTTCAAGTTCGGCCGCCAGTTCATGATCTTCGGCTCCGGCTCGGCTCCGGTGGTGATGATTTCGCACAAGTACGGCGTGGGTAACCCCTGCTTCGTGAACTTCCCGACCATTGCGTGCGCCTCCGTCGGCGCGGGCGCCCTCTACGCGGGGTTCGACGCGCAGCTACGGTACGAGACTCCACGCTTCGCCGGCCTGCAATTTCAGGTCGCCGCTTCGGATCCGTGGATCGGCCCAGGCTATCAGATGACGTCTACCCCCCGCTTCGACGCGGAGCTGAACCTGGACCTAAAGTTCGGTGACACCGGTCGCGTGCGCGCCTTCGCGCAGGGCGTGACCCAGACCATCAAGCGCCGCAACGTGGACCTCTCCCTCACCACCGGCACTGTGATGGGCGGCATGGGAACGGCCGTGCTCGAGGTGGCGGGCTTGGCGATCGGCGGCGGCGGATGGCAGTGCAAGGGCTGCGGCACTCGCCAGGTGTTCGAGGTCGGGGTGGATAGCGCGAACCCGCTCGCCTACGACAACACCACGTTCGATCTTCGCACCGCGCGCGGGTTCTTCGGCAACGCGGGCTACACGTTCTACGACTTCACGCTCGCGGCCGGCGCGGGCGCGGCGTACGTGCGGCCGACCGTGAGCGACGCGGCGGCCAACACGCCCGTCTCCGTGCTCAAGTCCTCGACGGAGTACCACGTCACCTTCACCAAGAAGATCGATGCGATCGCGCTCATCGCCGAGTACATGCACTGGAAGAACACCTGGCATTTCGGCGAGAAGCAGGACGTGACGTATACGGGTCTCGGCGCGAACTTCGTCTGGTAACCTGTGCGGCGCCATGGCTCCGCGCATTACCAAGCTCGACGTTCCAGTTTCTGTCTTGGGCGAAGGTCCGGTCTGGTCCGACCGCGACGCTTGCCTCTACTTCGTGGACATCCTGTCGAACCGATTGCAGGCATACTCGCCGGCTGGCGGGCAGTACCGTCAATGGACGTTCGAAACGTATGTCGCCTCGCTCGCCGAGTGCAAGAGCGGTGGGCTCGTCTTGAGCTTGGGGGACCGCGTGGTGCGGTTCGATCCGAGTCGGGGCGAAAGCTCGGTCGAAGAGCTCGTGGTGCTGGAGCGCGACCGCCCCAAGAACCGCCTGAACGACGGCAAGGCCGACGCGTGGGGCAGGTTTTGGGTTGGCTCGATTCAGAAGGACGAAACGTCGCCCGACGCGCGCCTGTGGTGCGTCTTGCCTAGCGGCGAAGCGCGGTTGATGCGCGAAGGCATCACCGTCAGTAACTCGATCGCCTTCGACGCGGAGCGAGAACGTATGTATTTCGCGGACTCGCCCACGGGATTGATCGAGCAAGCAACGCTCGGAAAGTCCGGGGAGCTCTCCTCTTTCACGCCGTTCGCGCGCGCCGGAAAGGGCGCGCCGGACGGCAGCTGCACGGACCGAGAAGGCTACTTGTGGAACGGCGAGTGGGGCGGACACCGCATCTGCCGCTACGCGCCGGACGGCTCGTTGGACCGCGTGGTGGACATGCCCGTGAGCCGTCCGAGCTGCTGCACCTTCGGCGGCGCCGACTACCGCACCTTGTTCGTCACTTCGGCCAAGGTCGGCATGTCGGAGGAAGAGCTGCGCAAAGACCCGCACGCGGGCTCGCTCTACAGCGTGGAGCTGGAAGACGCGCAGGGCCTCCCCGCGGACGTTTTCGGACTCTAACGACTCGACGCAACATGAACCGCACGAACGTTCAGCACGAAATCAAGCCCACCCCCACCGAGGTCCACCAGGTGCTCACCGCCAAGATGCAAATTGGCGAGGGCCCGGCCTGGGACTGCCGCAGCCAGCGGCTACTCTGGGTGGATATCGTCGGGCAGGAGCTGAACGTGTTCGACCCGGCGAGCGGCTCGAACAAGACCTTCAAGCTTCCGGACATCGTCACCTCGGCCTCGCCGCGACGCGACGGCGGCGTGCTGCTCACGCTGCGGCGCAGCTTCGCGTTCTTCGACCCCACGACGGAAAAGCTAGAAACGCTAGCGGAAGTAGAGCCCGAATTGCCCGGGAACCGCTTCAACGACGGCAAGACGGATCGCCAAGGGCGGCACTGGGCAGGAACCATGGGCGACGTGGATTGGAACCACCCCCTTGGCAATCTCTATCGCTTCGGCGCAGATCGCCGGCCGGTGAAGGTGGCGAGCGGCATCTGCTGCAGCAACGGCATCGGCTGGTCCCCCGACGGCAAGACGATGTACTTCTGCGAGAGCTTTGCGTACGTCATCCACCAATACGATTTCGATTTGGCCACGGGAGAGATCGAAAACCGCCGCCCCTTCGCGACCGTGAACCCAGCGTCGTTCCCGGACGGGCTCACCGTGGACGCGGAGGGTTTCGTGTGGAGCGCGCAGCCGGTGTTCGGGCGCCTGGTTCGTTATGATCCAGCCGGCAAGATGGAGCGCATCATCGAGCTCCCCGTATCGCGCGGCACGAGCGTGATGTTCGGCGGCCCCAACCTGGAGACGCTTTTCGTCACGACCATGCGCACCACGCTCGACGAGTCGCAGCTAGCCGAGGAGCCGCTCGCAGGTTGCCTGTTGGCCATCACCCCAGGCGTGAAGGGCCTGCCGGAAGAGCCCTTTAACGGCTGATCGCGCAAGCAATCGAGAAGTCTCGGGAAAGACGCGCAGCGAACGTCATTCCAAACGCGACATAAAATTGTTGACGATCTCGTGATCGCAGCGGCGGGTCGACGACAAGGTGGGCGTCAGAGGAGTCCCTGTGAAGCTCAATTCTCTGGTCGCCAAGCCCCTGCGTCTGCGCGGCGTTCAACTCGCCGCCCTCGGTTCTATCGCCTTCGTCTCGCAAATCGGTTGCTCGGATGAAGCGGGTCCGCCCGCGGCGCCACCGTTCGGTAGCAGCGGCACCGCCGCGACTACGGGCGGCACCAGCGGCACGGGCACGGCCGGGACCTCTGCCACCGCCGGCACCGGTACGGGCGGCACCTTCGGCACGGCTGGTACCGGTACGGCCGGCACCGGCACGGCCGGTACGTTCGGCACCTCTGGTTCCGCAACGGGCGGCACTGGCGGCACCGGCACGGCGGGCACGGCTGGCTCGACGGCGGGCACCGGCGGCACTGCCGAGCCTCCCAAGCCCTTCTGCGACACGCAGACAGCGGTCACGCTGCCCTACGAGGTGAACAAGAGCTACCAGCTCTCGGAGTGGGGCGGCATTGCCCCGACGCCCGTGACGCCCGGTACGACTGCGCCAACGATTATCACGGTCAACGAGGGAGTCATGCCCGCCGTGACCGGCTGCGCAACACGCGTTCAAGGCGCGGTTGGCCAGTGCTCCTCGTGGAAGTACACGCCTCCCGTGGCCCCCGCGGAACCAGGACCGTTGTGGGTGGCGTGGGTGAGGCAATGGGACCCCATGTACCAGGCGCCCGCGATCTGTATGCCCACCACCGCCAAGGCGGTCACCTTCTCCGCGAAGGGCGAACTGGGCGGGGAGAAAATCCTCGTCTCGGCTGGCGGCGGCGCGCAGAAGAAGGAAATCACCCTCACTGCAGAGTGGGCAACCTACTTCGTGTCCGTCGACGGCATCCAATACAACTCGTTCCTCACCGGTGCGGATCAAGGCTTCGCCTGGGAGCTAGCTCCCACCGCTGAGACGCCGTCCTTCGTCTTCTACCTCGACAACCTCCAGTGGGTCGCGGAGGCACCGGCCGAATGAGGCTGGCTCCGTAAGGTCCGAAAAGGGCGTGTGCCGCGAGGTGCGCGCCTTTTTCGTTTTCGGCCAGCGGCCGGCCGCGCTTCACTCGGTGAGCGTGGAACGAGAAACGGTCGAGGTCACCTGCGAGCTCGTTGCTGCGCTGATCGGGCAGCAGTTTCCGCAATGGTCGGCTCAGGTCGTCGAGCGAGTGACGCCCGGCGGTTGGGACAACCACACGTTTCGCCTCGGCGACAGCTTGCTCGTACGCCTGCCCAGCGCCCAGCGCTACGTAGCTCAGGTTCAGAAAGAGCATCGTTGGTTGCCGGTGCTCGCGAAGGAGCTTCCGCTACCGATCCCGGTGCCGCTGGCTCTCGGGCAGCCAGGTCTCGGTTACGAATGGCCCTGGTCCGTGTACCGTTGGCTACAAGGCGAGCCTGCCACTTCGACCAACGTTGCGAGCATGGATGAGCTGGCCATCGATCTGGCGAGCTTCCTTCGCGCTCTTCAACGAATCGATGCAACGGATGGGCCCCCGCCCGGCGAGCACAACTTCTTTCGTGGCGGTTCACTAGCTACGTACGATCAGCAAACGCGAGCCGCCGTGGCCGCGCTCGAAGGCGAGCTCGATTCGGCTGCACTCTTGCGTATTTGGGAGAGCGCGCTCGACGCGACGTGCTCCGGCTTAATCAGCTTCATGCATGGCGACATAGCCGCGAGCAACCTGCTCGTTCATGGCGGGCGTCTCGCAGCCGTGATCGACTTCGGGAGCATGGGCGTCGGCGACGTCGCGTGCGACCTCACCATCGCGTGGACCTTCTTCACCGGCTCCGCTCGTCAATCTTTTCTGTCTGGAGTCACGACCGACGAGTCAACCTGGAGGCGGGCACAGGGGTGGGCGCTTTGGAAAGCGCTCATCCTCCTGGCATGGCGGCACGGTCCTCAAGAAGCCGTCGCCGACGCGCGCCGGGTGCTGGGCGAGGTGCTGGCGGGCTAGGCGCTCGATCGCGGACGAGTCGACGGGAGGCGCCGATCGTCACTGTGCGGCGCACCACAGGGCTGCCTAGAACTCGCGACAATCGGTCGGTGCGTCCAAGGCGCCGAAGTTGTACGGCCTCGCTTGCTTCACGAGCAGCCTTCGCTGCGGCCCGATGAGCTTCCATTCGATCTGCATCGCGAACAGCGAATTTTGGAGCTCCGGATCGATGAGGGGCCGAAAGTGGCGATGAATGGAGTCCAGCGCGCAGCCCAGACTCTGAATCTCCGCGAAGGTGAGCACGTCTCGACCGCGCGAGAGGCTGGAGCGCGCCTGGTAGTCCACCTTGGGCGAGCGGGGTGGGGGGGTGTACACCATCTCATCGCTGGTCACGCCGGGGGCGGGGTTCGTCACGGAGGCTTCGCCGACTTGCGCGTTCAGGTAGTACTGGCTGTCGCGCGTCGCATGGAGTGCGTTGCGACTGATCCCGACCCCTTGCGCGGCTTCCTTCCACGCTTCGTGCACCAGCACCGCCATCGCGGCTTCGGATTGCTGGACATGACCGAACTCGCGCTCGTCGTAGGCGCGAGTGTTCCACAAGCTCACCCACACGCTCCGCAGGCCGTCCTCTAGCGCGAGATACGAGCCTTCGATGTCCGCGCTCGTGGAGGAGTGCAGGCCGGCGCCGTTGAAGGTCGGCAAGTCTTCGGTGTTGCTGCTGCTGCGGAGCCGGAGCTTCGTGGTGCCGAAGTGCTCCGACACGTAGCGCTTCAGCTCGTCCAAGATCTCCGCGTCCACCGGGTGATCCAGCACGAGCTGCCGCACCCGCGCGAGGCCGTCGGCGTGGGCGGCGGGGTCCGCACGGAACTCCGGATCTTCCTCTAGCTCCGCGAGCAGCTGTTCCGCGCCGCTGGCCTGAAAGTGGTCGACGTAGTGCGAGAACGGAATCGCGAACGCGTTCAGCGGCACGTAGAGCGGCACCGTGAAAGTTGGACAATACGGTCCTACCGTGCGAACGCGATAGAGCTCCGCGATTCCCGCCGCCTTGGAGCCGACGCTCGGGACGGCCGAGTAGTCTACGTCCGTGAGCGGCACCAAGCCGCGCACCGAGAGGTCGCGCTCCGGGACCAGCCGGGGACCGGTCGGCGTGCGCGCCCGCCAGTACTCGTCCGCCTCCGCGCCGCTCGCTTCGCGGACGGCGAAGTCCGTAGCTTTCACCTCGAGGCGCACTAACTTGCCGAACAGCTTCTTCAAACGCGCGTCGTTGCGGGCGCCGCGCAAGGCCATGTTCGGCGTGCCGCGACCTTGTGCCAGCACGTTCACGTGGGCGAGCGGCGTCTGAAAGGCCTCGGTGATGAGACCGCCCATGAACGCGGACTCGTTGGGCACGTCGTCGGTTACGACGATCACGTTCGGGCCGAGCTCTGCCGTCTCCAGCTCGTGGGCGGGTACGAACGTCAGCGTGCCGAACCCGATCGCGGGGTTCAGCGGCTGGTAGGTGAGCCCGGCGTAAGGCGCGTTCGGTCCGACGATCGGCGCGGTCCCTTCGACGGCGCGAAGCTCCGTGATTTGGCGGCCCTCGGTGGGACGCATCGCCCACTTCTCGGGATCTGGCACCGCCCGCATCACCGCGAAGAACGCGCGTCGCATTTGCGGTCCGATGATGACGTCGCCGGGCGTGAACTCCACCGTCTTGCTGCCATTGGTGTGCAAGACGAGCGTGCCCAGCAAGTAACGTCGCCCCTCCACGCGATAGTAGTTCTCCTGGCTGAACAAGGTCCAACCTTCGTTGAACTCACGGGCTTGCTCCGGGTCGCAGCGATCCAGGTGGGGCTGGCCCTGCACCTGCTCGCGAATCCACGTGTAGTGAAGGGCCCAGTCGCGGCTACCTATGAGGTGGACGACGTCCCCGGCTTCCATGTCGACTACGAACTTCACGCCCTGATCGCCGACCTCCGTACCGCCCTTGGCGAGGTTCTCGAAGTCGCCCAGAGTGGCCAGCCGGTGCGCGCGGCCACCGGGAAGCTCGCGCGACGCGAGCTCGACGCAGCCATCGTTCGCAACGCCAGGAGTCGGCGTCTCGCAAAAGCGAAGACTTCCTCCCACGTCCGGTACCCGCGTGAGGGACGCGCCCTCCGGCCACCCCATGAAGTCGACGCGATCAGCGAACGTCTCCGTACCGGCCTTCCACACCGTGACTACCCCTTCGCGGGCCGGCGCCAAAAGCTCATCGGTGTCCGCGACCGAAATCGGCACCAGCGCGCGCTCGCCCGGCGCGAGCGACGTCGCCGCGTCGGGCCACGCCAGGCGCTTTCCAGCGCTGGACTTTGGCCAAGGTTCGCCGGGCGCGATCGGGGATAGCTTCACCTCGTAGTCGTCGAGGGCAACCTCGGCGTCACTGGTGTTGACGAGCTCCACGAAGCCCGCCGGCTCGAGCAAGAGCTCGGTGATCGCGAGCGGCGCGCCGACCGCGGGGTACGGCGTTTCCCAATCATAAGGAGAAAACTTCACGTCGTCGCTCAGGTTGGGCGGCTCGGGTGGCTGGCAAGTATCGCCGTTGCTTCGCTCCGGGGTGGCATAGCGGCACACCGAGAAGGCGCCGACGCCGTCCGGCAGACGCGCATAGCTCTCCGAGCGTGGCAGCTCCGGCACCTCCACTTTGTCCACGAGCTCGCAGTCCCGAGACCACAAGAGTACCGGACTGCCCGCGCTTCCGAGCTTGAACGGAAGGTGCAACTCACCCTGTTCCGGCTCGTCGTCGGCCCAAAGCACTACCGTTTCTCCAGGTAGCAGCTCACGCTCCGGTAACATCGTCCCTTCGCGCGGCTCGTCGGCGATCGCGTAGTCCGAGAGCAGGACGGTTTCGGCCCCGGTGTTGATGAGCTCGATGAAGTCGTCCGTTTCACCCTGCTCGTCCACCCAGGCGCCGTCATTGCCGGTCATGACTTCGTTGACGCGCAGGGTGCGGTCTGCTGCTGGCGCCCTCGGCCGCAGCAGGCTGTAGCCGCAGCGCTGGCCGACGAACGTCGTCTCCATCGCCCCGCCTGAGCCCGAGCAGCCCCACACCGCGAGCATCCCGGCGAGTAAGAAGAGCTTCATGCGCAGCTGACTCTCAGCATGCCCCATGCCACCGACGAGTCCGAGCAGCCCGTTTATAAGCCTCGTCATTTCAACGACTTGGCGTCGGTTCGACTTTCCCGGGCTGGTGCCAGATGTGCCAACCGTGGACCGCGTCGCCAGGCGGCCGGGGATCCGGTGCCACTTCGCCTCGGCCGGGATCATACGCATCACCACGGATCAGTAAACCTGCGGGTTTAGACGCCGATTGAGGCAGGCATGCCACGTGCACGCTCCGGGCTCGGTCTTCATGAAGCAGCGCCCCGAGCTCGAGGTGGATCCGTCGGCCGACACGGACCCCAAGTTGATGGAGACGCGCTTCGTGGACCCCAAAAATCCACGTCGTATCGAGCTGGAGGAGCTGCGGGTAGGGAGCCCGCCGCGCCCCCAGTCCATCCCGGACGTCGGCGCCATCATCGGCGAAGTGTACGAGGTCACGGGCGAGCTGGGCGGCGGCGCTATGGGCGTCGTGCTGTCCGCGGTCGACCGCGTGCTGGAGCGTCGCGTCGCGATCAAGCTCATTCGGTCGACTTTGAACGCGGAGGACTTCCGCACTCGCTTCATGCTGGAAGCGCGGGCGATGGCGCTCGTGAGTCACCCCAACGTGGTCACTATCCACGCCTTCGGTGAGCACCTCGCCAACCCCTACATGGTGATGGAGCTGGTCGAGGGTCAAACGCTAGACAAGTGGCTGAACGACAACGGGCCCCGGCCGGATCTGGACGTCGCGCTTCGAATCTTGAATCAGGTGTGCCTCGGCGTCAGCGCCATCCACGCCGCCGGCACACTTCACCGCGACCTCAAGCCAAGTAACATCTTGCTGGACGACCAGCTCCGCGCGCGCGTCTCGGACCTCGGGCTCGCCGTGCAGTTCCAGGACGGCACTCTCATCAAAGAGCTCGTCGGTACGCCCGGCTACATCGCGCCGGAAATTCAGTTCGACGTAACGGCCGAGGGCGGAGCCACGCCGCAGAGCGACTTGTATTCGCTCGCGTGCATGGCCTTCGAGCTCCTCACCGGCGAGCCTCCCTACAATGCCAGCGACGACTTGGCTCTCGCCGTACTGCACGCGACCGCGGGCATCCCGCTCGCCAGCGACATTCGCCGAGATTTGCCGCGAGCCTTCGATCATGTGCTGTCTCAAGCGCTCGCCAAAGATCCCAAGCAGCGCATGCAGAGCGTGGAGTTGTTCCGGCGCGCGTTGATGGAGGCTCGCAACGACAGCTTGGAGCCCGTACGCATCCTCGTCGCCGAAGACGACCAAGACTTTCGCGAGCTGCTGCAGCTCGTTCTCGCCCAGGAGTTTCCGGGCGCGGACATCGAGTGCGTCGCGAATGGTCGCGAAGCCATCGCCGCCTTCGATCGCAAGCCCGCCTCCGTAATGGTGCTGGACCTGCAAATGCCGGAGATGGACGGCATGGCCGTGACCGCCCTCCTGCGGGCGCGTCCGCAGGCGCTGCAAGTGCCTATCATCGTCCTCAGCGCTTCCGGCGGCCCCAAAGAGTGGCAGATGCTGTCGTCGCTCGGCGCGGACCGCTTCCTGGTCAAGCCCGTGAATCTCGACGACGTGATCAGTACGATTCGTCGCGCCACGCGTGAGCGCTCCAGCCGTAATCCAGCGCCGCCGATCAGCACGCGTTCGTGCGCATGAGCGGCCCCTCCTAGGCGGATCCGGGCCTTAGACCCGGCCCACGGCCCCGGCGGAAGTCCGCTCAGCAGGGTCTGGGCTGGCCGTGACTTCACTCGGCCTGAGGGCCGCCGGTGTCGGTGGTTCCGGCGTGAGATCGATTGGGGGTTCGGGGTATACACGGCAGGGCATCCTCGAGTGTCAAGGATCTCAATCGTGATTCGCTCGCTCATCGCGTATGTGCGCCAGGTCAACCGCTGGTGACGGAGCCCCAGAGAGCGCTGCCGGCTGCCTTCGTCGAACCGATGGCAGCACTGATTCGGGGCGCGGGCGCGGTCCGTCGCGCCGTGCTCAGCCCGCCCGGCACCGTACCGCTGCTCACGCTGTGCACCTTGGCGTGGCTCCTTCGGTCGTGGCTGTCGTGGCAGTCGGTCGGTTCCAATGACATCACGACCTGGCAGGGGTTTGCGGGGCTCGTCGAACGTCACGGGGTCGTCCGTACCTACCAGCTCGACGGCGGGTTCAACCACCCGCCCTTGATGGGATACTGGGCGCTCGCCGCCCTCAAGCTCGCACGAGAGGCGACGCTACCCTTTCCGTTCACGTTCAAGCTTCTGCCAATCGCGGCCAGCGTAGCCACCATCTACGGCCTCGCTCGCGCTTACTCGCTATCGTGGTTCGTGATCGGGGCCTTGGTGCTCAATCCAGCGGACGTACTCGTTGGCAGTTACCACGGCAATACGGATACGTTGTGCACCGCGCTGTGCGTCGGGGCCCTGATCGCGGCCAATCGCTCGAGCTGGATACTGAGTGGGATCCTGCTCGGCGCCGCGATCAACGTGAAGCTCATTCCCGTGATCGTGATCGTACCCCTCCTTGCCAGCTTGCCTGGTTTCCGGGCACGGTTGCGCTGCCTAGCGGGCCTCGGGCTGGGGGTGATCCCGTTCGTACCGGTGCTGTTCGGTTCGTACGAAGCGTTCGTCAAGAACGCGATTATGTACAATTCGTTCCGCGCCTATTGGGGCTTCGGCATGCTCGCGTATGGGAGCGGCAGCAGCTTTCGCGAGGTCAGCGAGTCCTTGTGGAAATTTGCGGAGCTTGGCAAGTATCCGATTGTGCTCGGTAGCGCGCTGTACACGTTGCTCCCGCTCGCTGGCCGTCGCCCCGAGCGAGCCCAGTATTTTGCGTTCCCGCTGTCGACGTTCTTGGTGTTCGCCTCCGGCTTTGGCCCGCAGTACCTGGTCTATCCCATTCCGTTTTTGATGGTACTGCGGCCCCGCATCGGCGCCGCCTACGCCTACCTCTCGGGAGCGTTCGCGTTCTTTCTGTATCATTGGTACTGGAACCGCTCGTTCCCGCCATTTTCATCCTTCAACACGAACTGGCCGGACATGAACGCCCTGATGTTCGGGTTCGCCAGCTGGTGCGTCCTCACGTACTGGTGGCTCGCGAGCCTTGGCGAGCAATGGTCCGCCTTCCGTGACCGTGTACTTTCGCAGGACAACGGGACGTAGCCGCGAGAACGCGCGTGTGTCTCGTGCGTGCGGAGCGGTCATGGTAGCGACCATCGGCACACGTGATTACTGCGGGCGTCATGGACGTCGGGCCTCCGTGCACTACTGTACCGCTCGCGCTTCGCTCGACCACGTGCTCCGTAACGAACGGAATTCGTCGGTAGCCTAGGCGACTCTACTTTGGACGAACATGGGTCCGTCAATACTAGCGCTGCCGCTATGCCGAGTGGTGACGACCTGCTACCGCTTGCGGACGGCCGTGAAGCGGCGCCGTTTCGTGTTCAATTCGGCTCAACATTACTTGGGGTACTTTGCGGTGCTCGAGACCCCTGGACATGAGCGAACCTATGGTCTTCGCGTGCTGAGGCCGGTCGAACCCGACTGCAAGCATAGCCCGGCATCGCTTGTGCACCTCACCGGACAGCTCCGGACATATCCCGGAGTGTCCGGTCCCCCTCGCCGCCGGCGACGCGGATGCAAGCCATGACGCGTTCCGCATATCTTTTAGGGGTATGGAGCGCGCGTCGTTGCCGCGAGACGGCGGCGCACAACTTGCTGAGGGCGGCGCAGCAATGGCTGCTCTGGCACCTCAAACGTCCGGGGCGAGCTTGCCAATTGGGATCCACGCGCGACCCATAAAAGGAAAACATGAATAATACTAGAACTGCTCAGCTTGCGTCACCACTGCTCGTCGTTTTCGCTGCGCTCCAAGGATGCCAGGCAGACGTGTTGGATGCGGAGAATGCCTTCGGCGACCAGGCGGGTGAAGAAACCATCGGGTCCATCAAGAGCGAGGTGGTGTTCGGCACCGACAATCGACAGGAAATCTATACGCTGGGTTTGGAGCCGCAGTACGAGAGCGACTCGGTTGCTCTAACGATCAACGTCGACTCTGTCACAGACAATGGCAATGGCACGTCAACTTTGACAACGACGCCATTCAACAGCGTTGGTCCCTACGAGGGCGCTTCCGGTAGCGCCGGACCGTTGTGTAGTAACGAGCCGTTCAAAGGTCAGCCGAAGTACCTGTTCTGCACCGCCTTCTTGGTCGCGCCCACTCTCATCGCTACGGCCGGCCATTGTACGGGAACCATTGTAGGCCATCGTTACGTGTTTGGATTTGTAATGGACAGCGCCAATCAACCTCGGACGACGGTAAAGACGGCGGATGTGTATGCGGCCAGGCGGGTCGTCGCGAGTGTTTCCAACCCAGGCGTTGAAGATTGGTCTATTGTGGAGCTTGACCGCGCAGTGCCTAACCGACGCATAGTTCCGATGCGCCGGGCCGGAGCGCTTGGCGATGATCAGTCGCTAACATTATTTGGGCACCCCCAGGGACTACCGATGAAGTACGCAAGCGGAGGCGTCTCGAAGGCAAGCGCCGCCCCTCAGTACTTCGGATTCACCCTCGACCACAATCGAGGAAACTCAGGCGGTCCAATTTTCAACGCGACAACGCATGAAGCAGAAGGGATAGTGTCTACGACCCCTGGCAGCGATTTTGTATGGAACGCAGCCGGCGCCTGCTACAAGTCGAACGTTTGCAGCAGCACGACCGGTTGTCCTGGTTGGGCTGGCGCGCAGCGCATCACTACTCCCGCGGCTTGGGTGACCAGCTACAGCTCAACTTACTTAGCGAACTTCAATGGGAGCGGGGGCGCCGATTTGATCTCGGTTACTTGGTCGGGCCTTTGGACTCGCAATTCGACGGGGTCGGCGTTTCAGACCGGAAACTACGCGCTCTCTACCGGCTTTTATGGGAACCAAGGCACCTTCTTCGCCGACATCAACAACGACGGAAGAGCGGACGCCATCGCCGTGAATCAAGCTGGCATCTCGGTGCGCAAGTCCGACGGTACGGCTTTCGGCGCTGTCGAGACTTGGGCCGCGAGCGGATTCTGGGGTGATCACGGCACCTTCCTGGCCGATATCAACAACGATCACCGAGCAGATGCCATTGCCGTGAACTACGATGGCATTACGATTCGTCGAGCTCCTGCCTCGGGAACAGGCTTTGGTAGCAACGAGAGTTGGACGAGTGGTGGTTTTTTCGGAAACCTTGGCACCTACTTCGCAGACATCAACGCAGATGGCCGGGCGGACGCAATCGCGTTGAACGATGGAGGGATTACTGTGCGTCGCGCACCAGCGTCCGGAGTCGGCTTCCTAGCCAATGAGACCTGGACATCCGGCCCCTATTTCGGCGACAAAGGGATATTCTTCGTGGACGTAACCGGCGACGGAAAAGCGGATGCAGTCGCCGTGAATTCATCAGGTATCACGGTTCGACGCGCCTCAGCAGCAAGCACATCGTTCCTCTCGAATGAGACATGGACGACCGACAGCTACTACGGGACTCGCTCCACGCTTTTCGCCGACGTCAACGCAGACGGCAGGGCGGATGCCGTCGCCATAAATGACGATGGGGCCTACGTGCGTCTTTCCAACGGTTCCGCTTTCTCGTCTCCCGCGGTCAAGTGGGTAACGTTCACGGCCGGCAATCCGTCGTTTGGTACAGTCGGAGTCTATCAGACCTCCCTGTAAGATGTGGGCGTTCCACGAGCATCCCTCACTCGCGGAGTCACTTGCGGTCGCGCACTGCCAGATTTCTGGAGTGCGCGACCGGTGCCGTCCGGTACCTCATATGCTTATCCGCGGCCGCGCCGAAGTGGACGGTACGAATGACGATCTCGGGGCGCACGAAAAGTGGAGCGCTAGACCATGCACGAGCTCTGGCCCAGCGCTCCGCCGGTTGTTTTACGTCATGATTTCGAACGGAGCTTTACGGCGCGCACTCCTTCCACCATACGCCTTGGCGGATGTCGGCGACGTCGCCAGTGAGCGACCGCTCTTCACCCTGAAGTATCAGAACATCCGTGCGATTGCTGCTTCTCGGGCTGCCTACCGTACCGGGACTACAAGTCAGAGCGCCGCCGAGCGGTGAGTAGCCATACCAATTGCCGGCTTCCCACTGAGCGACCCAAAGTTTGTCATCCTGCCCCCGCGCGTAGATGTCGAAGGCTTCGCTCGCACCAGAACCGCGTGCCGCTGCGGCGGGCGACGAGCAATCAGGGCAGACCGGGCCCACTTGAGAGTACCTATGACCGGAACCGGGAACCAACCGCCCCATTCCCTGGGGGACGAACTTATGACCCAGGGCTTGTCGTCCGCGCCATGTACGAACACATCAATCAAGTTCGTGCCGCGTGAAAGCGCGGTCGGCTTACCTTTGAAGTTGCCGGTGGAATTCACCGAGGTCCAAGCGCGCCATGTGCCGGATGCGGCGAGACACGCACTCGTGCGGCTCCTCTGATAGAGGTGGTTATCACTACCGCGCACGAAGATATCGATTCGACTACTTCCCCAGGATGTAATAGTCGGCGACGAGGCGATCGTCGCACCGGATGGCGAACCGAGGTTACCCCGGGAGGTCCAGCTACCACCTGCATAAGAGCGCAAATACAAAGTTCCCGCTTGGACGACTGCTAAATCGCGCCGACCGGAACCCCACGAGACAGCGGCGGGGTCGGTCAGGGTACCTGAGTTTGCTGGCAGGCCCATCGCGAACCAGGTACCCCACGTGTCATTGGCGAATGTATAATCTTTGACTCCGATGGCCTGGCTTCCCGTAGAGGGATCGACGACTCGCACATAGGTCGTCAATGACGTCGCATCCCAAGACCTGATGGTCGGGCTCGCGGTGGCTGGGATTCGACGCGCGCCCGCATCATAGTTATAGGGTGACCCCGCACAGTCGAAATTGGTATCCCATACTTCACCCTGGTCTTTAATCGGGCTCTAATGCCCGTCCTCGACAAGTCAGCAAGAGGCGTGCCTAAGAGCGGGCGCCTACGTGCTGGCAAAAGCCGGCTAACGAGCAAGGTGCGCGAACGGTGTTGAAGGAAGGCAGTTCGCGACCGGACACGAGGCGGCCAGGGCGGCATTGTCCAGTGCGTACGTCGAGAGGGGAGGAGCCATCCGTCGCTATCGCTCCCGGACACGCCGTCACCGCTGACGAGCTAGCTTCCTCTCGCGCGAGGCGCCTGTGCTATGCAGATGTTCGCGCGATGGAGAGCCACCACCCTAACTGTCAAACTGCCATGATGCGAAGCGCACGTCGAACGCCATGAAGCCCTCCCTCGCGTTCTCGTGGGCGGCCAGCAAGCGGGTCTGGCCCGGGCTATGGCTCGCAGTGGCGCTTGCTGCCCTAAATTGTCGAGACTTTCCTGCACAGCCTATCACTGGCGGGGGCAGTGGTACGACGTCGACTACTCCGGCCGGTCCCGAGCTCGGCGAGGGAGGCCGCGCAGACGTATCCAGCTCTGGCGACGAGCCATCATTCCTACCCGTTTGCGAGTTCCCCGAGGTCGTGGTTCCTAGCGAAGTAGTGACCATCGGGGCGTCGTCGGTCTTCTCGTCCCCGACTGCTCCGCAGGTATACGTAGGCGACCTCGGTACTCAGACGATACTAGCTAGGTATCGTATCGGCAACGAAGCCACTAGTTGGGTCGATTGGCTTTGCTACGATTTGTTGCCTAGGGCGGCTCGCATCGCCGCGATGAATCTGTCCAACAACCATCCGGAAATTTTCGTTGCTACCGCAGAGGGTGGTCTGTTCGTTCGAAGAACTTCAGAAAGAGGACAAACGCCGTGGCTACCGTTTTCGCTCCCGACCCCAAGCGGGGTCGTGACGGATGTGACGGCTCTCGCAGGCGATGCGTCAGCCGCAGTGTATATCCTCGCAGACGGAAGTGTTTACGCCCGGCGCAAGCGCAGCACCGAGCCGTACGCAAGCTATGGGCCCTGGTTATCGCTTCCCGTCAACGACGCGCGGCTACTCACCGGGGGCGTGGACGGCGCTGATATGCATCACCTCTACGTGGTAACTAGTACCGGCGAGATCCAACACACTGTGCACTCGGACCACACGGTCGACGCGCCGTTCTCGGCGTGGAATCTGGTGCATGCTCTGCGGACGCCGCTTTCTGATCTCGACGCCGTGCGAAGCACCGATGGCATGAATCTATTCGCTCTCACCTCAACTGGAGCAGTCCTCGGCGCTTACGACATCGAAAGGGGAGTTTCTTGGGAAGAGCTGCGACGCGCCACGGATGAACCGCGCTTCGTTGCTGTCGCAGCGCTGCCGACGGTTGAAGGGACTCCATTAGTTGTCGGCGTCACTGAAAAGGGCGAACTGTTTCAGTTGGATGGCGATCCCAGGCTCGGAAACACGACTTGGCAGAGCGGCGGCTAACCAAAGACCGCCAGGGGGCGAGTTCGCTAGTTCGCCCCAAAGAACAGCCAGGATCCGCCCAGCACCGTTCCACCACCCAGGATCATCAAGCCCACAGAAAGGTCGTCAATTCGCTGGATGCCGATAGCGCGGTCGAGGCTAGCGTTCGAGCCCATCGACCATTCATCGTAGCGACGTGAGTTCCACACGAAGAGGCCGACCCCCGTGGCCGCGACCGCGGCACCGACGCTCGCAAGCGTCACACTCAAGATCTTTTGCCGCCTGACGGCGGCGGCCTCGCGCCTCAGGGTTTCCGCGGTCGGCATGAGGACGGTGTCTAACGAAGCCACCTGACCTGGGTCGAGCGAGATAGTTCGTGTCTCTGAACGGAAGCCATCACGCGTCACTTCCACGTGGTGCGGCCCTACGGGCAGCGGCGCGCCACCATAAGGCTGACCATCGATACGCACCGCGGCGTCCGAGGGGGTCGTTCGGACCACGAGCCGTGCCGACAAACTGCGATGGAGTGGTGAGGTAGCCTTCAGCCTGCAGTACGTCGTTTGAAGCACTCCTGACTTGCCGGTGACTGATTCCGACGCGGTCAGATAGCCCAGTCTGGTAAAGTACACGTCCAGCCTCCCGGGCGGCACGAGCAGAGGCGCTGAGAGTGGCGTTTCTGCTCGGGCGACTCCAGGTATGTTTATAACGACTCCAGGGAGCGGACACACCACGCCAAGCAACGCGGGCACGGGTTGCGAGGCGAGCGACGGAACTCGAAGCTCCGGGAGGCGCAACTGCGTCTCTTCTCCGGGCCCTATATCCACTATCCGCGACTCCGGCATGCCCGTTCCGGCTGAGATCAACACCGAATGTCGACCAATGACGATTGGGATGGCCGTCCCAAGCTGGGATCGGGTGAGCTCCTTACCATCTAGCCAAATGCGTGTCTGCTCGCTCGCTCGCCCGATACGCAGTGTCCCGATGCGCTCTCGATTGGTTTCGATTAAGGCACGAACTTCGCGCTGGCGCGATGGTGACACGCGCGCTCCACCGTTAGCGAGATACTGCTCGAATGCTGCGATCGCAGCAATGGGCGCCCCCAGAATCGCGTGTGCCTGACCGATGTTGTATAGTACCGAGAAATGCGGATGGATCGCATAGGCCGCCTGGAACTCGATGAGCGCGCGACTGAGATCCCCTTTTTGCGCCTGGGCGAGCCCTTCTTCGAAGTGGCTACGCGCTTGACCGGTCGAGTCGTGAGAGGTTTGGGCAGCGGCGCTGGTCGTGCAGAGAAGCCAAAGCGTCGCGAGAGCAATGTGGAGACTCATCGTTCGTAAGGATTGGCGGAGTCGAGGCGGAGCAACGGAACTGGCTGCGGCAGCCTCTTCTGGTCCGCTGGGTAGGGAACAGGGGCTCGCCGCGGCGCCGCAAGGCTGCTGGCGGAGCCCACGGTCACCAAGGACACGGAGGCTGCGACCGCGCTGGGTGCGGCGGAGGCCGCGGGGGGCACTGCGCAGCAGGACTCTTGCTGAAGCATTTCTTTTCGTTCTTGTGCTGGTGCAAGAGCCCGTCTCGCATGCCAGCCAGCGGCCGCGCCGAGTAGAGCGGCCCCCAACACTAGCAAGGCCGCGTTCGTCGTTGGCGCCCGCCCCTCGAATAGATATTTGGTTAGCGCTGATCGCCTCGGCGCGTAGGCATTGGACCAGGTCGAGTCAGGCGCCGTTGACTCACGTGCCTCGGTCAGTGCTCGAAGTAGCTGAAAAAGCTGCGGTGCAGTTTGCGGCCGGTCCTTCGTGGACTTCGATAGGCATCTATCCACGATTTGAACCACGGACATGGGAAGGTTTGGGTTAAGCGCCGAGAGCGGGGCTGGTGTCCTGTTCATTACGCTGAACATCACTTCTTGGACGGTCACGCCGCCATGTGCAGCTTTCCCCGATAGACACTCGTACAGCACTGCGCCAATGGCATATATGTCCGTGGCGGGCCCGATCTTGTCGCTTTGCGAGATCTGCTCGGGAGCCATGTATCGAACGGTGCCCACGATGGCGTCTTGAGCGGTTACGAGGCTTGACTCCATCTTCGCGATTCCGAAGTCCAGCACTTTACACCAGTCTTCACCGGTCTCACGTCGCGCGACGAAGAGATTTTCCGGCTTGAGATCCCGGTGAACTAGACCGGCGCGGTGCACGACAGACAAACCGAGGCAGGCGTCCATCATGAGGTGTAGAGCACGGCGCGCTGGTAGCGAGCCTTCACGCTCGAGAAGGCTCCGCAGGTCTTCGCCTTCCAAGAGTTCCATCACAACATACGGCGTACGGTCCTCAAGCTCGCCGCAATCCACGACGCCCACTACATACTCGCTTTTCAAGCCGGCTATCGTCTGGGCTTCTCGGCGAAAGCGATGGGCCACTTTGCGATGCGTGTCCAACTCGGCCCGCAGCAGCTTCACGGCGAACGCCTTGCCGAGCCTCACGTGTGCTGCTTCGAACACGTGGCCGCTTCCGCCCGATGCGATGTAGCGCGTCAGCTTGTACGTGCCTGCGATAACTTGCCCGATCCTACTCTCAATGGTCCTCAACGCGGTGCCGACTTCGGAGTTTCTGTGCTCCGCGTTGTCAGTTGCCGGATTCATTCTCGCTGCCTCGTGCCGGAGCCAGGTCTGCGTCACCTTCCAGCAGTCTATAGACCCGCTGACGCGAGACTCCCATGGCGGCGGCAGCCGCTTTGACGTTGCCACCATTTTGGGCCAATTCGTGTCGCAAGCGGGCGAGCTCGTGGTCTCGTCGACCCATCTGCGAGCTTGACTGCGGCGAACGCGCGCTCAAGTTTTCAGTGACCGCACGCAGCTCGGGGGGTAGGTGCTGTCGTCTCAGTTTTGGCTCGTGGCCATGCACCGCCAGCAAACGTCGCGTCAAGAGCTCCAATTCGCGTACGTTCCCCGCCCAATGATGCAGACACAGTGCTTCAACGACCCGCGCCTCGACTGCAGGCGGTCGGCCTCCTGTCTGCTGCTTCAGGAACTGAGAGAAGAGGCCAGCAATGTCGCTACGTCGCGACGCGAGTGGCGGAATGAGCAGTTCAAGCCCCCCCAACCGAGCCGCCAAGTCTGCTCGCAGTCTACCTCCCGCGACGAGCTCATGCAGCGGCTTCTGACTAGCGCTCACAATGCGCACATCAACGGGCGTACTGCTAACTTCGCCCAGGCCCATGACCTGACGGTCTTCGACCACTCGCAGCAACTTTGCTTGCAGAGTTGCGGCTAACTCTGGCATTTCGTCTAGAAAAAGCGTGCCGCCATTGGCCGCGCGAAAATACCCGGGGCTATTGCGCTCCGCGCCTGTGAACGCACCTCGCCGATGTCCGAATAGCTCGGACTCCGCCAACTGTTCCGGCAAGGCAGCGCAATTGAGGGCAAGGAACGGCCCTTTTCGGCCACTGAGATGATGAACAGCGCATGCAAGTCGCTCCTTGCCTGTACCAGTGGCTCCAATCAATAGGACGGGCAACGCCGAAGTAGCCGCGCGTTTCAATGGAGATAGCAGCTCGGCGATAGCGGCCCCGCCGAACAGACCGGGTGCAAGCTCCGAAAATTCTACTGCGGGAGGCCCCTCCATACGCGAAACGACTACCGCGACCCACTCGCCGATCCGGATGACGCTGCCGGGGTGAACGGGTGCATGCTCGATGCGCCGGCCGGCAACCCACGTGCCATTCGTGCTGCCCAAGTCACGAATCACGTAGAGCGGTCCTTGGCGGTACAGTTCGGCGTGATGACGAGACACACCGGAGCCCTCGATGCGAATGGCCGCTTCGTGGTCGCGACCGATGCTCAGCTTGCCGCCTTGCAGGCTATCGATTCGCGAGGTCGGCCAAACCCATTCGAGCGCGAGCCCACTGACGCGCGCGTCGAGCACCGACTCCTCGCGCGTCGTCGTGTTCGAAAGGCCCTCGGACATCGCCCGTTAGGCTAATTAGCATGGACTGCGCGGGCGCGACGTCGCCGTGCGTGCGACCGGCCCTCAGGCCGCCCGGGTTTCACCCGGAGAGGCCGGATGGGCAATCTTTGGGCTACTCAATAGTCGTCGAACTCGTATCGGGCTCGATCGAGCTGACGTGATCTTCGGTCGCGGCGGAGGCAGACCACGTTCCTTGTCAGAAGTGACCCCAAGCGAGTTGATTAATAGGGGCGGCTTCGTCTGTGCGCATGAGCGGAGCAGAGGCCGCGCAGCTGGCCCGAGCAACCAGGTTGATCGGCAGGTTCGCAAGGGTCTTACGCAAGCCCGCGTAGTCCCCCAAGCCGCTCAGTTGTTTGGCCCGGCACTGTACAACCTAGTCGGCCCGCTCACGCGGATCCGCTTTGCGCTCGACGACAAGCGCACGCCGGTGCTGTCTGCCGAGACTATCCTTCCGTGACGATTCGGTTAGCGACATATCAACGCGCTGATGTTCGGGTTCGCCAGCTGGGTGCGTCCTCACGTACTGGTGGCTCGCGAGCCTTGGCGAGCAATGGTCTGCCTTCCGTGACCGTGTCCTTGCGCAGGACAACTCGACCTAGCAGCGTTCTGTGGGCTCAGCGACATCGAATGATACGTGCGCTGAAGCGTCGCTGAACCTACATCCGAGCTGCTTTTTCGGGGCTGGTAGTAAATATCAATCGCTCGTTCGAAAGGCGGAGCCGGCATTCCTGTAGCGAATCGCAGCGGGCGATTCGCCGCATCGGCTTCACGAATCGCGTGCAGTAGACAAGGCCCCTCACTGTCGCGAGCCGTGCGTGAGTCGGTGAGCGACGCTGTCGGAAGAGGGACTGCCATGATCGATCGCGAGACATCCCGGGGATGGCTTTCACGCGCGACTGCGTTCGTCGCGTGCTCGGCGTTGGGGTTTGCGGCATTCGTCGGCTGCACGGGCTCCGAACAAGAAAGAGAGGCCGAGCCACTAGGAACGGTGGCCCAAGCCGCAACGGTTCTGGATAGTGGCTTCACGGATACGACGGTCGTGACCGGCATCTCGAATCCGACGGCCATGGCGTTCGCGCCGGACGGGCGCTTGTTCGTGGCGCAGCAGACGGGGGCGCTGCGCGTGGTGAAGAACGGCGCGCTGCTCACCCAGGCGTTCTTGACCGTCCCCGTGGACAGCGCCGGCGAGCGTGGCCTGCTCGGATTGACGTTCGATCCGGCGTTTTCGACCAATCAGTTCATTTACGTCTATTACACGACGACGTCCGGCGGCACCCACAACCGCATTAGCCGCTTCAAGGCGAACGGTGACGTCGTGCTCGCCGGCAGCGAGACGATCTTGGTGAATTTGCCAACCCTCAGCTCGGCCACCAATCACAACGGCGGCGCGCTTCACTTCGGCAACGACGGCAAGCTGTACGTGGCCGTGGGTGACAACGCCACCGGCTCGAACGCGCAGAGCATGACCACGCCTTTCGGCAAGATGCTTCGCTTCAATTCGGACGGCACGATCCCGACCGACAACCCCTTCTTCGCCAGCACGAGCGGTCTCAATCGCGCAATCTGGGCGCTCGGTCTACGTAACCCGTTCACGTTCGACGTGCGGCGCAGCACCGGCGCGATCTTGATTAACGACGTCGGCAACGGCGCGTGGGAGGAAGTGAACGCGGGCGGCGTCGGGCGGAACTACGGCTGGCCCACGACCGAAGGTGCGACGACGAACCCCGCCTTCACCAGCCCCGTGTTCACGTATTCTCACGCGAGCGGCACGAACGGCGGCTGCGCGATCACGGGCGGCGCGTTCTACGACCCTACGACGGCGCAGTTCCCGAGTAGCTACGTCGGCAAATACTTTTTCGCCGACTACTGCAACGGTTGGATGCGTAAGCTCGATCCCGCGACTGGCGCCGCCACCGTGTTCGCCACCGGCCTGAACGCGGTCGTGGACATTCGGGTCGGGCCGGAAGGCGCGCTTTATTATCTGGCGCGCGGCAACGGCTCAGTGGGCAAGATTTCTTTCCCGATGTCGCAGCCGCCCGCGATCGCGACCCAGCCCGCGAGCCGCACCGTGCCCGTCGGGGCGGCGGTGACGTTCACGGTTTCCGCCAGCGGCAGTGCCCCGCTGTCGTATCAATGGCAGCGGAACGGCGCGAACATCAGCGGCGCAACGGCGGCGAGCTATAGTCTCGGAAGCGCGCAAATTGCCGACAACGGAGCGCAGTTTCGGGCGGTAGTGACGAACGGCTTCGGGAGCGCGACCAGTAACGCCGCGACCCTCACCGTCACGTCCAATCAGGCGCCGAGCGTGAGCATCACCGCACCGAGCGTGGGCGCGACGTACACGGGCGGCAGCACGTTGACGTTCAGCGGAACCGGCACGGATGCGGAGGACGGAACTCTACCGGCCAGCGCCTTCACCTGGCGCATCGACTTGCACCACGACCAACACATTCACCCCGCTTTGCAAGACGTGGTCGGCATCAAGAGCGGCGCTTGGGCCGTCCCCAGCACCGGTCACACGGAGACGAGCGTCTTTTATCGCGTGCACCTCACGGTCCGTGACTCGTCGGGGCTCACGTCCACGACGTCGCGCGACGTCTCGCCCGTGCTTCGGCAGCTCACGTTGGCGACCGTGCCGTCTGGCCTCACGGTCACTCTGGACGGGCAACCCGCGACGACTCCCCTCACCTTCCCCAGCGTCGTGGGCGTGCAGCGGGACATCGGCGTCGTTTCCCCCCAAACGTCCGCCGGCAAGACGTACACGTTCACGAGCTGGTCCGACGGCGGCGCCGCGACGCACTCCGTGACCACGCCCAACGCGAACGCGACGTTCACGGCGACGCTCGCGGAAACCGGCGGGTTCAACGCCGAATACTACGACAATCAGAACTTCACCGGCCTGTTCGTGACGCGAGCGGATCCGACCATCGACTTCGATTGGGGGGCCGCGGCGCCGGCGACGGGCATGCAAGGCGATACGTTCTCCGTGCGCTGGACCGGCAATGTGGTGCCGCAGTTCAGCGAGACCTACAATTTTTACACGGTGAGCGACGACGGGGTGCGGCTCTGGGTCAACAACGTGCTCGTGATCGACAACTTCACCGATCACGGCCCGACCGAGAATACCGCGACGGTCGCGCTCGTCGCTGGCCAGAGCTACCCCATCCGCATGGAGTTCTACGAGAATGGCGGCGGCGCCGTAGCCAAGCTTCATTGGTCGAGCCCTTCGCTCACGCGGCGCGCGGTAACGGCTGGTGCGGCCGGACCGCCGCCGTCGGGCACGCGCCTCACGATTACGTCCGGCACCTCCGGCGCGTTCCAGACGCCGCCCGCGGACGCCTACGACAATAGCGAAACGACGCGCTACGCGAACACCGGCGTGCTCGCCACCGCGAGCGTCACCTTCGGTCTCGCGCAATCAGCGAGCATCGGGAAGGTGCGGCTCTTGCTGTACAACGGCGCCACCCGCACCTACCCGCTGCGCATCTCGGTAGGCTCTACGGTGGTGTTCACGGGCACGACCACGACCGGCACCGGCTACTGGGAAACGACGTTCCCGGCGACGACCGGGTCGAGCGTGACCGTCACCATGACTGGCAACAACAGCGATAGCAGCGCCTGGCTCAGTATCTGGGAGGCGCAGGCCTACACTCCGTAGTCAAAGGCTCAGCCCTCGAGCGCGCTCCGCAGCTCGACCTCGTACACGTGCTTCAGCTCCGCGAGCGCGCCCTGGGCGGCGCGAAACGCGTCCGGCTGAG